>NZ_JBIAPU010000044.1:0-71115 GCF_042888465.1 Streptomyces sp. NPDC002888 | reverse complement strand
TGCCGCTCCTCCCCTTCGTCCTCCTCGTCGGGCAGCTTCACATCGCTGACCATGATGTTGACTTCCACGACCTCCCGACCCGCCATCCGCTCCACTGCGGAGATCACGTTCTCCCGCACCGCACCGGCCACGTCCGTGATCGAGACGCCGTAGTCGACGACGAGCTCCAGATCGATGGCCGCCTGCAGCTCTCCGACCTCGACACTGACCCCGCGTGTGACGGACTTGCCACTACCGGCGCCAGGCATCCGCTCCCGCATGGATCCCATCGAGCGGGCGAACCCGCTGCCCAGGGCATAGACGCCCAGCACGTCCTGTGCCGCCATTCCGGCGATCTTCTCCACCACCACATCGGCGACGCTCGTCCGGCCGCGAGAGCCGGGCGCAACACCACGCCTGACGACGGTGTTCTCAGTCATCAGGGCATTCCTCCTTCAAGGAGCCCAATGTGCACCTTTTGTAAGATTATATTCGCATTAGCAGTTTTGCCCGATGGGCGGACTGTGAGGCGAGGCGAGTGATCCGCGGGTGATCCAACAAGCGACCCGAGCGTCCCCGCCCGGAGCTTCGCGGACGATCCGTGCGCGGTACAGGAAGAGGACCGTGGCCTTTGAAGAAGGAGGGTGAGAGGCCGGTGACCGAGGCGTTGACAGAGGCAGTGCGGCACCAGCTCGACCTGGGCCGGCTGCTCCCGCTGGGCGGGCCCGACGACGGGACATGGATCACCGAGCAAGCGGCCGTCCGGACCCTCGGGCGCGCTGCCGCCGAGATTCCCGGTGTTCGACTGGAGTCTCTACGCATCGGATCGGCGCCGCTCGAACCCGTGTCCGAGTCGGCCGTCCGTCCGCCGGTCAGCGCGCTACCGCCCGGCCCACTCAGGATCGAAGCCGCCTTCACAGCACCCCTCGGGCAGCCACTGCCGGAGACCGCCGAACAGTTGAGGAGCGCACTGCTCAACGCGGCCGCTGAACGGCTCGGCCTGGCCACCGTGACAGCGGACCTGCGCGTCACGGATCTCCATGAGGGCCCGGAGACAGGCCGGAAGCCGCGGACCGCGGCGAGGGCCATGAGGCCCACGCCGGAAGCTGCAGCCGCGCGAAGCTCACCCCCGGTGACCGGAACAAGACCCATGCGGGGGCTCGTCGGGGAGCTGGCGGACGTCGCGACGGGTGTTCCGGGCGTCGCCCGCCTCACGGCCGTACTGGGAAGCCGCCCGGTCAAGGTGGAGGACCATGACGATCCACCCGGCCGCCACATCGAGGTCCACCTCGCGGTCGCCCCCGGACACCACCCACTGGAAGTCGCCCGCGCCGTCCGGGACGCCGTAGCCGACGCGGCCACCACGGACGCCCCGGGCCCGGTCACCGCCGCCGTCCTCATCACAGAAACCGCGGCCTAGCCGGCCAGGCGACAACGGCAGCTCAACGCGCCGGCCTGATCCGGTCCCATTTCTCCAGCCTGCCCGCGGCGCAGGCCACACCGCGCCCACCGCCTGGCCCGAACACACCCGCCCCCACCTCAGCCTCGCCATCTCTACTGTTGACGCCTCAGCACACTCCGGATCAGCAACAAGGCCGCAACGGCGATCAGGGGCAGGGGCGCGGTTGGCCCGCGCCGCCATGCATGCCGTTCCGCTGTGACCCGTGCCGCGGTGGGCGGCGCCGCCGGCACAGCTGTTGGCGACCGCGGTGGACAGCACCTGGACCCGCAGAGCCCTGGGATGGGGCCCGCACGGCGCTGCGGCCACCTCAGGATTCAAGACGGCGGCGGTCCTCCTCGTCCCACTTCTGAGTGTCGCGCGGTTGTACGTACGGCTCCTCCTCGGGCGGGTGACCGCCTGCGACAGCACGCTGGCGAACCATCTCCGCATCGAACTCCAGGCCGAGCAGGATCGCCAGATTCGTGATCCACAGCCACACCAGGAAAATGATTACACCGGCGAGCGTGCCGTAGGTCTTGTTGTACGAGGCGAAGTTCGCCACGTACAGTGCGAACCCGGCCGAGGCGATCATCCAAATCACCAGCGCCAGAAAGCTGCCCGGCGTGATCCAACGGAAGCCGCGGACCCTCGCGTTCGGTGTCGCCCAGTACAGGATCGCAATCATGATCGTCACCAGGATCACCAGCACCGGCCACTTCGCGATCGACCACACCGTCAGCGCCGTGTCGCCGACACCCAGCGCGGTGCCCACCTGCCGGGCCAGACCACCAGTGAACACGACGATCAGCGCACTGATCACCGCCATGACCATCAGGACCACCGTCACGCCGACGCGGACCGGCAGCACCTTCCACACCGGGCGGCCCTCAGGGACGTCGTAGACCGCATTCGCGCTCCTGATGAACGCGGCGACATAGCCGGAAGCCGACCACACCGCGAGCACCAGACCCACGATCGCCATGACCGAGCCGACCCCCGCGTTGCCCTGCATCTGCTGCACCGCGTTGCGGAGTACGTCCTGCGCCGCCCCCGGGGCGAGATTCTGGATGTTGTCCAGCACCTGCTGCGTCGCCGACTGGCCGACGACCCCAAGCAACGAGATCAGCGCCAGCAGTGCCGGGAACAGCGCCAGAATCCCGTAGTAGGTCAGCGCCGCAGCCCGGTCGGCCAGCTCATCCTTCTTGAACTCCTTCAAAGTGCCTCTCAGCACCGCCCTCCAGGAGCGCTTGGGCAGATCCGTGGGACTGTCCGGTGCCTGCTGCTCCACCTTCTCGTCGGGCCCGGCCTCCGGTGCCCGCACAGCCTCGGCCTTCCGGCCGGCTGCGGCGTGCCCGCCCTGTCTTCCGTGCCGTTTCAATGTCCGTACCATCCCGCACGAGTATCCACCCGAAAAGCATCAATTCGGACATTAACGACATATCGACACAATTAATGTGTTTCATGACATGTCGCTCGGTTAGTCGGTTGGGAGGTCAGTAGAAAGGGGATCACGATGATCACCCGAGAGCAGATCCCGACGGTGCTGGACCACCCGGTCTACGACACGGACGGCAACAAGATCGGCGACGCGAAGCACGTTTTCCTCGATGATGCGACCACGCAGCCGGAATGGGTCAGCGTCAAGACCGGCATGTTCGGCACCAGCGAGTCCTTCATACCGATCTCCGACGCCAGCCTGGTCGAGGATCACCTGGAAGTCCCGTACACCAAGGACACGGTCAAAGACGCCCCCAACGTCGACGTCGATGCCGGCGGGCACTTGTCCGAAGAGGAAGAACACCGCCTGTACGAGCACTACGGCATCGACTGGGACGCCGCCTGGCAGCAGCAGGCCACCCAGCGCCAGCCCGGCACCGGCCGTGAGGCCGGAACCACAGATGACGCGATGACCCGCTCCGAGGAGCAGATGCACGTCGGCGTCGAACGCCGCGAGGTCGGCCGGGCTCGCCTGCGCAAGTACGTCGTCACCGAAGAGGTCCAGCAGACCGTCCCCGTTCGCCATGAAGAAGTCCGCATCGAACGCGAACCGATCACCGACGCCAACCGCGACGCTGCCACGGCCGGCCCGGACATCAGCGAAGCCGAGCACGAAGTGACCCTGCACGCCGAGCGCCCAGTGACGCAGACCGAGGCAGAGCCGGTCGAGAGGGTCCGCCTCACCACCGACGAGCGCACCGAAGAGGAAACCGTCACGGGCAAGGTTCGCAAAGAAAAGATCGAAGCCGACCAGCCTGACGAGGACGAAAAGCGTCAGCGGTAAACGGCCACTCACCCCATATTCGAGCCGGTCGCCGCGGCGACGCCACTGGCGGTGATGGCCTAGGAATACATCACTCAGCTGGAATTGATAGGCCGGGCCGGCCAGCTGGCCCGCTCGCCCGTGTAGGGCCGGCCGAAGGTCAGGCCGTGACTTCTTACATGTACGCCTGCAGAGCATCCGGTTGGCTCAGCACGGAAACGCCTGAGTTCATGCGTGGCCTGCCATGGATCGAGGACGGGAGCAAGGTCGCCCCCAAGGACGCGCGGGCACTGTCAAGGCTATTCCTCGACCGGCTGCAGGGCTTGGAGGAGGGTACTCGTGAATATCAGTACGCCCGGAACACGTTGATCGAAATGAATGTTCCCCCGATGGTGCCGCCGGCAGCGGGCAGATGCGACGCTGCCGTCTCCAGCCCCGGCGCTTTCGCCAGCACCGGGGGTGGCAGGCTGTCCTGGAGACTGCGGGCCACTGCACTGGAGGTTTCCAGGGCATCCTGGGCTCTGGAGAGGATGTTCTGGGGGCTCAGCTAAGTGCCGAGGTTGATCTCGTTGCTCACCCCGCCGGTCAGGGAGGCAAGTTCGGCGTGGGGTCTCCCGCCTATCGCATTTATGCTGCCCAGCACTTCTCCGCCCGGGGCGAAGAGCGGATGTTCCGCGCAGGCGACGATGCTCATCGGCCCCACCGCGAGTGTCCGCTGGTGCCCGAGACGGCGGTGTCCTCGACTACGAAGTTACCGCAACTCCGGTTCACTCACCCCACACCGCCGGTTCGGAGACTCTTCAGGTGCGCCGGTCGGTGTCCTCGTCGGTACCGTCGGTCTCGACGACCCGTGCGGACCTTGCCGGTCACCGCGCTGAGCGCCCCTCAGCGATCAGACGGACCCGCTTCACCGGCCGGGTTCGGTGCTGCCATGAAAGCGCGGACCGCTCCAGCCCCGTCCTGTCACGGTGTGAGACCTGCCCGTCGGGGAACTCGCATGCATACAGAGGGCCTGCGCTGCCGCTGGCAGATGGAGCAGGCGTCTTCCTTTCTCCGCGGTCGCGCGATGCGCATCCCGCACTGGCGAAAGCGCATTCCTGCCTGCGGCCCGGTCTCAGCAGCCCCCGAAGCGGCGCCGAGCCATCTGCCTCCTTCGGAGAGGTTTTCACCATCATGACCACGAACACCACCCTCCGGCCCCCGCCCTCAGAGGGGTCCGGCAGCGACTTCGCCCGACTGTCGAGAAAGATCGCCGATGCCGGTCTGCTGGGGCGCCGCCCCGGCTACTACGCGCTGCGGATCACAGCGGTGGCGGGGCTCTACGTCGGCGGGTGGGCGGCCGTCGCGCTCATCGGCGACAGTTGGTGGACCCTGGCGGTCGCCGTCTTCCTGGCCATTGTCTTCGGCCAGGTCGCCCTGCTCGCCCATGACGCGGCCCACCGCCAAGTGTTCCGCCGACGCCGGGCCAGCGAAACGTCCGGGCGGATCGCCGGTGCCGGTATCGGGATGGGCTACGGGTGGTGGCAGGACAAGCACACCCGCCACCACGCCAACCCCAACCATGAGGAACTCGATCCCGACCTCGACCCCAACCTGCTGGTCTGGTCCCAGGATCAGGCCCGGGCCGCCAAGGGGCTCCCCCGCCTGATCGGCCGCTGGCAGGCGTTCCTGTTCTTTCCGCTCCTCACACTGGAGGGCTTCAACCTGCACGTGTCGAGCGTGAAGGCGCTGGCCAATCGCTCGCTCAAGCACCGAACGCTCGACGGCGCCCTGCTGTTCGCGCACTTCGCGGTCTATCTGACCGTCCTGCTCCGGCTGCTGCCGCCCGGCATGGCGATCGCCTTTCTCGCCGTCCACCAGTGCCTGTTCGGCGTCTACCTCGGCTCCCTCTTTGCGCCCAACCACAAGGGCATGCCGATCCTGACGGGAGAAGACCGTCCGGACTTCCTCCGCCGCCAGGTGCTCACCTCACGCAACGTGCGCGGCGGCCGGTTCACCGACATCGCACTGGGCGGGCTGAACCACCAGATCGAGCATCACCTGTTCCCCAGCATGCCCAGCCCCAACCTGCGCAAGGCCCGGACCATCGTCCGGCGCTACTGCGAGGAACTGGGTCTGGACTACGTGGAGACCGGGCTGATCACCTCCTACCGGCAGGCCCTCAACAGCCTCCATCAGGCCGGAGCACCGCTCCGGCACGCCCGCGTCCCTGCTTAGGGACTCGGCACGGTCCCAGCGCGATCCTAGGGAGATCGCCACTGGCCTGGATGCGGCTGCGACACAGCTCGGCGCCTGAGAACTCCTGGTTTTGCAGCTCTATTTAGTCAGTCACTGGCGGTCATAGCGGTCGTACTACGGCCCTGTCCAAACACTGAGGGACAGGTTCGGTTGCCGAGTTCGCTGTTGCACCGCCCAGCTACCGGACCTATCGGTTTCGTCGGTGACCAGGATGACCTGGTCCTCAATCACTGACTGCCCTCACCGATCCGCTCCTGATCCGACCTCGCGGAACCCATGGCGGTGGACCTCCATGTGACGCCCTGCTGCAGCAGCCACCCCGACCGCGACGGGCCGCGTCTGCTGCGGCAGCTGACTGCGCAAGGCACTTATTGCCGCCGGGGCAGAGCCGCATAACAAGTCCGATTTCGGGTACTCCACCCAGAAATACACCACTACGTCGGATGGAGTACCACCGTGGTCATCAAGAGACTCCACGACATGGGCATACGGAGCGAACACGCCTACACCGCCGGCATCGCCTCCATCGGCCTGTCCGTCGCCACCTGGGTGAGCAGCCTGAACGCCGGGCCCGGTACTGGCCTCGCCCGCGCCGACCGGTTGGGAATCTTCGTCGGCGAATGGGCCCCCACTTTCTTCGGTATGGGGGTCGCACTGTCCCACTACGAGCAGGCCGACGGCACGCTGACGGCCAGCGTTCATGACCTGCGGGAGCAGAGGAAAGCCGGCTGACAGAGCGAGCGCCCGCTTCGCGCCTCGGGGTGGGCGCACCCATCTGGCCCGAGCATCAAGGCGGGCGTACAACCGCGCAACAGATGCAACGTGTTCGCCCTGCATGGCTGGTTTCTTGAACAGCACACCCTGCAGCGTCTTGCGGTCATCGATCCACTTGCACCCCGGATACCGGAACCGCCGTTCACGCTTCGGCAACAGCGGCTCGATCACCACCCACAGCTCGTCGCTGACCTCACCCCCACAAAGCACGGGATCACCTACCTTGCAGGAACGAAGAAGTGCCTTGTGACCTGCGATGATGGGAGTTCTTGAGGCTTCCAGCACGCACAATCAGCAAGGCACTTCCGAGATGCAAGTTTCCCACACCCCGGCGGCGGTCTCCGCCGCGTTCGATGACCCCAATCTCGTCGCCCGCCGTCGCGTAGGCCGAGGCGTGCGCAAGTGCAGAACAGCTCGCGGTTGCCCAGGCGGGACAATCGTTCCCGCAGAGCGGGGTCGGCGATGACCAGGACGGCTTTGAGCTGGTTGATCGCCTGGGTACGGGCCTTGACCGCGGAGTTTTGGCGAGTTTGAACATCCGGGCGCTGTGCACCGGACCGTCTCCGGTCTTTGCCCGGGCTTGGGCGCGACCGCTGAGCACGGCCCGCGCAGCAGCCTGCGCGTCGAGTGGGTCCGACTTCCCGAGCAGACGGCGGGCTGTGCGGTCGGGCCGGTTCACTTCGTACACCTGGACGTGCTGAGCCAGCAGGTAGCGGGGCAGGCCCGCTCCGAAGGGGCCGGTGCCCTCCACACCGGCCCGGCGCACCGCCCCCAGCTTGGCGGCCCAGCCGAGCAGCCGGCGGTACCCGGCCGCCGTGGCCGGAAAGGTTGGTGCCCAGCACCTGCCCCAGCGGGCAGACAACGGCGGCGACATGGACCTCGCCGTGCGTGTCCACGCCCAGGACGACCTCGCCTCGAACGGGTAGGTCAGGTTTGGTGGACAAGGTGCTGCGCTGTCTGGTCGTCACGGTCATCCGCCTCCCGCGTTGTGGTGTTTCGGGGCGGCCGACACCTGCCTGGTCGGGCGGTCTGAAGCGTGATGGCGCCTGATCGTCAACAAGGCCCCCATTGGGACACGCCATGTGGCTCGGTGACAGCAGACACCATCCCGCAACGACAGTCGACAAGCCCGTGACTGGACACTTCGGTCAAAGATCTCATGAGTCAGACCCCCGCCCGGGACGGCGCTGCGCAACCTTCCCACCAGTACCGGCACAAAAGCATCGCCCGATCATTTCCGGAAGGCTTCATCCGGACCGGTGACCAACTGCTGCCGCAAGACGAGAGGATGGCCTGTCTCCTCGCCTGCTCGTGACCCGCATTGACAGACACCCGAAACACCAGCCGCACCAGCGAGTGCGTGAGAGTGCGGTCAGGCAGCGAAGGAGGCGAGCAGTTCGTTGTACTGCTTGGCAGCGGTGGTCAGGTCCTGGTCGGAGAGGCCGAAGGCGGTGCCGTACAGCTTGACCATCGGCTGGATGTCGAACTGGCACAGCCGCAGGGTCGCGTGCCAGTTGCTGAGGAGGGTCTCGATGGTGGCCTGGTTCGAGCCGTCGGGGGTGTAGTGGTCGGCGGGGACGCCGGCGGTGACGGAGACGACGGCCTTCTTGCCGGCCAGCTGTGAGGGCGAGCCGTCCATGGTGAAGGCCCAGCCAAGGGTGAAGACCTTGTCCTGCCACTGCTTGAACAGAGGAGTGGTGTTGTACCAGTACACCGGGTGCTGGAAGACGATCACATCGTGCTCGGCCAGCAGCGCCTGCTCGGCGTCGGCGTCGATCTGGAAGTCGGGGTAGGCGGCGTAGAGGTCGTGCACGGTGACATGGGCCAGCTCGCGGACGGCGTCCACCAGGGCCCTGTTGGCCTTCGACTGGGACAGGTCGGGGTGACCTACGACAAGGAGAACCTTGGACATGATCAGGAACCTCTTCAGTGATCAGGGATATGGGTGACGGATGCGTTGATGGGTGTGACGGGTCGGGGATTCACCGAGGCGTGATCACCGGTCGATGGTGGCCATGTTCGCCTCGTCGTGACGCTCGCCCGCGGCCGGCGTGAGGTTGTTGAGGCGGTCCAGCTGAGCGGCGCTGAGTTCGATGCCGTCAGCGGCGGTGTTCTCCTCGACGCGCGAGACCCGCCGGGTTCCGGGGATCGGGGCGATGTCGTCGCCGCGGGTCAGCAGCCACGCCAGCGCGGTCTGTGCCGGGGTGGCGCCGATCTCGGCGCCGATGGCCCGGACTTCGTCGACGATGCGCAGGTTGCGCTGGAAGTTCTCGCCGATGAAGCGCGGGTTGGTCTTGCGCCAGTCGTCGTCGGCGAAGTCGTCGACGGTGCGGATCTGCCCGGTCAGCAGGCCGTGGCCGAGCGGCGAGTAGGGAACGAACCCGATGCCGAGCTCGCGCAGCAGCGGGAGGATCTCGGCCTCGACGTCACGGGTCCACAGCGAGTATTCGGTCTGCAACGCGGCCACCGGATGCACGGCGTGTGCCCGGCGGATCGTCTCAGGACCGGCTTCCGAGAGGCCGATGTGGCGCACCTTGCCCTCGGCGACCAGCTCCGCCAGCGCGCCGACGGTCTCCTCGATGGGCGTGTTCGGGTCGACGCGGTGCTGGTAGTAGAGGTCGATGTGGTCGGTGCCGAGCCGCAGGAGCGAGCCCTCGACCGCGGCCTTCACGTTGCCGGCGCTGCTGTCGATCACGCCGGGACCGTCGCCGGCGTGGGAGACGAGACCGAATTTGGTCGCCACGACGACGTCATCGCGGCGGCCCCTGATGGCCTTACCGACGATTTCCTCGCTGTGGAAGGGGCCGTAGATCTCGGCGGTGTCGATGTGAGTGACCCCAAGCTCCAGCGCCCGGTGGATGGTGCGGATCGACTCGGCGTCGTCGAGCCCTCCGCCCGTGGTGTACATGCCGGCCATGGTCATGGCTCCCAGGCCGATGCGGGAGACATCGAGCCCGCCCAGTGTCACGTGCTTCATCAGGTACTCCTAGTCGTGACGGCCGTCAGGCCGGTCGGTGGTCATGATCAGTGAGGTGCGCAACCAGCTGGCGGACTGTGCTCGGGTGGTCCGCGCGCTGCTGGCACGGCTGCCGTTGCCCGGCTAGTGCCCCGACAGGCAACGTTCGCCCCGTCGCGACACCCGGCACGCCCTCTCGCCGCACCGGCCGAAAACCCAAGTACATCCAGTACGAGGGCTTCCGGCCGGCACGCCGAGAGCACGCTCCCCCACTCTCGGCTTCGCTCGAGCGGGAGGGACCCCCACGACGCCGCTCCTTGACGGGCAAACGTTGCCTGCCGGGGCACTAGCGGGTCAGCTGCCGAAGGTCCACCCGGAAGCGGCTTCCGGCTCGGCCGGGGGTGCGGGGCGTCCTGCCCAGCTGTGGGGTTCGTCGCAGGCCGGCGCCGACGACATCAAGACCGTGGTCGCCGGTAATGCGCTTCCTCCAGGCGGCCCGGGCCGTCCGTGGGGGATTCGAGCCGGCCGCTGTCAGGAGGGGTCTGACGCCGGTGTTGCCAAGGACTGGCGGCGGGGGATCCGCGGGCGGAGCCCGCTGCGCCGCGTCAGTGCTCCTGGGCCGCCGGCTCCAGAACGAGGACCGGAATCTCACGGTCCGTGTCCTTCTGGTACTCGGCGTAGGTCGGGAACGCCTCGACGGCTCGGGCCCACCACAGCGCCTTCTCGTCCCCGCTCACCTCGCGTGCCAGCATGTCTTGGCGCACCGGGCCGTCCTGAAGCTCGACTCGGGGGTCGGCCACCGCGTTGAGGTACCAGACCGGGTGCTTGGGGGCCCCTCCCGCGGAGGCGACCACGGCGTAGGAGCCGTCGTGCTCCACCCGAATGACCGGGGACTTGCGAATCTTGCCGCTCTTCGCGCCCAGGGTCGTCAGGATGACGACGGGCACGTCCCGGAGCTTCTCGTCTTCTTCACGTGTGACCAGGACGCCCAGCGTCGTTCCTTGCGTACCACCGGAGCTCTCGTACAACTCCACATGGTCACGTACGAACTGCGCCTTGCTCGGCTCGTACTCGCCTTTGAGTGGCATGTCGCCTCTCTCCATGCTGTCGAAAATGCACCCGGTAGCGGTCCTCCGCCTCGGCCCGGGTGCCGGGCGGGCGTATGGCTCAGGCGTGGGCGTCCTCGTAGGCCAGGCTGCCGCCCAGCTCGCGGGACGCCTCGGCCTGGGCGAGGAGCTCCTTTGCCTTGGCCTGGGCGGCCTCGATGGCGTCCGCACCGGCAACGAAACGCTGCAGCGGCTTGTCCTGGTCGACGATGGCCAGCAGGGCGCGGGCGAGCTTGGCGGGGTCGCCGGGCTGCCGGCCGTTCATGCTCTTCATGCCCTCGATCCTCGGAGCGGTCCGCGGGGCGTAGTCGTCGATCGACAGCTCGGGCCAGGTAGTGGAGCCGTCCACAAGGAGTTCGGTGCGGAAGTAGCCAGGCTCCACGACCGTGGTGTGGATGTTGTACGGCTCGACGTCGTAGCGCAGGGACTCCATCCAGCCCTCTTCCGCGAACTTGGAGGCGGCATAGGCGGAGGTGAACTCCATGCCGACCAGTCCGGCCGTCGAGGTGATGGTGATGACGTGGCCGGCGCGCTGCTTGCGCAGGATCGGCAGGACGGCGCGGGTGACGTTCATCGGGCCGAAGAGGTTCGTCTCGAACTGCCGGCGCATCTGCGAGGGCGAGATCTCCTCGAAATAGCCGGTGAAGAGGTTCCCGGCGTTGTTGATCAGTACGTCGATGCGGCCGAAGCGGTCGACGGCGGCCTGCGCGGCGGCCTCGGCGTCCTCGATGCTGGTGACGTCCAGCGTTGTGACCAGCAGGTTGTCCTGCGGCCCGCCGAGGGTCTTATCGACCTCCTCGGGGCGGCGGCCGGTGGCGACGACCTGGTGGCCGGCGGCGAGGGCCTCGCGGACGATGTCCGTGCCCAGACCGCGTCCGGCACCGGTGACGAAAATGACCTTGCTCATGGGGGTCCTGGCTCTTGTCGGGGCGCCGTGGTCGGGCACCCGGTGTGTGCGGGGGCGTGCGGCCCGCCCGGCGGCACGAGCGCCGCCGTATCCGGGCCGTTCACACCGTCGTGGGCGGTGCACCACCAACAGAACCGGTTGTCACGGGAGTGTGGGAGTCCCTGATGAGGGGGTCACTGACAGGGACCCCCAACCCGGCGGATGCGCTCGTAGAGTGAAACGCATGGCAGGCAGAAACGACCCCAACGGCACCAACCGCGACATCCGCGATGATTTCCGCGCGGAGATCCGGGAATTCCTCGGCACGCGACGGGCCAGGGTCACCCCTGAACAGGCCGGACTGCCCCTGTACGGCGGAGAGCGCCGACGGGTCACCGGGCTGCGCCGTGAGGAGGTCGCCCTGCTGGCAGGCATCTCCAGCGAGTACTACACCCGGCTGGAGCGCGGCAATGCCACCGGAGTCTCCGAGAGTGTCATCGAGGGCATCGCACAGGCACTGCAGCTCGACGAAGCCGAACGAATCCACCTGCTCGACCTTCTGCGCGGCGCCGGCACGACCCGTCCGCCACGCCGCCGACCGGCCCAGCAGCGTGTGCGGCCCGCGGTGCAGCGCGTGTTGGACTCGATGGCCGGCACACCCGCGTTCGTGCTCAGCGGACGCGGGGACATACTGGCCGCCAACCACCTGGGGCGCGCCCTGTTCTCCCCCGTCTACGCCGACCCGGTACGGCCGCCGAACAACGCCCGGTTCGTCTTCCTCAGCCCGCACGCGAGCGAGTTCTTCCGTCACTGGGACGAAGTCGCGGGCGACACGGTCGCCATGCTGCGCGCCGAGGCCGGCCGCGATCTCTACGATCGGCGGCTGACGGACCTGATCGGGGAACTGTCCACCCGCAGCGAGGAATTCCGTCGCCGCTGGGCCGCCCACAACGTCCGCATGCACACCACCGGCGTGAAGCTCCTCCACCACCCGGTCGTCGGCGACCTCGACCTGCCCTTCGAAACCTTCCCACTCCCCGACGGCCCCAGCCAGTTCCTCCTCACCTACACCGCCGAGCCCCACTCACCCTCGCAGGACGCCCTCAACCTGCTGGCCAGCTGGGCCGCGACCAACGACGACGCCGAGCGGTCCGCGCCTGCCAACGACTCCCAGCCCGCCGACTCGGGCGAGACACCCGACTGACCGACGAGCCACGCGAGTCGATCCGCGAAGTCGTCAACGACTCTGATGTAGCGGCACGGTCCGCCGTGTTCCGTGTCGGCCTCGTTTTCGAGACCGTCACGGAAGACCGCAGCGAATGGTCGCCACCGGGCTGAATTCAACCCCGCGTCACCAACCACTTATATCGAATCGCATTTCCCCAGGTCAGCGACATGGTGGAGTTCATACACTGAAGCGGAACTCCACCACGTCTCCGTCCTGCATGACGTAGCCCCTGCCCCTCATCCGCACCTCCCCCGGCGGGTCTCGGCCACGAGCCAGCCTCACCAGGTCGCGCAGAAGCCCCGTATCCCGGCTGAGCCTTGCCGTCTCACGGAAGCCCCTGTAGCGGGGCCTGCATGAAGGCGGACCACGTCGTGCCACGAGGGCCGAAACGGCATCATGTCCCGGCTGACCGCAGCGTTTGGCACCGGGTGACGTGTGGCGCCTCGGTCAGCTGTCAGAGCAGAACTCCGTCTCGGGCCGTGCGACGAAGCGGGCGAGATCCTCGGCGGCACCGCGGGGCAGGTCGGCGACCATCGCCTCCGGCAATGTCGTGATCACGGCCCGCAGCCGCGCGCCGAGCTCCAGCAGCAAGGCCCAGGCCGAAGCAGGGGCATTGACGGCAGCGAGGAGCAGGTCCCCCTCGTAGAAGCATGCGTCGAGCAGCGGCTCCTCGATCAGCAAGCGCGCGGCGAGTGGAAGGACGTAGGGCGATGCCACCTGCTGTGACAGGAGAGTGCGCAGATCCGCCGCACTGAGTTCACCCAGGGGCACCCGCCGCAACTCATGCACTGTGCGCACCAAGTGGGTCGCGTCAGCGGCAGGAGGCGCCCACCGGGGCGGGTCCAGCTCGTCGAGCGTGCGGTCAAGGTGCAGCAGACGGTCCATGAGTCCCATGTTCACCGGAACAGGAAAGGACTCTCTGGATTCCGCGTTACGTCGAGCCGCTGCGACTCAGCCGCGTGGCCCCGCGCCGTGCAGGAGGGTGTCGATGACGAGCGTGGCCAGTGCGTCCGGGTCCTGTGCGGCAGGGTCCTGCTCGGCTCCGGGCCTGTTGATGGCTTCGCTGAGGAGGGCGTAGTACACCTGTCGCGTCCAGTCCAGGTCGGCGTCCGGGGCGAGCAGCCCCTCGCGCTGTGCCCGGTTCAGGAGTTCGACGGTGTGTGCGTTGATCTCGTCCCAGAGGGCGGCTGCGGCGGGGGTGTGAGCCGTGGCGTGGCTGAGGGTGAAGCGCCAGGTGCTCTTGACCCGCAGGACGTTCGCCGTCACCCGGTGCAGCGCCACGAGTGCGGGAGCGGCGTCCGGCCGGGCTTCCTCGATGGCGTCGACGAGCTGCTGCTTCGCGGAGACAGCGAGCGCCTCCAGCAGCGCCTGCCGGTTCGCGAACCGGCGGTGAACGGTGATCCTGGTCAGCCCCGCCGCCTCGGCGACCTGCTCCATGGAGGCGCCGGCATCCTGGGCGAAGACCCGCTCGGCCGCCTCCAGAATCGCGCGCACACTGCGCTCGGCATCTGCCCGCAGTGCTCGGCCCATGTCTGTCTCCTGTCTGGTTCGCTACCCGGTCCCTTGTAGAGGATACGTGAACGCTACGAGTATCTCGTTAATTGATGCTCTAGTGTTGCAACTCTAGAAATAATTGATACTTTAGTGACACCAATAAGAGATCGCGTGCCGCATCGACGGATGCAGACATCTGCGCGACCGCCGCTTACGACCGGCATCCCGCCCCCTGCCGGAGAAGACCTCCGACCCCGATCCAAGGAATTGGCATGCCCACAACGAAGCTACGTACCCGTATCTCCCGACGCACCGCAGTGGCGATGGCCACCATGTCGGTCGTCGCCGCTGTCGCCGGCGCCGCGCCGAGTGTGGCAACCGCGGTGAACGACAGCTCGAGCGTCGCCCGTCATGCGGTCACTCAGACGCAGAACACCCAGAGCGCCGCCACCGCCCCCAACCTGCGCGTCAAGGCCGCCAATGGCATCACCTACCAGTACCGCCGCTTCGGCAACACCAGCCCCGGCAGCGTTCCCCTGGTCTTCCTCCAGCACTACCGCGGCACCCTCGACAACTGGGACCCCAAGCTCATCGACACCATCGCCGCCAAGCGCGAGGTCATCCTCGTGGACAACGTCGGCGTCGGCGGCTCCACCGGCACTACGCCCAGCACCATCCAGCAGATGAGCCTGGACGCCATCGACTTCATCGACGCCCTCAAGCTGCCCCGCTACGACCTGTTCGGCTTCTCCCTGGGCGGCCAGGTGGCTCAGGAGGTCGCCCTGCGCCGTCCCTGGCAGGTCCGTCGCGTCGTCCTGGCCGGCACCGGCCCGCAGGGCGGGGTCGACCAGAGGGCGTCCGACCCCAAGGTGCTGGCGAGCGCGCTGGCGGACAACCCCGGCCCTGCCGACTTCCTCTTCCTGTTCTTCAAGAACACCGCATCCAGCCAGGCCGCGGGAACCGAGTTCCTGCAGCGCCTCGGCCAGCGCACCACCGACCACGACGCCCCCGCGAGCCTCGCGACCCGCGACGCGCAGCTCACCGCGATGTCCGAGTGGGGCATCCCCGACAAGTCCAAGCTGGTGCGGCTCAACGCCCTCTTCCAGCCCACCCTGGTCGCCGACGGGGACAGCGACATCCTGATGCCCCCCAAGAACTCCCACCTGCTGGCCAAGTACCTCCCCAACGCCCAGCTCAGCATCTACCCGAACTCAGGCCACGGCTTCCTCTTCCAGCACGCCGTGAAGTTCGGCAAGCAGGTGAACGTCTTCCTCGACCGCTGATCGCGTCTCCGCCGAGACACGGTCACCGCCCGTCTGCCTCCTCTTGTCGATCGCTTGCCGAATGTGCAGACACTCGGCAAGCGATCCGGCATAGAGCCTTCCGGACCGTCTTCCGAACTCAGCGGAGCTCCCCCTTGACAGACCGCGCCGTACGCCGACGCCGTCGAGCTTTGTTCCTCTTGTTCTTTCTTCCAGGCATCGCCATGTCGTCCTGGGTCACGCGCACCCCGGATGTCCGCGATCAACTGGGCCTGTCCACCGGGCAGATGGGTCTGGTCCTGTTCGGTCTGTCCATCGGTTCCATGATCGGCATCCTGTGCTCCGGCCGTTTCGTGTCCCGGTTCGGCACCCGGCCGGTCATCGCACTCGGGACTGCCCTGATCATCGCGGGCACGGTCGTCATCGGTCTGGGCAGCGCCGTGCCGTCGGCGCCCCTGGTCACCGCGGGACTGTGCCTGTTCGGCGCGGGCATGGGCGGGGGCGAAGTAGCGATCAACGTGGACGGCGCCGACGTGGAGCGCATCACCGGGACCGCGGTGCTGCCCACGCTGCACGGCTGCTTCAGCCTGGGCACGGTCATCGGGGGTTCGGCCGGAATGGCGGCCATCGCCGCCGCAGTACCCGCCCACTGGCATCTGACCGTGATCGCCCTGGTCGCCACAGGGATGCTGGTCCACGCCCTGCGTGCTGTTCCCGCCGGTACCGGCATCAGCGCCGCACCGTCGATGCCGGGGCCGGGCCCGGGTCCGGCGCGACGATCCAAGCCGCAGGTGTGGAAGGACCGGAAGCTGCTGCTGATCGGCGCCATCGTGCTGGCCATGGCGCTGGCCGAGGGCGCCGCCAACGACTGGCTGCCGCTGCTCATGGTCGACGGCCACGGCCTTGACGCCGCGATGGGCTCGCTCGTCTATGTGGGGTTCGCGGCGGCGATGACTCTGGGACGCTTCAGCGGCGGGTTCTTCCTCGGTCGTTTC
This sequence comes from Streptomyces sp. NPDC002888, assembly GCF_042888465.1. NCBI lineage: Bacteria > Bacillati > Actinomycetota > Actinomycetes > Kitasatosporales > Streptomycetaceae > Streptomyces > Streptomyces sp. NPDC002888. The sequence goes on along the minus strand of NZ_JBIAPU010000044.1, from coordinate 54,496 downwards.
GGACGGGCCGCTGTCGTGCGCGCGAGCGCCGTCTCCGGCGCCGCCGGACTGCTCCTGGTCATCTTCTCCGACAACGCTGGAGTAGCGGCAACAGCCGTACTCTTCTGGGGACTTGGGTCCTCCCTCGGTTTCCCGGTGGCCCTGTCCGCGGCGGGTGACTCGGGCCCCGACCAGACCGCCCGCGTCTCGCTGGTCGCCATCATCGGCTACGTCGCCTTCCTCGTGGGGCCGCCCGCCCTCGGGTTCCTGGGCGACCACTACGGGCTGCGCTCTGCCATGGTGGCGGTTCTGGTGTTCGTCGCATCCGCCATCCTCATCGCTCCCGCCGCCGACACCCATGACCGCACCGCCGACGGCACCCGGGACGGCACCGCCGCCGCGGTGGACACACCCCAGCGCCGGCAGCCCAGCACAGATTCCGCAGAACACCAGCAAGGAGACCGTTCATGAGCCCGCAGGAAACGTCCGGCACGATCGGCGTCCTCCTCCCCCGCGACATCGCCCAGGCCGACCTCATCGCCTTCGCGCAGGAAGCAGACGCCTACGGCTTCGACGAACTGTGGGTCGTCGAAGACCTCGGCTACCGCGGCGGGCTTGTCCAGGCCGCCACCGTGCTGGCCCGCACCCGCCGGATCCGCGTCGGAGTCGGACTTCTGCCCGCCGGGGCCCGCAACGTCGCCTTCGCCGCGATGGAAGCGGCCACTCTCGCCCAGCTCCACCCCGGCCGCCTCGACCTCGCAGTCGGTCACGGCATGCCCGACTGGATGCGCAGCGTCGGATCCTGGCCCGCCAGCCCACTGACGCTGCTGGGCGAGTACATCCACACGCTCAAGACGCTGCTAGCAGGCCGGACGGCAGACACGGACGGCCGTTACATCCGGCTCGACGGACTACGCCTGGACCCGTCGGTGCTGCCCGAGCATGTCCCAGACATCTTCGCCGGCGTTCGCGGCTCCAAGTCGCTCGCCCTCGCCGGTGAAGTGGCCGACGGAACCCTGCTCGCCGAGCCCGTATCGCCCGAGTACGTCCGCCAAGCCCTCACCAGCATCAACCCGCAGCGCCCGCACCGGCTCGCCGCCTACAACATCACCGTCGTCGACGACGACCCGCACGCCGCCCTCTTGGCGGCACGGCCCGCCCTGCAACCCCTGGGCGATCCCGACTGGGCCCCCCACATCGTCCCCCTCGGCTTCCATGACGAGCTCGCCGCACTGCGTCGCACCAGCAAGAGCGCGCGGGACTTCGCTCGGGGGATGCCCGAGGAGTGGGCGGAGCGGCTGGTCCTGGCGGGCACCCCCAGCCAGGTCCGTGCCCGCGTACAGGACCTCTTCGAGTCAGGCGTCACGACCGCCGTCCTCAGTCCGGTCGGCCCCGACTACCGCTCCGCGCTCGCCAACCTGGCCAGAGTCCTCTGACAAGGTCCGCAGGATCTGACGTATGGGGCGGGCGGAATGTTCTCGTTGGCGTCGGCCGGTGCCCACGGGTGAAGATCGTCGGGCTTGTCGGCAGACGCTGACGGGTTCTGCCGCGCCGACGGCTGCGCCGCTCCTGCGATGGGATCCGTCGGACTCAACGACAGCAAACCCCATGCCGACCCGGCAGTGATCACCGGCTCCAGGGGCCGCCCGAAACCGCTCCCTGACACATCGTCAGGCTGGGCCCAACTGGGTTTTTGCCGCCGTGTGGCCGCCGGTCGAGCACGGCTCTGTCCACCTGAAGGATTGGCGCGTCCTCGGCAGGGGCCGCGCCAGCCAGAAGTGGGCGACCGCGTTGGCGAGGGTTCTGCTGGTCCTGACGAACCGAGGCGTCTCTCGCTGTTCGACTGTCTTCGCCGAAGACATCCGCCCGTGATCAGCCCGAGCATCCCGAAACCCTCGCACACCAGGCCGGTGACCTGCACGATGCCCAGTGCCCACTGCGTGAACAAGCCCGGTGATACGGACGGCCCCGGGCAGCCCTGCCCCCGCCGGAGCCGAGCCGGGGGGTGTCGAAGCGCCGGCGTACTTGGCGAGGTCTCGCCCCGCCGCGTCGTTCTGCGGTGCTACAACCGGCCTTGGAAAAGGTTCAGCCCTGGGGTCGAACATGCAGGCGTTGGCGACGCCGATGAGCGCCGCGCCCTTGTAGGCGGGGCAGCGCGCGGTGATGGCCTTCTTGTAGGCGTCGCCGTCGTCGCCGAGCAGTTCACGGCCGGCCGCGATGCAGTCGGTGAGTTCGGCCCAGAGCGCCTGCGGATGGAGGAGATGCTGATGAAGGGGGCGCTGCTCAGCCGGGTGACGAGTTCGACCCACGGTCTGCGGGACCCCGGGCGTAGGCCCGGCCGAGCGTGCCGCCGATGAATCCGGTTCCGATGACCGCAGCGGTCACTGGGTGCCGCCTTGGTTCTGCGGTCAGACGCCGATCGCCGCTATGACGGCCTGGGCGACCTTGCGGCTGGAGTACTGCTGCTGGCCGGTGATCAAGCGCCCGTCTCGGACGGCAAAAGCCTTGAACAGGCCGGCGCCGATGTAGTTCGCACCTCGCTCGCGCAGGGCGTCCTCAACGCGCCAGGGCGTGATCTGAACGCCGGCGGCGCGGTCGATGTAGTCCTCTTCCACGTTCGAGTAGCCAGTCACGGTGCGTCCGGCGACGAGCGCGCTGCCGTCTTCCAAGTCGCAGTCGACCAGGGCGGCGACGCCATGGCAGTAGGCGGCCACCATCTTCTCCGCGTCCCAGAAGGCGCGGATGGTGCGGTGGAGCGACTTGTTGTCGCGGAAGGTGAACATGGGTGACTGTCCGCCCGCGATCAGCACGGCCTCGAACCGGGACAGGTCCAGGGCGTCGAGCGAAGGGGTTTCCTCGAGCAGAGCCGTGAGTTCGGGAGTGTTGAGGAAACCCATGGTGATCAGGTCCTCCGCGGACCAGCGGGACGGGTCCCGGGGGTCGGACAGGGCATCCATCTCGACCCTCCCACCCTGCGGGGAGGCGATGGTGACCCGGAAACCGGCTTCGGTCAGCTCGTAGTACGGGTGCGTCAGTTCGGCGCCCCAGAAGCCGACCGGCCAGTTGTTGTTGCTGCTCACGGTGGGATTGGCCACCACGATGAGGATCTCGCGGACGCGGTCGGTGCGGGAGTCGGTGCGCATGCGGTGGTCGGACGAGGTGGTTGAGACCTCGGTCGAAGTGGTGTCGGACATCGCGGGACCTCCAGAAATGAGAACTTCTTGACTGCCTGCTTGGTATCGAGCACGCTCCTGGCGCCTCCCAATCAGTTTCGTCAACGTATCAGGTTGCTCAGTAACAGCAACAGTGAAGCATCAATTAGTCGGCTATCCGTAGCGTCATCGCATCTTCTAAGGGGCGCCAAGGGACGGACCGGCACTGTCGGGCACGGATCCTTCCGAGGCGCCGACAACTCGATGACACGGACCCCCGGACAGCAGGGCCGAGCTCCAACAACATGCCAGGGCGGGCGGACATGCGGGCCGCCGGCGCCATGGCGGCCAGGACGACGTGCCGACGGGCCAGGGGCAGGCGCACGCCGACCGGCCTGCGGCAGGGCGGGCAGTCAACGTCACGTCGTGAGGGGCTTCCGCCAGGGCGGGGCCAGACCTGTCGACCGGACAGGTCCGGGCCACGAAGGAGGCCACCGCGACCGTCACCCCCGCCTCCCACCCGGGCGGCGGGGCGGGGTGGACGGAACTCCTGATCCCCGCCGCCGCGGCGAACCGGCGCCGAGGCCGCCTCACCCGCCGGCCGACAGAGACGGGGCGACGGTCGACGACTGCGCAGGGCAGGCCGCACCGCCTCGCCCGCACCCCCACGAGTACCCCGCAGATGGAGATCGCCCCGACCGCCGGAGCCCGCTCGCCGCCCACTCAGCCGCAGGTCGGGGAGTACGCGCCACCCCCGGCCGGGCGCCTCGGCGAGACCTCGCCCGCCAGCGTCGGCCCCTCCTTTGACTCCCTACAGGAGATACGTTGACGATACGGATAGCCGACTAATTGATGCTCCACTGTTGCCACTATGAATGAACCTGATACATTGATGAAACCAATCGGAGGTCGCCGGAAGCGATCCCCTTCACGGCGAGGCACACGCGATCTCATGAGTCAGGAGTCCGAAATGGCAACGACAACACGACCGGTAGCCCTCATCACGGGTGCGTCCTCCGGCATCGGAAAGGCAGCCGCGCTCGCGCTGGCCACGGCGGGCTACGACGTGGTCGGCACCAGCCGCAACACCGCGCACGTCACCCCCCTCAAGGGCGTGACCTTCCTCGACCTCGACGTGACCAGCGACGCGTCGGTGACCGCCGCGGTCGGCGAGGTGATCGACCGGTTCGGGCACATCGACGTCCTGGTCAACAACGCCGGTATCGGCTCGGCGGGCGCCGCCGAGGAGAGCTCCGCCGCGCAGGCGCAGGCCCTCTTCGACATCAACGTCTTCGGCGTCATCCGGATGACGAACGCCGTCCTGCCGCACATGCGTGCACAGCGCAGCGGACGGATCATCAACATCTCGTCCATCGTCGGGTTCATGCCGCAGCCCTACATGGCGGTCTACGCCGCCTCCAAGCATGCGGTCGAGGGCTACTCGGAGTCCGTCGATCACGAGGTCCGCGAGTACGGCGTGCGGTCCCTGCTCGTCGAACCCGCCTGGACGAACACCGCGTTCGACGCGGCCAGCGTGCGGCCCGACCAGCCCCTGGACATCTACGCCGAGCAGCGTCACGTCTTCGAGGAGTACATGGCCGGCGCGGTCAAGGACGGCGACGACCCCGCCGTCGTGGCCAAGGAGATCGTCGCGGCGGCCACGGACGCCAAGCCGAAGCTGCGCTACACCGCCGGCGCCATGACCGGACGGGTTCGCACCATGCGCCGCATGGTCCCTTCCCGCATCTTCGACCAGCAGCTGCGCAAGCTCAACCACCTGCCCGCCTGACCCGGCCCCACCAGATCCCCACGCGACACAGCGACAGGAAAGCGAAGCCCGCCATGAGCACCTATCTGGCAGACGCGGCCGAGGACCTCACCGTGGAAGGTCCCTCCGCGACGTTCACCTACCGGCGCATGGGCCCGCGGGGCGGCATCCCGCTGGTCCTGTTGAACCGGGTCCGCGGGACCCTCGACTGGTGGGACCCGGAGTTCCTGGACCACCTCGCCGCCGGCCATGACGTGATCGTGTTCGACAACGTCGGCACCGGTTACACCACCGGCACCCCGCGGGACTCGGTCGAGGGTCTGGCCGACGGCGCCGTCGAGTTCATCGAGGCTCTCGGTCTGCCGCAGGTGGACCTGCTGGGCTGGACGCTGGGGGGCACCGTCGCCCAGCACATCACCCGCATACGGCCCGACCTCGTGCGCAGGCTGGTCGTGGCGGCCGCCAATCCGGGCGGGCAGGTGCCCGGCGCGCCAGACCCGAACCCGAAGGTCGGGGCCACCATGACCAAGCCCGAGGTCACCGGGGACGACCTGGTGTTCCTGTTCTTCCCCGAGACGGACACCGGCCGCGCCGCCGGGTACGAGCATCTCGCCAGGGTGGCCACCCGGCTGGTTACCGGACGCCCGGACGTGTCCGAGGCGGCGGCCATGGGCCAGATCGCAGCGATCCAGAAGGACGCGTCGATCCCCTTCGAGCAGGTGCGCGCGGACCTGGCAAGCATCCGGCAGCCCGTTCTGTACGCCACCGGCATGCAGGACGCGATGATCCCCGCCCTGGCCTCCTACACCGCCGTCCAGCACCTCCCCGACGCCACCCTCGTCGCCTACAGCGACGCCGGGCACGCTTTCCTCTTCCAGCACGCCAAGGAATTCGCCCGCCAGGTGAGCGCCTTTCTCGCCGACTGACCGTTCACACGGACACCCCGAGGAGAGCCATCGTGCAGTTGACCAGCGACCCGGCGCGCCGGGAGGTCACGCCGCTGGAGCTGTTCTTCGACCTGGTCTACGTCTTCGCGATCGGCCAGCTGTCGCACCGGCTCCTCGTACACCCCACCTGGACCGGCGCCGCCCAGGCGCTCGTGCTCTACCTCGCCGTCTACGCGGCGTGGGCGTACACCACCTGGGCGGTCACCCTCGTCCCGGCCGAGAACCCGCGGACCAGGCGGATGCTGCTGGGGGTCATGCTCGCGGGGCTGTTCATGAACGCCGCGATCCCACGAGCCTTCGGCGACGCCGGCTGGGTCTTCGTCGCCACCTTCCTGCTGATTCACATCGGCCGGACCGTGTGGCTGCTGACCGTGGGCCTCGACCGGGTCAACCAGGAGCACTTCATCCGCGTCCTGGTCTGGTTCGTCGCGGCCGCACCCCTGTGGCTGACCGGCGCGGCGGTCGATGGCGATGCCCGGCTGACCTGGTGGGCCGCGGCGGTCCTGGTCGAGCTGGTCGGCACCTGGGCGGCGCATCCGCTGCCCGGCCGCAGGCTGGACTCGCGCGAGGTCGCCTTCGCCGGTGGCCACCTGCTGGAACGCGGCCGCCTGTTCATGATCATCGCGTTCGGTGAGACGATCATGACCACCGGCACCGCGCTCACCACGGCGCCGTACGAGCCGATGACGCTGCTAACCAGCGGTGTCGCGCTCACCGGCACCATCGCGTTGTTCTGGCTGTTCTTCAGCCGCTCAGAACACGTCGTCCGCCACTACGAGAGGACCGAGGACCCCATCAGGGCCGGGCGCAGCGGCGTCATCAGCCTCATGGCCTCCGTCGCCGGAATCATCGCCGCTGCCGCGGGCGACGAACGGGTCGTCGCCCATCCGGTGGAGCACACAGGCATCACCACGAACCTGCTCCTCTTCGGCGGGCCGGCCCTCTACATCGGCGCGCAGACCTGGCACGGGGCGACCCTGTTCGACGCTCTGAGCCCGGCACGGCTGGTCACGCTGTCCGCCCTGGTCGTCGGATGCGCGGTCACGACGGCGGCACCGGCCTACCTGTCGGCCGTCATCGCGGCCACGATCGTCGTCGCGCTGGCCGTGATCGAAGACCGCCATCAGCCCGGGAGGGAGCGTGCGAAGCCCCTCCCACCACGCTGACCTCCGTCAATGCGCTTACTCACCCACTCACCGACCGACTCACCGGAGCTTTTGATGAACCTCTTCACCCACACCGTCCTCGTCACCGGGGCCGACCGTGGCCTTGGCCGGGCGCCATGACGCAGGCCGGCGTGCTGATCTGTGACGACCAGGAGCTGATGCGGGCCGGCCTGCGCATGGTCGTGGACGACCAGCCGGACCTCACGGTGGTCGGCGAGGCCGGGGACGGCGAGGCGGCAGTGGCGCAGGCGCTCACCCTGCGCCCGGACCTTGTCCTCATGGAGGTACGGCTGCCCTGCCTTGACGGCATCTCGGCCACCGAGCAGCTACGGGCCGCGTTGCCCGGGACGCAGGTACTGGCCCTCACCATGTGCGACCGCGACGAGTACGCCTACGCTGCGCTGCGTGCGGGAGCGAGCGGCTTCCTCGTCAAGGACGCGCCGACCGCCGAACTGCTCGTCGCCATCCGCGGCGTCCTGCGCGGCGACAAGGTCATCGCCCCCTCGGTGACGCGGCGGCTGATCGACCGGTACGTCACCGGTGCCCTCGCTCCGCTCACCGACGCGCGCCTCGACGTGCTCTCCGACCGCGAGCGTGAGGTGCTGAGCCTGGTCGCCCGCGGGCTGAACAACGCGGAGATCGCCGGGAAGCTGTTCCTCGGCGAGACCACGGTCAAAACCCACGTGGCCCGGATCCTCAGCAAACTGCGCCTCCGCGACCGGATTCAGGCCGTCGTCGTGGCCTACGAGAGCGGACTGGTTCGTCCTGGCGGATGACCCCGTCGGGCGGTCGAGATGGTTTGCGACGACACCGACGCTCCCTAGGTTCCGGACATGTCGATCATGCGCGAGTTCCTTCGCCGCCCCCGGCTCACCGGCGCCGTCGCCCCCAGTTCCGCCACACTCGCGCAGGCCATGACCGCCGGCCTGGACCTGGAACGCGCCGACGTCGTGGTGGAGTTGGGGGCCGGCACCGGAGCGATCACCGAGGCGATACGGCAACGGATGGCACCGGGGACACGCCTGATCGCGGTCGAACTCAACCCCGTCTTCGCCCACCGGCTCGCGGACCGGTACCGGGGCAGCACCCTCGAGGTGGTCCACGGTTCCGCCGAGGACCTGTCGGCGCTCGTCCCCCACCCGGTCGACGCCGTCGTATCCGGTCTGCCGTGGACCGTCATGCCGCACGAGCGGCAGCGCCGGATCCTCGACGCGGTGACCGGCGTACTGAACACGAACGGCCGGTTCAGCACCTTCGCCTACGTCCACGCCGCCTGGACTCCCCCGGCCCGCCGGTTCGCCGCCGAGCTGGCTACGCGGTTCTCCACCGTGGAGCGCAGCCCGGCCGTCTGGCCGAATCTCCCGCCGGCGTAGGTGCACCGCACGTTCACGCCGATCCACAGACCACTTCCCACCCCCACCACTCGAACACCTCAGAACCGGAGCACACCATGACGCAGCACAGCATGTTCAGCATCGAGACCGTGACGCCGAAGATCCGCCGGGTCACCTTCACGAATGCGCCCGTGAACGTCGTCGACGCGAACACCGTCGTCCAACTCATCGCCGTGGTCGACGAGTTGAGTCGGGACGAGGCGGTTCAGGTCGTCGTCTTCGACAGCGGCACGCCCGGATACTTCTTCAACCACGCCGATCTCGGTCAGGTGCCCGAACTCCTGGCGCTGAACGCCGCGGACGGAACCCCGACGTGGGTCGAACTCGTCACCCGCCTCAGCGGCGCCCCTTTCATCAGCATCGCTTCCATCCGCGGGCGTACGCGGGGCGGCGGCGACGAGATCACCCTGGCCTTCGACCTGCGCTACGCCAGCCTCGAGGAGGCGGTCTTCTGCCAGCCCGAGGTCGCGATCGGCATCGTCCCGGGCGGTGGCGGCAGCGACCGTCTGGCCCGGCTGCTGGGACGGGACCGCGCGCTCGAAGCGGTCCTCACCAGCGAGGACTACGACGCCGAGCGCGCCGAGAAGTACGGATGGGTGACCCGGGCCGTCCCCGACGCCGAACTCGACGACCTCGTCAACGGTGTCGCGACGCGCATCGCGTCCTTCGACAAGGCGTCCGTCCTGGGCGCCAAGGCACAGATCAACCGGTCGACCCTGCCGCCGGTGGCCGACCTGCGCGCGTCCTGGGCGGAGTTCGCGGACTCGGTCAACTGGCCGGGATTCCAGGCGCGCGTGCCGCAACTGGGCAAGGCCATCGCCGAGGTCGGCCTCGACGAGATCGAGCGGAACCTCGGCTACTACGCCGGCCTCATCAACCAGCAGGCATAGCACCCGGCAGCACCTCACCCCCGCCGAACCCGAAGCGCAAGGACGTCGACACCATGGCTGACATACGGACGGCCCAGCCACGCGCGGTGGCGCAGGCCATGCAGCGCAGGGAACTTCTCACGCTGGTGGCGATGTGCCTGGGCGTGATGATGACGTTCCTGCTCATCACCGCCACCATCTCGGCGCTGTCTGCGCTCCAGGCCGATCTGCACGTCAGCCCGAGCGCGCTGATCTGGATTCCCAGCGCGTACACGCTGGTCGTGGCCAGTCTGGTGCTGTCGGCCGGCACGCTGGGCAACCTCTACGGCCGCAAGCGGATGTTCTGCGTCGGCGTGGTGGTCATGATCGCCGGAGGGCTGCTCGCCGCGACCGCCGACACCACCGCCACGGTGATCATCGCACAGCTGGTCTCCGGCCTCGGCGGTGCGCTGATCCTGCCCAACAGCCTGGCCATCCTCGGTGCGACCTTCACCGACCCGCACCGGCGGACCGAGGTGATCACCGTCTGGGCGGCGTCCTCGGGCATCGGCCTGGCCGTCGGCCCGCTGCTCGCCGGTGTCCTGCTCGACCACTCCAGCTGGCACGCGGTGTTCGTGTCGAACCCCGTCCTGGGGGTGATCACGCTGCTGGTCGCGGTCCCCTTCGCCACGGAGTCCCTGGCCCGCGGCGAACGCCTGGACGTGGCCGGTGCGCTGCTGGGCACGGTGACGATCGCGGGTCTGGTGTACGCGCTCATCCAGGGCGGCCAGGACGGCTACACCGCCACGCCCGTCCTCGTCGCGTGGATCGTGGCGGCGGTCGGCGCGGTGGCGTTCGTCGTCGTCGAACTACGTGTCGCGGCGCCGATGCTCGACGTGCGGCTGTTCGCCTCGCGTTCGTTCAGCGCGGTGATGGTCATCGCCGCGGTGTCGCTGTTCGGCTTCACCGGCGTGGCCGTCCTCGTCGTGATGTTCTACAACAAGGTCCAGCACCTGAACGCGCTGGACACCAGCTGGCGCATGCTGCCCCTGTTCGGCGTCTACGTCGTCACGGCGTTCCTCACCGGCAGGGTCATCCGCCGTACCGGTTTCAAGGCGCCCCTGACAGTGGGTCTGCTGCTCGGCGCGCTCGCCGTCCTGGGCCTGGCCACGGTCGGCGCGGACACCCCGTACAGCCGGGTCTGGCCGCTGTTCGTCCTGTTCGGTGCCGCGTCCGGCCTGGTCATCGCGCCCAGCACGGCCGCCGCGCTGGTCAGCGTCGCCCCCGAACGCGCGGGCATGGCCTCCGGCGCCGTCAACACCGCCCGGCAGGTCGGCTCGGTCATGGGCACCGCGCTGCTCGGCTCGCTCTTCACCGCCCGCGTCAGCGCGGACCTGCCTCACCAGCTCGCCGCACACGGCGTGCCCGTAGCCGCCCGCGCACCCATCGAGGCGGCCGTCGCCTCCGGGAGCACCGGAACCCGACCACCCGCCGGCGCAGGACGGGCGGCGATCGAGGACGCCTTCACCTCCGGCGTGCACACCGGCCTGGCTGTCGTCGTCGCGGTGTTCTTCGCCGCCGCCGTGCTGGCCCTGACCGCCGTACACAACCGACCGCATCAGAACGGAACGCGCATGCACAGCCCTTCGACCACCCCCACCGCCTCATGAGCGCTGCACCCGCGCCTCAGCACCGCACCTACACCTGGCAGGATCCCCAGCCGACCGCCGAGGCCATCCAGCGGCTGAGCGGCCTGGAGGTACTGCAGGGAATCGGCGACGGAACGCTGCCGACCCCGCCGGCCATGGACACGCTGGCGATCGAACCCGTCGAGGTCGAACCAGGCCGCGTCGTGTTCGAGCTGACCCCCGCCGGCTGGCACTACAACGCACTCGGCACCGTCCACGGCGGCGTCCTCGCGACCCTCGCCGACAACGCGCTGGGCGCCTCCGTCTACACCCGCCTCCCCGCCGGAACCGGCTACACCACGCAGGGCATCAACGTCACGTTCCTGCGCCCTGTCACCATCGACACCGGCCGCATCCGCTGCGAAGGCACCGCCCTCAACGTCGGCCGACGCACCGCCTACGCGACCGCCGCCGTCACCGACCTCACCGGCAGGCTGCTCGCCCACGCCACCACCACGTGCCAGATCTTCCCAGCCGGCCAGCAACCCGCCCGTACCCGTCAACACGACGCCCAGGACATGTCTGCGACTGCCTGACCTTCGGCTGCAACCACGTCCAGGCACGCAGAAGCTTCCCCGATCCGATCAGCAACCCCTTCCCCCACTCAATGCAACAGGGACTTCTCATGGACCTCTCCACCAGCACCGTTCTCGTCACCGGAGCCAACCGCGGCCTCGGCCGCGCCCTCGCCGCAGAGCTGCTCGGCCGCGGCGCCACTGTCTACGCCGGTGCCCGCAACCCCGACCAGGTGGACCTGCCGGGCGTCACGCCGATCGCGCTCGACATCACCGACCCCGCCTCGGTCGCGGCCGCCGCCAAGGCCACAGGTGACGTGACGGTTCTGATCAACAACGCCGGCTCATCCACCGGCACCGGCCTGCTCGCAGGCGACCTGGACAACATCCGCCTGGAGATGGACACCCACTTCTACGGCACCCTCTCGGTGGTCCGCAGTTTCGCGCCCCAAATAGCGGCCAATGGCGGCGGCGCCATCCTGAACATCCTGTCCGCCCTGTCCTGGTTCAGCTTCCCGGAGTCCGGCGCCTACTGCGCCGCGAAATCCGCGCAGTGGTCCCTCACCAACTCTCTGCGCCTCCAACTCGCCGACCGGGGCATCCGGGTGGCCGGCCTGCACGTCGCCTACATGGACACCGACATGACCCGGACGGTCACCGCGCCCAAGTCCGCCCCCGCCGACATCGCCCGCCTCGCCGCCGAGGGCCTCGCCGCCGACGCCTACGAGATCCTCGCGGACGACATCAGCCGCCAGGTCCAGTCCGGACTGTCCGGAGGCGTCAGCGCCCTCTACCCCGAACTGCCCTGACGAGCAGTCACCCAGGAGTCAGCCGAGACCACCGACCGTCCATAGCCGGCCGGTCACCACCGACCTCCGCCCAAACTGTCGCCGAACGAAGAGAGCGGGCATGTCCACCAACCTTCCCGAGTCATACGGTTCTCCCTCTAATCCACCTGATCCACCTGATCCCCCTGAACCCCCAGCCGCCGCCCCGTCCCGCCGCACGTTCATCGCCACGACCAGCGCCGTCGGGGGCGCCGTCGTGGCGGGCGGCCTGTTCGCGGGAGCCCCCTTCGCCACCGAGGAGGCCGCAGCCGCAGTGACCGCCGATGCGCCACCCAGCGGCCGGCTCTCGCTGACCGTCAACGGCGAGCGGCACACCACCGTGATCGACAACCGGACCTCGCTGCTGGACCTGCTGCGCGAACAGTTCGGCCTGCCCGGCACGAAGAAGGGCTGCAACGCCGGTGCCTGCGGCGCATGCACGGTCCTGGTCGACGGGCGGCGGGTCAACTCCTGCTTGACGCTGGCCGTGCGCCTGGACGGTGCCGAGGTCACCACCATCGAGGGCCTGGCCGACGGCGACGAACTGCACCCGATGCAGCGGGCGTTCGTCGAGCAGGACGCCTTCCAGTGCGGGTTCTGCACGCCGGGGCAGATCATGTCCGGCGTCGGCTGTATCGAGGAAGGTCACACCGGCTCGCACGAGGAGATCCGCGAGTGGATGAGCGGCAACATCTGCCGCTGCGGCTGCTACGTGAAGATCGTCCGGGCGGTCGAGCAGACCGCTCGCGGGAAATGAGGCCCGGCCCCCATGTATCCCTTTTCCTTCACCAAGGTCTCCGACACCCGAGGCGCACTCGCGGCAGGCAAGCGCGGCGGCCGGTACATAGCCGGCGGCACCACCCTGGTCGACCTGATGCGTGAGACCGTTGAACGCCCCGACACGCTCGTCGACATCAGTGATCTGCCGCTGCGGGACGTGACCGTCACCGAACGCGGGGGCCTGCGCATCGGCGCCCTGGTGCGGATGGCGGAGGCCGCCGCCCACCCCAAGGTCCGCACCACCTACCCGGTCGTCTCCCAGGCACTGGAACTCAGCGCATCGGCCCAGCTGCGCAACATGGCCACCATCGGCGGCAACATCATGCAGCGCACCCGCTGCACCTACTTCCGCGATGTGACGGCCGCCTGCAACAAGCGCGAGCCCGGCTCCGGTTGTGCGGCGCTCCAGGGCTTCAACCGCACCCACGCGATTCTCGGCACGTCCGACGACTGCGTGGCCACGCACCCCTCCGATGTCGCCGTCGCCTTCGCGGCGCTGGACGCGAGAGTGCACCTGCTGGGCCCGGACGGGGAGCGCAGCGTCCCCTTCGCCGACTTCCTCCTCAAGCCCGGTAGCACCCCGAACCGCGAACAGACCCTGCGCAAGGGCGAGTTGATCACGGCTGTGGAGATCCCGGCCCACCCGCGCCCGCTGAAGTCGGGTTACCTGAAGGTCCGCGACCGGCAGTCGTACGAGTTCGCCCTGACCTCGGCAGCGGTCGCCCTGCACATCCGCGGCGGGGTGATCCGGGAGGCGAAGATCGCTGCCGGAGGCGTCGGCACCGTGCCGTGGAAGCTACCCGCGGTAGAGCGGCACCTGATCGGCGAGCGCCCCTCGAAAGCCCTGTGGGCTCAGGCCGCGGAGCGAGCGGCGGACGGAGCCCGCCCCCTGGAGCACAACCGCTTCAAGGCCGAGCTCCTGAAACGCACCGTCGAGCGCCAGCTGCGCATCGTAGGAGGCACCGCATGAGCCCGCAGCCGCAGGCAGCCGTCGGCGCCCCGCTCACCCGGGTGGACGGCCGGCTGAAGGTCACCGGCAAGGCGCGATACGCCGTCGACCACGACATCGACGGAGCCGTGCACGCCGTCATCGTCGACAGCAGCATCGGCCGGGGGCGTATCACCGGCATCGATACCCGCGCCGCCCTCAACCACGCCGGCGTGCTGAAGGTGATCAGCCACCTCAACGCTCCCAAGCTGCCCTACGGACGCAACCCGCTCCCGGTCGCCCCGCCCGGCGAGCGACTGCACGTCTTCCAGGACGACAAGGTCCACTTCCACGGGCAGCCGGTCGCCGTCGTGGTGGCCACCACGCTGGAAGCCGCCCAGCACGGCGCCAGTCTGGTGAAGGTGACCTGCGACGCCGAGCAGCCCTTGACCGACATGGCCCACGCCCAGGCCGGCGAGCCCCAGACATACGCACGGGGCGACACGGCCAAGGCGCTGGACTCGGCCGCCGTACACATGGAGATGACCTACCACCTCTCCCGCAACAACCACAACGCGATAGAGCCGCACGCCACCACCGCCCGCTGGGACGGCGACAAGCTCACCGTGTGGGACAAGACCCAGTGGGTGTTCGGCACCCAGATAGAACTCGCCACGGTCTTCGGTATCGCGCCGGAGTCGGTGCGTGTCATCTCGCCGTTCGTCGGCGGCGGCTTCGGCAGCGGACTGCGGGCCTGGCCGCACGTCACCATCGCGGCCCTCGCGGCCCGCGAGACGAAACGCCCCGTCAAACTCGCCCTGACCCGCAAACAGCTGTACTTCGGAACGGGCTTCAGGCCCACGTACGAGTATGCGGTGCGCCTGGGCAGCGACCGGCGCGGACGCCTGACCGCCATGTCCCACGACGTGCGCGCCGAAACGTCGAGCTACGAGACGTTCCTGGAGTCCGTCCTGATCCCGGGACAGATGCTGTACAGCATGCCCAACGTCAGCCAGGAGTACCGGACGGTACCGCTGGACGTGCACACCCCGCTGTTCATGCGCGGCCCCGGATACACCACCGCCTCATACGCCATCGAGTCGGCGATGGACGAACTCGCCCACAAGCTGGGCATCGACCCGATCGAGCTGCGGCTGCGCAACGAACCCACGGAGGACGAGTCCAGCGGGCTGCCGTTCTCCACCCGCAGGCTGCGCGAGTGCTACGCCGTCGGCGCCCGCGAGTTCGGCTGGCACCGGCGCAACCCCGGCCCACGCTCCACCCGGGACGGCGACTGGCTGATCGGCACCGGCATGGCGGCCGGCGTTTACGACACCGCACGCAACGGCGCCCAGGCGTCGGTCAGGCTGGACGCCGACGGCACCGCGCTCATCCAGTCCGCAGCCAGCGACATGGGCCCGGGCACCTACACCTCCCAGACCCAGCTCGCCGCGGACGCCCTCGGCCTGCCGATGGGCAAGGTGACGTTCCGCCTCGGCGACTCCCTCATGCCGCCCGCCCCGCCGCACGGCGGCTCCTGGACCATGGCCAGCGTCGGATCGGCCGTCCAGGACGGCTGCGACAAACTGCGCAAGCAGGCCATCACGCTCGCCGTCGAGGACGAGAAGTCACCGCTGCACGGCGTCGACCCCGAAACGGTCGTGGTCCGCGCCGGGCGACTGCACGTGAAGAACAACCCCACACGCGGCGAGACCTACCAGCAACTCCTGGCCCGCAACAAACGCACCCACCTCGACGTGATGGGATCCTTCACCCGGCCCACGGGACCGGAACGGTTCTCCCTGTTCGCCTACGGCGCGGTCTTCGCCGAGGTCGCCGTCGACGCCCGCCTCGGGCTCGTCCGGGTACGGCGGATGCTCGGCGTCTACGACGCGGGCCGCATCATCAGCCCCAAACTCGCCGACAGCCAGGCCCTGGGCGGCATGGTCGGCGGCATCGGCCAGGCCCTGCTGGAGCACACGGTCACCGACCACCGCGACGGCCGGATCGTCAACGCCAACCTCGCCGACTACCTCGTTCCCGTCAACGCCGACATCCCGAAACTGAAGGCCATCTACCTCGACGGCGACGACCGTGAGGCCGACCCCATCGGCGTCAAGGGCCTCGGAGAGATCGTGCAGGTCGGGGTCGCACCCGCCATCGCCAACGCCGTCTTCCACGCCACCGGCCGCCGCATCCGCGAACTGCCCATCACCGCCGAAGCCCTGCTCTGAGCACCAGGGTGCCCCTCCGACCGTCCGGCGGTGGCTGAGCGGGCCGCCGCCGGACACCAGGGCCGTCGCCGTGTCAGACCTCCCCCGGAAGACACGGCGACGGCCCGCCCACACCGTCATCCGTCACGCCCACCGCCCCACACGGAGACACCCCATGCTCAACATCGCAGACACGCTGTCC
This sequence comes from Streptomyces sp. NPDC002888, assembly GCF_042888465.1. Lineage (NCBI taxonomy): Bacteria > Bacillati > Actinomycetota > Actinomycetes > Kitasatosporales > Streptomycetaceae > Streptomyces > Streptomyces sp. NPDC002888. Next base: position 38,089 of record NZ_JBIAPU010000044.1, on the reverse strand, counting down.
GCGTGGTGCCGCGAGGACCGTCCCTTCGCCCTCGCCACCGTCATCCAGGTCAGCGGCAGCGCACCCCTGCCACCCGGCACCGCGCTCGCCGTCGACACCGACGGCACGGTGGTCGGCAGCATCTCCGGCGGCTGCGTGGAAGGAGTCATCTACGACCTGTGCCAACAGGTACTTCACGATGACAGTCCCCCCACAAGGGCCCGCTTCGGCTACTCCGACGACGACGCCTTCGCCGTCGGCCTGACCTGCGGCGGCGAGATCGACATCCTGGTGCAACGCGTCGAGCCGGCAGACCAGCCCCACCTGACCGTCGCCCTGGACGAAGTGGTACAGGGCAGACCCGCCGCCATGGCCCAGATCGTGGACGGCCCCGACGAACTCCTCGGCCGCACCCTCAGTCTCATCGGAGAAGACAGCGCGTACGACGGCACCCTGGGCGGTGAGAACGAGGACCGGGCGGTCGTGGCAGGGGCCCGCGCCCTGCTGAGAGCGGGGCGCACCGGCCTCGCCGAGGTCGGGGGAGACGCCGACACCTGTCCCCAGCGTCTGTCCGTCCTCGTTCACACCCACGCGCCCCGCCCTCGCATGCTGATCTTCGGCGCGGTCGACTTCGCCGCCGCCCTGAGCCAGGCCGGGGCCTTCCTCGGCTACCGCGTCACCGTCTGCGACGCCCGCCCCGTCTTCGCCACCACTGCCCGATTCCCGCACGCCGACGAAGTCGTCGTCGACTGGCCCCACCGCTACCTCGCAGCCACCGAGACCGACGCCCGCACCGCCATCTGCGTCCTCACCCACGACGCCAGATTCGACATCCCCCTCCTGGACCTGGCGCTGCGTCTCCCCCTCGGATACATCGGCGCGATGGGCTCCCGCCGCACCCACGAGGACCGCAACCAGCGGCTGCACGAGGCCGGCGTCACGACAGCTCAACTCGCCCGCCTCAACTCCCCGATCGGCCTCGACCTCGGTGCCCACACCCCCGAGGAAACAGCCATATCCATCACGGCGGAGATCATCGCCCACAGCAACCGGGCCACCGGCCTGCCCCTGTCCCACGGCACCGGCCCCATCCACCGTTCCGGCTCCACGAGCCCACTCCGCCCTTGCGCTTCGTCGGCCACGAACAGCAGGTCGAGCTCCGGTGGCGCGAGGACGAGCGAGTAGAACCCGAGGACCCGGCCTCCATCCTCGTCAGCGCCAACGGCCACAAAGGCGCGGTGGGCCTCGATGTCATCGGGACCGACCCGGTAGCCCTCTTCGTACCACGGGACCCTCCCGGCACCGATGCCCGACACCCGGATCCCGCCTCGCAAGATCCGGACCAAGAGTGGGCCAACTCCGCTCCTCACCAAGCGATTTCATTCGTTTCCGCAGGTCAGAAGTACATGTGACCGTGTACCACCAGCAGACGAAGAACCTGCTAGTAGGCTCCGGCCCTGCAAGCAGTCACTCAGCGTTGCGACAGTAGTTACTCAGATGGACCGACTTCTGCCGCCGCCACTGCCTACGACACGGGCCCCCTTGGGGAGAATCCGGGGAGTGTGGACTCCGCTGGGGAGGGCGCGGGGAGAATCGACTAGGTAAAGTCATACGATCCCGAAAGGCACTGAAAGACTCATCGCTGCAGGTCAGGGGCGTTGTTGGCAGCGTTAGCGCAGGTCAGGGCCGTCCGGTGGACAACTTCATGACGGACGTGTCCAGGACCATCAGGAACTGGGCCGTGCCCAGGACGATCAGAGCCCGCCAATGTCTCATGCTGTCCACCTCGCCATGGCATCCCGGTGCACGCGCCCCGCGCCTCACCCACCACGGGCGAGCCGGGCGGCGCTCAGAGCAACCGCAGCTCGCGGGCGCGGCGCACCGCGTCGTTGCGCCGGTTCACCGCGAGCTTCCGGTAGACGCCCTTGAGGTGGGTCTTGACCGTGTTCACCGACACGTACAGGTCGGCGGCGATCTCCTCCGTGGACATCATCCGGGCCAGCCGGACCAGCACGTCGCGCTCGCGGCCGCTCAGCTCCTCCACGAACGGTGGCAGCCGGTCGTCGGGCGGCGGGGGCCTGCCGGCCGGCGACGGATCAGGAGTGAGCGCGGCGGGAGTAGGCGGAGCGGGGGTGAGTGAAGCGGGGGTGAGCCAGCCCGCCGCCAGCCCGCGCAGGGGCGCCGTGCTCAGCAGAGGCCGGATCCAGGGTCCGGCCTCGAAGAAAGGACGGCGCAGGCGTTCGCGCCGTGCCTCGTGGAGAGCCCGGGCGACGAGCCCGCGCGAGGTGGCCCGGTCTCCGGCCCCGTCCGCGACCTGCGCTCTCACCAGCAGGGCCCGGACGGTCACCGCGGGGCCGGTGCGGCCCTCCGGGTGCGCTCGGTCGAGCAGGTCGATCGCCGCGCCGGGCCGGCCCGCGGCGAGCTGTGCCCGTGCGGCACCCACCGCGCAGGCCGGCTGGTCGTCGGGGACGGCCCGCAACAGCCGGGCGGCCGTCTCCGGCCTGCCCTCGGCCAGATGGGCGGCGGAGGCGACCAGCGCGGTGTGGCCCCGGAACCAGGGTGAGGCCACGTCGGCGGTGACGGCCGGTTCCGCCGCCTCGAGCGCGGCCCGTGTGTCGCCGCGGGCCAGCAGCAGGCGGGCGGTGGCGATGGCCCGGCCCGCCGCCAGCACCGGGTCCGGCGTCACGGGGTGCGATGCGGCGGCCGTGTCCAGGAGGGCCTGCGCCCGGGCCAGTTCGTTGCGGTCGACGGCCACCGCGGCCAGGACCAGTCGTCCGATGCCGGAGCCGGACTGCTGCGGCAGGCTGAACCGTTCCATCTCGGTCATCGCCGCCAGTGCCTTGCGCTCCGCCCTGCCGAGCCAGCCGTTCAGGTAGTCGATCAGGGCCAGGCGGCCCAGGGAGTCCTCGCGCAAAAGCGCCGTCGACGGGCCACCGGCGCAGTCGGCCACCGCGGACAGCGCGGCCCGCGCCTCACGGAAGCATCCGGCCCACAGCCTCGTCGACCCCAGATGCGTCAGCAGCAGCGCCGTGAGTTCGGGATGTTTGTCCAACAGGTGGGCGGGGACCGCACCCTGCAGTTCCCCCGCCGCCTCCGCCGCCCGCTCCGCCCGTCCCGGCGCACCGGTCAGCCGGGCCGCCAGGGCTTCGAGCAGGGCACAGCTCAGCCGGGCCGCCGCCAGGCCGGGCGCGTCCCCCGTCGGGCCGCACTCCCCGTCCAGGCTCTGTTCGGCGTGGCGCAGGTGGGTCAGGCCGCGGTCGAGGTCGCACCGGGACAGCTCACGGGCCGCGCGGACGAGGTCCGTGGCGGGGCCCGTCGCCTCGGGCCCCATGTGCGAGAACAACTCGGCGAGGTCGTCGGAGCGCAGGCCGGTGAAGAGCTGCCCGATGGCGAGGTCGTCGACGAGGACCCCGGCGGTGAACTCCCAGTCGCCCGCTGCGGCACCGTGCCCGAGGGCCTCGGCGAGGGCTCCGGAGCGTCGCAGCCACTCCGCGGACCTGCGGTGCAGTAGGGGCTCCAAGCCGGGACGACGTACCCGCAGATGGGCGCGGAGGATCTCCCCGAACAGCGGGTGGAGGCGGTACCGGGCGTGCCCGAGGTGCTCGACGAAGGCGTTCTCGCGGTGCAGGCCGGCCAGGATGGGCTCGGCGTCGGTGCGCTCCGTCAGGGCGTTGGCCAGATCGGGGCAGAAGCGGTCGAGGACACTGACCCGCAGCAGGAGGTCCTGTGTCTCGGGGGTCTGCCGCTTGAGCACCTCGGCGAGCAGGAAGTCGGCCACCGCGGTGCGGTCGGCCTCGAACTCCTTCAGATACGTCTGCGGATCCGGGCTCTCCTTGGCGGCCAGGGCGCACAGCCTGAGGCCCGCGGCCCATCCCCGGGTGCGTTCCACGAGCGTCCGTACGGCGGGCACCGGTAGGCACAGCCCGTGCAGCTCCAGCAGCGCGGCGGCCTCCTCGGGGGTGAAGGCCAGCTCCGCGTCCCTGACCTCTGTCATGTCTCCGGCGGCCCGGTAACGGTGCAGTGGCAGCAGCGGTTCGGTGCGGGTGACGAGGATGAGGCGCATGCCGTGTCCCGCGTGGTGCAGGACGAACTCCAGCTGTTCCGCGATCTCCGGGGCGGTCACCCGGTCGTACTCGTCTAGCACCACGATCACGGGCCGGCCCCGGGCCCTCAGCGCGGCGGCGAGGCGCGCCAGCAGCGTACGGTCCACGCGGCTCGCGTCCGCCGGGCAGCCGACCTCGGCGGGCAGCGGTACTCCGGAGGCGCGCAGGGCCTGGAGGAGGTACGCCCAGAACATGCCGGGGGCCTGGTCGGTCGCCTCGTTGGTGAGCCAGGCGACGGGCCGGTCCCGGTCGGCGGCCCAGTCGGCGACCAGCAGCGTCTTGCCCGCGCCCGCGGACCCGTTGACCATGGTCAACGGCGTCAGGAGAGCCTGGTCGAGGTGCTCGACCAACCGCTCGCGCCGCAGGAACGTGGTCGGCCGGGCCGGTACGGCGAACCGCGTCGTCAGGAACGGATCGCCCAGGGGATCGGCGCGCGGGCCGCTTCGCACCCCCTCGTCGTTCACCTCTGACACGGCCACCGCGCTCACCACCACTGTTCGTCAGGTCACGGGCAGCGCTCTCTCCTCAGCATCCCAGCGTTCCGCCCCACCCGCGCGCCGTGCCCGGCAGGGAGCCGGAGTGGCGAAACGGACGGGCGCACCACCCGCCGGGGGTGAGTCCGGCCCGCGCCCGCCGTCGGCAAGAGGCCGGTCCGTCAGCAAGAACGCTGGTCCGTCGGCAAGAACGCCGGTCCGTCGGCAGGGAAACCGGTCCAGGACTCACGGATTGGCCTTGGCCTGCGGCTTCCCGCAGCCTCTAGCGTCATGGCCATGCGGATTCGAATCGTCGACGCCTTCACCGACCGTCCCTTCGCCGGCAACCCGGCCGGGGTCCTGCTCCTCGACTCCTTCCCCGACGACGACTGGCTCCAGAAGGTGGCCCTGGAGGTCAACCACGCGGAGACCGCCTTCGCCCACCGTCTGCCCGGGGGCGGCGAGGCCGACTGGGCGCTGCGCTGGTTCACGCCCGCCAGCGAGGTCGCCCTGTGCGGTCACGCCACGCTCGCCACGGCCCACGTCCTGCGCACCACGGGCGCCCACGAGGGCCCGGTGCGGTTCGCCACCCGCAGCGGCGTCCTCGTCGCCACGCCCGAGCAGGACGGCTCGATCACCCTGGACTTCCCGACGGCCCCGCTCACCCCTGTCGCGGTGCCGGACGGGGTCGGCGCAGCCCTCGGCGCCGAACCGGGCGCGGCCTTCGACACCGGCCCGAACGTCGGCGACCTGCTCCTCGAACTCGCCGACGAGAAGACGGTCCACGCCCTCACCCCCGACCACAGGGCCCTCTCCGCACACTCCTCGCGCGGCATCATCGCCACCGCCCGCGCCGAGGACCCCGCTCGGGGCTACGACTACGTCTCCCGGTGCTTCTTCCCGAACGTCGGCATCGACGAGGACCCGGTCACCGGCAGCGCCCACACCGCCCTCGCCCCGCACTGGTCCGAGCGCCTCGGCCGCCCCGTCCTCACCGGCCTCCAGGCCTCGCCCCGCTCCGGCCGCGTCCGCACGGAACTGCGCGGCGAGCGCACCCTGCTGAGCGGGCGCGCGGTCACGGTCATCGAGGGCGAGCTGCTGGCCGGGCCCCAGGTGCAGTGACCCGCAGGGCTGTGCACGCTACGCCCCCTCCGGCCGCTCATGCCGTGGGCAGCCAGCCCACTTTGCCGGCCAGCAGGGCGTATCCCACGAACGCCCCGATGTCGAGCAGCGAGTGCGCCACGACGAGGGGGCCGACGCGGCCCCAGCGCCGGTACAGGTAGACGAAGACGACGCCCATCACCATGTTGCCGATGAAGCCGCCGATGCCCTGGTAGAGGTGGTACGAGCCGCGCAGCACGGAGCTGGCCACGAGTGCGGCGCCCGGGGTCCAGCCCAACTGGCCGAGCCTGCGCAGCAGATAGCCGACGACGATCACTTCCTCGACGATCGCGTTCTGCAGCGCCGAGAGGATCAGCACCGGGTACTTCCACCACACGTCGGGCAGGGCCTCCGGTACCACGGTGAGGTTGAAGCCGAGGCCGCGGGCGGCGAGGTAGAAGGCGATCCCGGTGCTGCCGATCACGGCCGCGATCCCGGCGCCGCGGCCGAGGTCGAACCAGGGACGGGTGCGGTCGAAGCCGAGGCTGCGCAGGCCCGCCCCCTCGCGCAGCAGGAGGTGGGCGACGAGGGCGACGGGCACCAGCGCCGAGGCGATCCCGAAGAGCTGCCACGCCAGGTCGAGCCAGGGCCGGCCCGGTGCGGCGGAGGCGTTGAGGGTGGCCGCCTGGTCCTTGAGGCCACCGGGTTTGGTGACCGACCCGACGAAGCTGATCAGCGCGGACACTCCACTGGCACCGAGCGAGAGGCCCAGCACCAGAAGGGTCTCGTCACGCAGCATCCGCCGCGAGGGCCGCTCCCGCGGATAGAACTCGTCCGCCGCCCCAGCCTCCGCCTGCACCCCAGCCTCCAGTTCAACCGCCGCACCGTGACGTCACAGCATGCCCGACCAGTATGGTCCGGACATCAACGACCCCCACCACACGCGACGACTTCCCTGGCCGCTCCGCCTCTTCTCACCCCAGAGGCACCGGCTCCGGCAGCCCCACCGGCCAGGTGTGCACGGGCTCCCCGATCTGCATCAGCTCCCGGTACCGCCGGGTCGTGGCCGCCAGCGCCGCCTCCCGGCTCAGCCCCATCTCCAGCCCCCGGTGAAACGTCGCGGACTGCCACTGCGCCCCGTTGAACCGCCGTCGGCACCGCTCCTCGATCACCCCGAGATACAGGTCCCGGTCCACGGCCTCGACACCCCACGCCTCCAGGCCGGCGTCCGCGAGCGGCAGCAGTTCGTCGCGTACGAGGCTCACCGCGTCGACCTGCGCGGTGCCCCCCAGCCGCCCCCGCCGCGGCCACTCCAGCCGCGCGTCGATGCCGTACCGGCACGCCGCGTCGAAGTTCGCGGCGGCCGTCTCGAACGGCATCCGGGTCCACACCGGCCGGGACTCCTCCGCGAGGGCGCGCACAAGGCCGTAGTAGAACGCGGCGTTGGCGATGACGTCGGTGACGGTGGGCCCGGCCGGCAGCACCCGGTTCTCCACGCGCAGATGCGGAACCCCGTCCGCGATGCCGTAGACCGGGCGGTTCCAGCGGTACACCGTGCCGTTGTGCAGGACGAGCTCGGCGAGCTTGGGCACGCCGCCGGCGTCCAGCACCTCGAGCGGGTCCTCCTCGTCGCAGATCGGCAGCAGGGCCGGGTAGTAGCGCAGGTTCTCCTCGAAGAGTTCGTACGCCGAGGAGACCCACCGCTCGCCGAACCAGGTGCGCGGCCGCACGCCCTGCGCCTGGAGCTCGGGCGGGCGGGTGTCGGTGGACTGCTGGAACAGCGGCGGCCGGGACTCGCGCCACAGCTCGTGGCCGAACAGGAAGGGCGCGTTGGCGCCCACGGCGACCTGCACGGCGGCGACGGCCTGCGCGGCGTTCCACACGTCGGCGAAGCGGCCGGGCGTGACCTGGAGGTGCAGTTGTACGGAAGTGCAGGCGGCCTCCGGCGCGATGGACCCGGCGGTGCACGTCAGCCGCTCCACGCCGTCGATGTCGAGGGCGAAGTCCTCGCCGCGGGCGGCCACGATCTGGTCGTTGAGCAGCGCGTAGCGGTCGACGTCGGAGAGGTTGGCGGACACCAGGTCGTCCCGGTCGAGGGTCGGCAGAATGCCGATCATCACGATTCCCGCGTCGACCTCGCCCGCTTTCCGGTCGGCATATGCCAGCGACGTACGGAGTTCCTCGGCGAGCCGGTCGAATACCCTGCCACCCAATCGGTGTGGGGCAATGTTGACTTCCAGGTTGAACATGGCGAGTTCTGTTTGGAAATCTCGGCTCGCGATACGTTCCAGTACTTGCGCATTCAGCATTCTGGGCGTGCCGTCGGCTCCGGCGAGATTCAATTCGATCTCGAGCCCCATGAGGTTCTTCGGCCGATCGAACCGCTCCTCCGCCAGGAGTCGCTCCAGCCCCGCGAGGCACCGCCGGAGCTTGTCGCGGTAGTGCTGGCGATCGGACAGGTCGAACCCTCCTGCCACGACCTTCTCCCCCATGGAAGCGTCCCTCCTCGGATGGGCAGGCCGATGGATCCGCCCGCCGGTGGCCCGGGTCAGGTGGCTTATGCCCAACCGAAGCGATCGATAACGTCCCGGCCGGGCGTGACGCCCGCTACTCTGATGGAACGTGACCGGCGGCACATTCACCGGGCATGGTGCAGTGTGCAGATGCGTGTACCCAGCGGGCCTCGTGAAAAACGCCGACGACAATGGGCCGACCGCTGCGGACGCATATCCCGAGGTCACCGCCGCGCGGCAGGCTCTGAATCGGGAGGATTCCCGCGAATCGCCGACTGAATGGACCCTTGCGGAGTCCTTCGGAAACGACTAGACGAAACACAGTCTGAACATGCGTCGTATAAACTCCGCGAACAAGGCAGAGAAGGTTGGCGCCCGGTCGATGGAAGCTGCCGTCATGGCGACGTACGGCAGGCCGCACCCGTACCTCTCATTCACAGACCCCGCCCCTGCCTCTCTGACCCCCCGAGAGCTGACAGTGCCGTCCGCCCCCGCCCTGCCCCGCCCTCGCGCCACTGTGCCTGCCAAATGAGAGGCGACCCATCATGACGCTGCATGTCCCCCCGGCTCCCGCACCCGCCCTTCGCTCCGTTCTCACGGCGCTCGGTTCCCCCACCGCGGTCCTCGAGGCCCGAACTCCCTCCCTGCGCACCGCACAGGGACCGGCCACGCCCGACCTTCCGCTGCCCGTGCACGTACTGGACCGGATCACCCCCGAGGGCGTCTCCGCCACCCGGCTCGCCGGGTGGCGGTTCCTGATCCGCTGCGGCGACCGTGCGGTGGCCGCGGCCGAGACCATGCTGACCCCCGACGGCTGGGCCTTCTCGCACTTCTTCGAGGGCCCGTACATCGCCTCCACCGAGCTCGCCCTGCGCCAGGCCGAGACGCTGCCGCAGGCGTACCAGCCGCGCCTGCTGTCCCTGCCGGGCCTGTACATGCTCACACTCTGGCTGCACGGCGACTGCACGGCGGACGGCGCCGAGGGCCACCCGGCCGCCACGGACCTCCTGGTCCCGCTGGCTCCGGCACCGCCCGGCATCGCGGCCCACCGTCCGCACCGGGTCGCCGAACTGCTCCCGGTACTGACCCACCGGGTGACCCCGCCGACCCCGCTGCTGGGTTCGCCGGCCTGAGGCTTACTTTCGCGCCCCGCCGCCCGAACAAGGGGCGGCGGGGTTCGTCCGCATGTCCGCCCGCCATGACGCTCCTGATGTACGGGACCGCAATACCCGCTCGTACGAGCAATTCACCGCTCTTGCGAGTCGGAAAGGCACCCCGCCCCCGCGGACTAGCCCCATCCGGCCATCCCGAACCACCCGAAGTGACCGCCCAGTTGGGATGAACCATCCGCGTGAGCGACGCGTCATCAACCTGTGAAGAAGCCGTGCTGCGAAATACCTGCGGATTGACGCCCATGGGGCAACACTGGGTTCCGACCACATACCGCAACGGGGGGCGGACATGACCACGACAGAGCGAAAGATCCCACCCATGTGCCAGCACCAGCCACCGTGTCCTACAGCCGACTCCGCCGACCGGGAATCCGCCCGTCTCGTGGCGCACCACCCGGAACAGGGCTGGAGCCTGCTGTGCAACGGCGTGCTCCAGTTCGAGGACACCGGTGAGCTCCTGCCGGACGGCCAGATCATCGCCCCGCACCGCCCGCTGGGCGCCGAACGGGTGATGACGGCAGCCTGAGCACCACCGGGCGGGGGCACCGAGCCTCGCCCGGCAGACACGAGGGGCCGGCCGCAGACCCGCGCTGCGAACCGGCCCCGACGCATGTCCGCAGCCGGTCACGCACCGTAGTTCCACGACTCGCCCCTCGCTACGACTTCCCACGGCCACCCAACTTCCGGAAGACTTCTGGAAGTTTCGAGAACGCGTCCGGAACAACGGAGGTGGGGGTATTGGCAGCGCGCGAGGCCGGCGCCGAGACGGCGTCCGACGGGCGAGGCAAGGTCACGATCACGGAGATCGCCCGGCAGGCCGGGGTCTCGGTGCCCACGGTGTCCCGGGTGGTCAACGGACGGTCCGACGTTTCGCCGCAGACCCGGGCCCGGGTCGAGGACCTGCTGCGCCGGCACGGCTACCGCAAACGCCCGCAGACCACCACCTCGCGCGCCGCCCTGCTCGACCTGGTCTTCAACGACCTCGACAGCCCCTGGGCCGTGCAGATCATCCGCGGGGTCGAGGAAGTCGCCCACGCGGCCGGGGTCGGCACGGTGGTGTCGGCGATCCACGGGCGCTCCGGCGACGCCCGTGAGTGGATGCGCAACCTGCGGGCCCGCGCCTCCGACGGCGTCATCCTGGTCACCTCGGACCTGGACCCCGTCCTGCACGAGCAGTTGCGCATCCTCGGAGTGCCGCTGGTGGTCGTCGACCCCACGGGCTCGCCCGACCTGGACGCCCCGACCATCGGCGCCGCCAACTGGTCGGGGGGCCTGACCGCCACCGAGCATCTGCTGTCCCTCGGCCACCGCCGGATCGGTCTGATCGCCGGGCCGCCCAGGCTGCTGTGCTCCCGGGCCCGCTTCGACGGCTACCGCGCCGCGCTGGAGGCCGCCGGCGTCCCCGTCGACGAGTCGCTCGTCGTCCCCGGCGACTTCCACCCCGAGTCGGGCTTCACCGGCTGCAACACCCTCCTCGACCTGCCCGAGCCGCCGACCGCGGTGTTCGCGGCCAGCGACCAGATGGCGCTCGGCGCGATCGAGGCGCTGCGCCGGCGGGGGCTCAGGGTGCCCGAGGACATGAGCGTGGTGGGCTTCGACGACCTTCCGGAGGTCCGCTGGTCGGCCCCGCCCCTGACCACCGTCCGCCAACCCCTCGCCGACATGGGCAAACTCGCCGTCCGTACGGTGCTGCGGCTGGCCCGGGACGAGCAGCCGGACTCGCCCCGGGTGGAGTTGGGCACGGAACTCGTGGTGCGGTCCAGCACGTCCGCACCACGCCCGGACAGCACAGCCAGGGCAGCCCCCTAGCTCAGCGCCTCGCGTATCGCGTAGTACGCCGGCTTCGGCCGGAGTTGCTCGTCCCACGGCAGAGCCGCGCCCTGGCCCTCGAAGAACGCCGGGATCCACGAGTACTTGTCGGTGTAGTCCCACACCGTGATCCCCACGCACCGGCGCACCGCGAGGCACGCCTTCGTCATGTCCCGGTACCAGTCGGCCTGTTGCGCCAGCTTCTCCTCGGTCGCGGGCAGCAGCATCCGTACGTCCACCTCGGTCAGCGCGGTGTCGAGGCCGAGGCGGGCGAAGCGGCGGAGGTTGTCCTCCAGGGTGGTCGGATAGCCGTACTGCAGGGCGAGGTGGGCCTGGAGGCCGAAGCCGTGCAGCGGGACGCCCTGGGCCTTCAGCTCCTTGGCGAGTGCGTAGTAGGCGTCGCTCTTCGGACCGATGCCCTCGACGTTGTAGTCGTTGAGGTAGAGCTTCGCCTTCGGGTCGGCCTGGTGGGCCCAGCGCAGGGCGTCGGCGATGTAGCCGGGGCCGAGGGTCTTGTAGAAGACCGTCTCGCGGTAGGTGCCGTCCTCGTTGAACGCCTCGTTGACGACGTCCCAGGCGTAGACCTTGCCCCGGTAGTGCCGTACCTCGGTCTGGATGTGCTTCTTCAGTACGGCTCGCAGCTCGTCGGCCGTCCAGGTGCGCGAGGTGAGCCAGCCCGGGAGCTGGCTGTGCCAGACGAGGGTGTGGGCGCGGACCCGCTGGTGGTTCTTGCGGGCGAGCTTCACGATCTCGTCGCCCTTGGAGAAGTCGAAGACGCCCTGCTGCGGCTCGGTGGCGTACCACTTCATGCCGTTGCCCGGCGTGATCATGTCGAATTCGTCGCCGAGGAGCTCGGTGTAGGGGGCGTCGGTGAGTTCGGGGTTGTCGGTCGCGCTGCCGAAGTAGCGCCCGTGCCGCTGGGCGAGCTCGGCGAGGGTGCGCTCCTTGCCGTGCTGCTCACCGGCCTGGGCGGCAGGGCCGGTGACGATGCCCGCGCCGACCAGAACGGTGGCGAGGGCGCCGGCGAGTCTGAGCCGGGTGCGGGAGGGGGTGGTCTTGCGCATGGTGCGACTCCTCACGATCGGGGGGTGTGGGTGAGCCGTACGTCCGTCGGCGCGGGTCATCCCTTCGTGGCGCCGGCGGTGAGGCCGCCGACGAGCTGGCGCTCGGCGACCGAGTAGAAGGCGAGGGCGGGGACCATGGCGAGGACCAGGTAGGCGAAGACACGGGCGGTGTCCGACGCGTACTGGCCCTGGAACTGCTGGACGCCGACGGGGATGGTCCACCAGTCGGGCTCGTTGAACACGAGCAGCGGCAGGAGGAAGTTGTTCCAGCTGCCGACCACCGCGAGCACCGACACCGTGCCGAGCGCGGGCCGGGCCATGGGCAGCAGGATCCGCCAGAAGAAGCCGAACGGGCCGCAGCCGTCCAGCGTGGCCGCCTCCTCCAGTTCGGCCGGGATCTCCCGGAAGAAGCCGCGCAGGATGACGATCGTCATCGGCAGCCCGAAGGCGGCCTGCGGCAGGATCACGCCCAGCGGGTTGTCCAGCAGGTCCATGGAGCGCAGCAGCAGGAACAGCGGCAGGACCGCCACCGCGAAGGGGAACATCAGCCCCATCGTGAACAGCGTGAACAGCGCCTCCCGCCCCCGGAAGGCGAACCGGGCGAAGGAGAAGGCCGCGAGCGCCGACACCGCGACGACGAGCACGGTCGTGCCCACCGCGATCAGCGTGCTGTTGCCGAGCATCCGCCAGAAGTCGCCCGAGCCGAGGATGCCGGTGTAGTTCGAGGACACCCACGGGTCGGGCAGCCCGATCGGGTTGCGGGAGAGCTGGTCGGTGGACTTGAAGCCGGAGAACACCGCGTACAGCAGGGGTACGGCCATCACCGCGCCGACGGTGACAAGCACGACGTGCAGCGGCAGACCCCTGCCCCGACGTTTCTGACTGACCGTCACTGTCCGCCTCCCCGCATGGTCGTGGTGGCCCCTTCGAGGTCGCGGCGGAGCACGAACCGCTGGTAGGCGAGGGCGAAGACGAGGCTGATACCGAAGATGACGACGCTGATCGCGTTGGCGTAGCCGACCTGGTAGCGCTTGAAGCCGTACTGGAACATCGTGATAGCCATGGTCTCGGAGTGGTGGTCGGGGCCGCCCGCGGTGATCACCCACACCAGGTCGAAGAGCTGGATCGACCCGATCACGGACAGGAAGACGCTGATCCGGAGCGTGGGCGCGAGCAGCGGCAGGGTGACGTTGCGGAACCGCTGCCAGGGTCCGGCGCCGTCGACGATCGCGGCCTCGGTCAACTCGGCCGGGATGGACTGGAGTCCGGCCAGGTAGAGCATCATGTGGAAGCCGAAGTACTTCCAGGTCATGACGAGGAAGAGAGTGGCCATGACGGTGGAGGGGTCGGAGAACCACTTCCCGCCGATCCCGTCCAGGCCGATGCCGCCCAGGACGCGGTCGGCGAGTCCGTCGTCCGGCGCGAAGATCATCGAGAACAGGATGCCGGTGATCACCTCGGACAGGATGTACGGGGCGAAGAACAGCATCCGGTAGAACGCCCGCCCCCGCAGCCGCTGGTTGAGCAGGACGGCCATGGCAAGCGCGAAGGGCAGCTGCAACGCGAGCGAGAGCAGCACCAGGAGGAGGCAGCGCCACAGGTCGCCGAGGAAGACCGGGTCCTCGAAGAGCCGCGTGAAGTTGTCCGTGCCGGTGTAGTCGGAGGGCATGCCGAAGCCGCCCCACCGGAAGAAGGCGGCGTAGAGCGCGAAGAGCATCGGCAGCAGGACGAGCAGGCCGAACAGCGCGAGCGCGGGCAGCTGGAAGGAGACCGCGGTGAGCCAGTGCAGCACGCGCCGCCGTCTGCGCCCCGGCGACGGCCGGCCGGCCGGGGGCGTCGGCGCGACGTCGGGGCCGGATCGCTTGTCCGGAAGGAAGGTTGAGGTCATCGCGGCCTACTGCTCTTCCTTCGCGACCTTGGTGATCGACTCGGTGACCTGCTCGGGCGACTTGGAGCCGGCGATCAGCGCGGCGACGCTGTCGTTGACCTCCTGGCCGACGGCGGGCGGGTAGGCCTGGTCGAGGTAGAGCTGGAAGCCGGTGGTGCTCTTCAACTGCGTTTGCACGGCCTTCAGGTTGGGGTCGGCCAGCGCGTCCTCGGCGGCCGTGACCACCGGCAGCGTGCCGGTCTTCTTCACCAGTTCGCGGCCGGTGCCGGCCGAGGCGAAGAACTTCAGGAAGTCGACGGCCGCCTGTGGAGCGCCCTCGCGCAGGGCGAGTCCGCCGCCTCCGCCGAACACCTCGGTGAGCGCGCCCTTGCCGCCCTCGACCGTGGGGAACGGGAAGAAGCCGAGGTCGGCACCGAGGCCCTTGCCCTCACTGTCCTGCACCCTGGGCGCCCACTGGCCCATCAGCTCCATCGCGGCCTTGCCGTTGCCGACGGCGGCGGCCTGCCCGGCGGGCGTGGAGTAGGCGGCGCCGAGGAACCCCTTCTGGAACGGCTGGAGCGCGACGAGCTCCTTGAGGTGCTCACCGGCCTCGACGAACCCGGCCCCGGTGAAGTCCTTGGTGTCGGCGGCCTTCTGCAGGGCGTCGATTCCGGCGGTGCGCATCGCCAGGTAGGCCCAGAAATACATACCGGGCCACTTCTCCTTGCCGGCGAGGGCGATGGGCGCGACCCCGGCGGACTTCAGGGCACGGACGGCGTCGAGGAAGCCGGACCAGGTGGTCGGGGGCGTGGCGATCCCGGCCTTCTTGAAAAGCGCCTTGTTGTACCAGAAGCCGACCATGCCGATGTCGTCCGGGATGCCGTAGACCTTGTCGTCGACCAGGTACGGCTCCTTGGCGACCGGCAGCAGCGTGCCCGCCCAGTCCTTGGTCCGGTCGGTGAGGTCCTCGACGAGGCCCGCGTCGGCCTGCTGTTTCAGGACACCGCCGCCCCAGGTGTGGAAGATGTCCGGCAGCTTCCCGGATGCGGTCAGCGCGGTCATCTTCGACTTGTACGCCTCGTTCTCCAGCGCGACGGTCTTTATCTTCACGTTGGGGTTCTGCGACTCGAACTGCCGGGCCAGCGAGGCCCAGACGCCCTTGGCCGGCTCGGTGGTCATGATGTGCCACCACTCCAGGGTGGTCGTGCCCGACGACCCCCCGTCCGAGTCGCCGCCGCAGCCGCTCAGTGCCGTGATGCCCAGACCGGCCGCGGCGGATGCCGCCAGGAAACCGCGGCGGGACAGTGCCGGCTCGCCCATCATGCACTCCTCGAGGTTGCGAAAGTTTCGGAGTTGATCCTGAAAGGTTCGTTGCTGCCGCACCCTAAGGACAGCGTCCGACGGGTGGCAACCCCTCGTACGCGGTGAATCCTTCGACAGCCCTCTGCGAACCGCCCGGCACTTGCGGGCAGTTGGGGTCAGGCGGATGTGTAGTCGAACCAGTCGAAGGTCGCGCTGCCCTCGGTGACGTACATGCCGATGACCCGGCCGGTGAAGCCCGTGGCCACCTGCGTGGACAGATAACGGCCGTCGAGCTCCGCCAACTTCACGGCACCGTCCGGCCCTTCGACCGAGAAGCCGATCGTGTCGGGTCCGCCCGCCCGTATGCCCGGGGCGTCCTGGTCGGCGGCCGTGACCGTGGGCGGCAGTACGTCCGTCGGGCGGATGTCGACCGCCAGGGTGAGCGGTCCCGGCGGCACCGGCCGGCGGGCGAGGCTCTGCCGCACCGGGCCGATCCGTGCGACGACCTCCACCGCTCCCCCGCCCACCTCGACGTCGTAGTGGTGCGCCTCGTCCATGCGCACGGACAGGCCGGCCCGCCCCGAACCCGGGTCCACCCGGACCGCCGCCCGGCAGTCGGGGTGCTGCTGCCGGCGTCCGACGAAGGTGGTGCCGGGCCGGTCGAGGCTGTCGCCCGTCGCGGTCAGCGTCAGCCACCCGGGCCGCTCACTCAACGACCAGGAGCCTTCCGGCCGACGGCGCGGGGAGATCCACCGCGGTGCGAGCTCCGGGGCGTCGAAGTCGTCGCGCACCGGCTCGGGTTCACCGGGGTGCCAGGCCCCGCGTGGCGCCGGGTGCCGCTCGGCCACGGGTGCGATGCGGGGCCAGCCGTCCACCCACTCCACCGGGGTCAGGAAGGTCTCCCGCCCGAGGACGTGGAACTGCGGGAAGTAGCCGCGCGGGCGGGTGGCCAGCAGCATCATCCACCAGCTGCCGTCGGGTGCCTGGACCAGGTCGGCGTGGCCGGTGCACTGGATCGGCGAGTCGGTGCTGCGGTGGGAGAGGACGGGGTTGTGCGGGGCCGGTTCGAAGGGCCCGCGCGGCGAGCGCGCCCGGGCGACGGAGACGCTGTGGCCGTGGGCGGTGCCGCCCTCGGCGAGCACGAGGTACCACCAGTCGCCGATCCGGTACAGATGCGGCGCCTCCGGGTGCTGCATCCCCGTCCCGGACCACACGGGGAGCGGCCCTTCGAGCACCTTCCCGGTCGCGGGGTCGATACGGGCCACCCGCACCCCGGACACGGCACACCAGCAGGAGCCGTCCTCGTCCCAGGCCAGGTCGGGGTCGATCCCGGGCAGGTCGATCCACACCGGGTCGGACCAGGGCCCCTCGGGCCGTTCGCTGGTGACGAGGAGGTTGCCCCCGCCACCGACGTTGGTGGTGATGACGTGGAGACGGCCGTCGTGGTGCCGGATGGTGGGGGCGTAGACACCGGCGGACGCGGGCAGGTCGTCCGGCAGCTCCAACTGCCCGGGCCGGTCGAGGACGTTGCCGATCTGCCGCCAGTGCACCAGGTCACGGCTGTGGAAGAGGGGGACGCCGGGAAAGTACTCGAAGCTGGAGCACACCAGGTAGTAGTCCTCGCCCACCCGGCACACGCTCGGGTCGGGATGGAATCCGCCGATGACGGGATTCTCGTACGTCCGCATGTACCTCTGCCCCTCCGCCGGACCGGTCGAAACATTCGGTCTCGATGACGAACATTACGGAGCGGACTGTAGGAGGCACCCCGGGGAAGAACAAGGGCGCCGCGACGGCCGCCGCGGCGCTCTCGTCCTCAGCCGGGCCCTGTCACCTGCCCTCAGCGACTCCCTTGAGCGCGATGTTGAGTTCCAGGACGTTCACGCGGGGCTCGCCGATGAAGCCGAGGATGCGGCCCTCGGTGTGCTCCTCGACCAGCTTCTCGACCTGCGGGACGGGCAGGCGGTTGCGCTCGGCGACCCGGTGGACCTGGAGTTGGGCGTACGCCGGGGAGACGTCCGGGTCGAGGCCCGAGCCGGAAGAGGTGACCGCGTCGGCCGGGACCTGGGAGGGCTGGACCTTGTAGTCGGCCGTCGAGTTGTCCTTGACGACCTTGGCCTTGGCTTCGTTGCTGGGTCGCCGCCCCCGGCCGCCGACCGCACGTCCCCGGCCGCCGACCTGCCGTCCCCCCTACGGCCCAGTCGGCACCCTGCCAGTCTTAACGGAAGCTTGACGACCAGCCCCCCCATGATCCATAGGCCCAGGCGTCACTCTCTGCTTACGCTGGTGCCGCCGTCCGCGTGATGGCCGAAACCGCACGCTGAGCCGTCCCTCAGGAGCACGCCGATGGCCACGACCGAACACCCGGCGCCCAGTCGCCTGCGCGCCTGGATGCTGGAGGGCCTGTCCGACATGGGCAAGGCCGGTGGCCACACGGGTCCGCACGCCGAGCCCGAGCCCCCGCACAAGGGCCAGCGCTGGTACCGGGTGATGTGCCTGACCGGTGTCGACTACTTCTCGACCCTCGGCTACCAGCCCGGCATCGCCGCCCTCGCCGCCGGCCTGCTGTCACCGGTGGCGACCATCGTGCTGGTGATCGTCACTCTGGCGGGCGCCCTGCCCGTCTACCGCCGCGTGGCCGAGGAGAGCCCCCACGGCGAGGGCTCGATCGCGATGCTGGAGCGCCTGCTGTCCTTCTGGCAGGGCAAGCTGTTCGTCCTGACCCTGCTCGGCTTCGCCGCCACCGACTTCCTGATCACCATCACCCTTTCGGCGGCCGACGCCTCGACCCACCTCGTCGAGAACCCGCATCTGACCAGCGCCCTGCACGACAAGCAGCTGCTGATCACACTCATTCTCGTGGCCCTGCTCGGCGCGGTCTTCCTCAAGGGCTTTCTGGAGGCCATCGGCGTCGCCGTGGTCCTGGTGGGCCTCTACCTCGCGCTCAACGTCGTCGTCGTGGTCGTCGGGCTGTGGCACGTCGGCACCGAGGGCCATGTGATCGCCGACTGGTCCAGCGCCCTGACCGCCGAGCACGGCAACGTCTTCGTCATGATCGGCATGGCCCTGATCGTCTTCCCGAAGCTCGCGCTGGGCCTCTCCGGCTTCGAGACCGGCGTCGCCGTCATGCCACACGTCAAGGGCGACCCCGGCGACACCGAGGAGCAGCCCAGGGGCCGGATCCGGGACACCAAGAAGCTGCTCACCACCGCCGCCCTCATCATGAGCGCCTTCCTGATCACGACCAGCTTCATCACCACCCTGCTGATCCCGGAGAAGGAGTTCGAGTCCGGCGGCCAGGCCAACGGCCGCGCCCTCGCCTTCCTCGCGCACGAGTACCTGGGCAACGCCTTCGGCACGGTCTACGACGTCTCGACGATCACCATCCTGTGGTTCGCCGGCGCCTCCGCGATGGCCGGTCTGCTGAACCTGATGCCCCGCTACCTGCCGCGCTACGGCATGGCCCCCCACTGGGCCCGCGCGGTGCGTCCCATGGTCATCGTCTTCATCCTGGTCGCCTTCCTGGTCACCTGGATCTTCGACGCCGACGTCGACGCGCAGGGCGGCGCGTACGCCACCGGCGTGCTGGTCCTGATCAGCTCCGCCGCGATCGCCGTGACCATCGCCGCCCACAAGGCCGGGCAACGGAGCTGGACCATCGCCTTCGCGGTGATATCGGCGGTGTTCCTCTACACGACCGTCATGAACGTCATCGAGCGCCCCGACGGTGTGAAGATCGGCGCCTGCTTCATCGCGGGCATCATCCTGGTCTCGCTGCTGTCCCGGCTGGCCCGCGCCTTCGAGCTGCGCGTGACCAGCGTGACGCTCGACCCCATGGCGGAGCGGTTCATCCGGGACATGGCCAGCCGCAAGATCCGCTTCATCGCCAACGAGCCCGACCGCCGGGACAAGGCCGAGTACCGCGACAAGATCGAGCAGATCCGGGAGGACAACGACATCCCCGGTCAGGAGGACTTCGTCTTCGCCGAAGTGACGGTCACCGACCCCTCCGAGTTCGAGTCGGGCCTGAACGTACGCGGCGAGGTCCTGCACAACCGCTACCGGGTGCTGACCCTGGAGTCCTCCTCCGTCCCCAACGCGCTGGCCGCGATGCTCCTGCACGTCCGCGACACCACCGGCTGCACCCCGCACATCTACTTCGAGTGGACCGAGGGCAACCCCTTCGCCAACTTCCTGCGCTTCTTCCTGTTCGGCCAGGGTGAGGTCGCCCCGGTCACCCGGGAGGTGCTGCGCGAGGCCGAACCGGACCGCGCCCGCAGGCCACGCGTGCACACGGGCTGAGCGCAGGGGCCGTCACTGGCGGCCCCTCCGTCAGAGCCGCCGTGCCGTGCGCGGGGTGCGCGCCACGACCTCGACGCGCAGCAGGACAGGCGGTCGGGGTCGGGATTTCCTGCCGTGCGCGTCTTCGTCCTGGCGTCGTTCGTCACCAGGGCGTCGGTGTCGATCACGACCCCCGGGCCGCGTCCCCTGCCGCAACGCGCCGCCCCGCGTCCACGGTTCCGCGCCACCAGCCCTATCGTGACCGGCATGCAGTCCTACACGATCGGCCAGGCGGCTCGGCTGCTCGGCGTGAGCCCAGACACCGCGCGCCGCTGGGCGGACGCCGGCCGGGTGGCGACCCACCGCGACGAGACCGGGCGACGCCTCATCGACGGCAAGGCTCTCGCCGCGTTCTCCGTCGAACTCGCCAAGACCGGCGGAGCCGAGGAGGGCACCTCGTACACCTCGGCCCGTAACGCCTTCCCCGGGATCGTCACCGCGATCAAGCTCGGTGACGTCGCCGCCCAGGTGGAGATCCAGGCCGGCCCGCACCGCCTGGTCTCCCTGCTGACCCGCGAGGCCGTCGAGGAGCTGGGGCTGGAAGTGGGCATGGAGGCCACCGCCCGCGTGAAGTCGACGAACGTGCACATCGACCGCACCTGAACGAGAGCTCGTCTACGGGTCGCATGTGCGGACCCACAAGGCGCGATGTGCCAGCTCATGCAACCTGATAGGAGACTCCCGCCTCGCACATGCGGCAGAATCATCACCGCACGGCCGTCGAGACCGAGGAGTAGATCCGTGATGACCCGTTCCCCGCGCCGGACCCGCCGGATGCTGCAGGTGACCGGCGCGGGAGCCGCCGCGCTGCTGACCCTGAGCGCCTGCTCCTCGTCCGACTCCGACGCGTCCTCCAAGCCCGCCTCCGCCTCCTCGTCCTCCTCGTCGTCCGCGAAGCTCTCCGGCACGGTGACCGTCTTCGCCGCCGCTTCCCTCAAGGAGAGCTTCACCAAGCTGGCCGCGGAGTTCGAGAAGCAGCACCCGGGCACGAAGGTCACCTTCAACTTCGGCGGCAGCGACAGCCTGGCCGCGAACATCACCGCGGGCGCCCCCGCGGACGTCTTCGCCGCCGCCAGCACCAAGACCATGGCGATCGTGACCGACAAGAAGAGCAACGCGACCACGCCGGTCACCTTCGTCCGCAACCAGCTGGAGATCGCCACCCTGCCGGGCAACCCCGACAAGGTCTCCTCCCTCAAGGACCTCACCAAGTCCGGCCTGAAGGTCGTCCTGTGCGACGAGACGGTGCCGTGTGGCGCGGCCGCCCAGAAGGCCCTCGCCGCGAGCGGCCTCAAGCTCACACCGGTCTCCTACGAGCAGGACGTCAAAGGCGCCCTGACGAAGGTGGAGTTGAAGGAGGCCGACGCCGCGGTCGTCTACAAGACCGACGTGAAGGCCGCGGGTGACAAGGTGGACGGCGTGGAGTTCCCCGAGTCGGCCAAGGCCGTCAACGACTACCCGATCACCCTGCTGAAGAACGCCCCCAGCGCCGAGGCGGCCAAAGCCTTCATCGCCCTGGTGCGATCCGCCGAGGGCCAGAAGATCCTGACCGAGGCCGGTTTCCTCAAGCCATGACACCGCCCGACCGGACAGCCGCAGGCGCCGCGGACACCGTGCGGGACGGTCCGCGGCGCAGCCGCGTGGGGAAGGCCAGGGCCACGAGGGGTACACCCAGCCGTGCCCCCCGCCCCCTGCCGCCCCTCCCCCTCCTCCTCCCCGCCCTGGTCGGCCTGGCGTTCCTGCTCCTGCCGCTCGTCGCCCTGCTCGTACGGGCCCCCTGGCGCGACCTCCCGGAGCAGCTGACCAGCGCGGAAGTGTGGCAGGCCCTGCAGCTGTCCCTGGTCTGCGCCACGGCGGCGACCGTGGTGAGCCTGGTCATCGGCGTTCCGCTGGCCTGGGTCCTCGCCCGTACGGACTTCCCCGGCCGCGGCCTGGTCCGCGCCCTGGTGACCCTGCCGCTGGTCCTGCCCCCGGTCGTGGGCGGTGTCGCCCTGCTGATGGCACTCGGCCGCAACGGCGTCGTCGGCCGCTGGCTGGACTCCTGGTTCGGCGTCACCCTGCCGTTCACCACGGCGGGCGTCGTCGTCGCGGAGGCGTTCGTGGCGATGCCGTTCCTCGTCATCAGCGTCGAGGGCACCCTCCGCGCCGCCGACCCGCGCTACGAGGAGGCGGCCACCACCCTGGGTGCCTCCCGCTTCACCGCGTTCCGCCGCGTCACCCTGCCGCTGATCGCCCCCGGCATCGCGGCCGGCGCGGTACTGGCCTGGGCTCGCGCCCTCGGCGAGTTCGGCGCCACGATCACCTTCGCCGGCAACTTCCCCGGCCGCACCCAGACCATGCCGCTGGCCGTCTACCTCGCCCTTCAGAACGACCCCGAGGCGGCCATCGCCCTCAGCCTCGTCCTCCTCGCCGTCTCCATCACAGTCCTGGCAGCCCTCCGCGACCGCTGGATAGCACCCCCATGAGCAGCATCAGCCACGCCCTCGGTCCGCAGGCAGCCGCGCCGCCCGGGACACCACGAGTGCCCGTCGGCGACCCTCGCGGACACGCCCGGCGCTCAGCCACCCCATCCACTCACGCATCGTGGGGGAGGGTGGGCGCGGGCCGCACCCCGCAAGCGCCGGGCTGCGCGATCCACCCCACCCCAGCCACAGCACACCGGAAGTCACGCGGCCCACGTCAACAAAGCCCCCTCCACCCCTGGACCGGCACCCCATGACCCACCCCGACACCACCAAGACCGGCCCCCACACCAATCACACCCGCGACACCGCCCTCGACGCCCACCTCCTCGTCGACCGCGGCACCTTCCAGCTGGACGTGACACTGACCGCCGCCCCCGGTGACGTGGTCGCCCTGCTCGGCCCCAACGGCGCCGGCAAGACCACAGCCCTGCGCGCACTGGCCGGCCTCGCCCTCCTCACCGGCGGCCACCTACGCCTGGACGGCGCCTCTTTGGAACGTACGCCTCCCGAATCCCGCCCGGTCGGCGTCGTCTTCCAGGACTACCTCCTCTTCCCCCACCTCACCGCCCTCGACAACGTGGCCTTCGGACCCCGCTGCCACGGCGCGACCAAAGCGGAGGCCCGCGCCCAGGCCACCGAGTGGCTGAACCGCATGGGCCTCGCCGAACACGCCAACGCCAAGCCCCGCCACCTCTCCGGCGGCCAGGCCCAGCGCGTCGCCCTGGCCCGCGCCCTGGCCACCCACCCCCGACTGCTGCTCCTCGACGAACCCCTCGCCGCCCTCGACGCCCGCACCCGCCTGGAGATCCGCGCCCAGCTCCGCCGCCACCTCGCCGACTTCGAGGCCGTCGCCGTACTCGTCACCCACGACCCGCTGGACGCCATGGTCCTCGCCGACCGCCTGGTCGTCGTCGAACACGGCCGGGTCGTCCAGGAGGGCACCCCTTCCGACATCGCCCGCCACCCCCGCACGGACTACATCGCGCAACTGGTCGGCCTGAACCTCTACCGGGGCCGCGCCGACGGCCACATGGTCCGCCTCGACGCCGGCCCCGCCATCACCACCACGGAAGTCCTCTCCGGACCGGTCTTCGTCGCGTTCCCGCCGAGCGCGGTCACCCTCTACCGCGACCGCCCGACCGGCGCCAGCGCCCGCAACCTGTGGCGCTGCGAGGTCGCAGGGCTGGAGACCCACGGCGACCAGATCCGCGCCGACCTCACCGGCGAACTCCCCCTCGTCGCCGACCTCACCACGGTCGCCGCCGCCGAACTCGACCTGTATCCGGGCGCCCAGGTCTGGGCGACCGTCAAGGCGACGCAGACCCACGCATACCCGGCATAACGCTTCGAGGGCCCTACGTTGATGCTCATGACGATGAGCATCCGCAACCAGCTCCCCGGCACCATCACCACCATCACCCCCGGCGAGGTGATGGCCACCGTCGGCCTCCGCCTCACCGGCGGCCAGCCCCTCACCGCGGCGATCACCCGGGAAGCCGTCGCCGAACTCGGCCTCGCCCCCGGCTCCGCCGTCCGCGCCCTGGTGAAGTCGACGGAGGTCTCCCTCACCACCGGCCCGGTCGAGGGCCTGTCCATCCGCAACCGGCTCCCCGGCACGGTCACCGACATCTCCACCGGCGGCGCGATGGCCTTGGTCAAGCTGTCCGTCGACGGCGGTGCGCTGACCGCCGTGATCACCGCGGACGCCGCCGCCGACCTCGCCCTCGCCCCCGGCTCCTCCGTGGTCGCCCTGATCAAGTCGACCGAGGTCGCCCTCGCCACGGCCTGACACGCCGAGGGCTCCCCGCCCGGAAACCGGAACGGGGAGCCCTCGGACACGTCACTCAGTCCTCACTCAGTCCTCGTACGCGTCCAGCGGCGGGCACGAGCAGACCAGGTTCCGGTCCCCGAACGCCTGGTCGATACGGCGCACCGGCGGCCAGTACTTGTCGGCCGCCGAGACCCCGGCCGGGAACACGGCGTCGTCACGGCTGTACGCGTGCGCCCACTCCCCACCGAGCGCGGCCGCGGTGTGCGGGGCGCCCCGCAGCGGGTTGTCGTCCGCGGGCCACTCACCCGAGCCGACCTTCTCGATCTCCGCGCGAATCGCGATCATCGCCTCACAGAACCGGTCCAGCTCGGTCAGGTCCTCGGACTCGGTCGGCTCGATCATCAGCGTGCCGGCCACCGGGAACGACATCGTCGGCGCGTGGAACCCGTAGTCGATGAGCCGCTTGGCGACGTCGTCGACGCTCACACCCGTCGTCTTGGTCAGCGGCCGCAGGTCGATGATGCACTCGTGCGCGACGAGCCCGCCCGGCCCGGTGTAGAGCACGGGATAGTGCGGTTCGAGCCGCTTGGCGATGTAGTTGGCGGAGAGCACGGCCACCTGCGTGGCCCGCTTCAGCCCCTCGTCGCCCATGAGGCGCACGTACGCCCACGAGATCGGCAGGATCCCCGCGGACCCCCAGGGCGCCGCCGAGATCGGCCCCACACCCGTCTCCGGTCCGGCGGCCGGCTGCAGCGGGTGGTTCGGCAGATACGGCGCCAGGTGCGACCGCACGGCCACCGGACCGACGCCCGGACCCCCGCCACCGTGCGGGATGCAGAACGTCTTGTGCAGGTTCAGGTGCGAGACGTCACCGCCGAAGTGCCCCGGCTTGGCCAGCCCGACCAGCGCGTTGAGGTTGGCCCCGTCGACGTACACCTGACCGCCGGCCTCGTGCACCTGCGCGCAGATGTCGGCGACGTGCTCCTCGAACACCCCGTGCGTCGAGGGGTACGTGATCATCAGCACCGCCAGCTCGTCACGGTGCCGCTCGATCTTCGCCCGCAGGTCGTCGACGTCGATCTCACCGTCCTCGGCGGTCTTCACGACGACGACCTTCATGCCCGCCATCACGGCACTCGCGGCGTTGGTGCCGTGCGCGGACGACGGAATGAGGCACACCGTCCGCTGCTCGTCACCATTGGCCTGGTGGTATCCGCGTACGGCGAGCAGCCCGGCGAGTTCGCCCTGCGACCCGGCGTTGGGCTGGAGGGACACGTTGTCGTACCCGGTGACCTCGGCGAGACGTTCCTCCAGCTCCCGGATGAGCGTGAGGTAGCCCTGCGCCTGCTCGGCGGGCGCGAACGGGTGCAGCTGGCCGAACTCGGGCCAGGTGACCGGCTCCATCTCCGTGGTCGCGTTGAGCTTCATCGTGCACGAGCCGAGCGGGATCATGCCCCGGTCGAGCGCGTAGTCCCGGTCGGCCAGCCTGCGCAGGTAGCGCAGCATCGCGGTCTCGGAGCGGTACTGGTGGAAGACGGGGTGGGTCAGGACCTCGTCGGTGCGCAGCATCGCCTCCGGCAGGGAGTCCTCGGTGGCCGCGTCCAGCGCCTCGATGTCACCCTCGACCCCGAAGGCGGCCCAGACGGCACCGACCTGGGCCCGCGCGGTGGTCTCGTCGCAGGCGATCGACACGTGGTCGGCGTCGACAAGGCGCAGGTTGACCCCGTGCTCCCGGGCGGCGGCGACGATCTCGGCGGCCTTCGAGGGCACCCGCACGGTCAGCGTGTCGAAGTAGGCACCGTGCACGACCTCCACACCACCCGCCGCGAGGCCGGCGGCGAGCACGGTGGCGTACCGGTGGGTCCGCCGGGCGATCGCCCGGAGCCCCTCGGGCCCGTGGTACACGGCGTACATCCCGGCCATGACAGCGAGCAGGACCTGCGCGGTGCAGATGTTGCTGGTCGCCTTCTCCCGGCGGATGTGCTGCTCACGCGTCTGCAGCGCGAGCCGGTAGGCCCTGTTCCCGTCGGCGTCCACGGACACGCCCACGAGCCGCCCGGGCAGGCTGCGCGCGAACTTCTCGTGCACCGCCATGTATCCGGCGTGCGGCCCGCCGAACCCCATCGGCACACCGAACCGCTGCGTCGTCCCGACCGCGATGTCGGCCCCCAGCTCCCCGGGCGACGTCAGCAGCGTCAGCGCGAGCAGATCGGCGGCGACGGTGACGAGCGCGCCCAGCTGGTGCGCCTGCTCGATCAGCGGCTTGATGTCGCGTACGGCACCGGAAGCGCCCGGGTACTGGATCAGCACGCCGTTGATCTCACGCCCGGCGATCTCGGCCGGAATCCCTTCGCCGAGGTCGGCGACCACGACCTCCACACCCGTCGGCTCGGCGCGTGTCTCGATCACTGCGATCGTCTGCGGCAGCGCGTCCGCGTCGATCAGGAAGAGGCCCTTCTTGTTCTTGCCCATGCGCCGGGAGAGCGCCATGGCCTCGGCGGCGGCCGTGCCCTCGTCGAGCAGCGACGCGCCGGAGGTCGGCAGCCCGGTCAGGTCGGCGACCATGGTCTGGAAATTGAGCAGGGCTTCGAGGCGCCCCTGGGAGATCTCCGGCTGGTAGGGCGTGTAGGCGGTGTACCAGGCCGGGTTCTCCATGACGTTCCGCAGCACGACCGGCGGCGTGAAGGTGCCGTAGTACCCCAGCCCGATCATGGAATCGAGCACCTGGTTCCGATCCGCCAGGGACCGCAGCTCGGCCAGCACCTCGGCCTCGGTGCGCGCGCCCGGCAGGTCCAGCGCGTCGGCGTTCTTGATCACATCCGGGACCGCGGCGGCGGTGAGCTCGTCCAGGGAGCCATAGCCGACCTGCGCGAGCATCTTGGCCCGCGCCTCATGGTCGGGGCCGATGTGGCGCTGTTCGAAGGGAATCCCCTTCTCGAGCTCGGAGAGCGGAATGCGGTGGGCGGTCATTGCGGAGGCCTCCTGGTCTGACGCGACCTTCGAGGGGCACCACTGCACGGGTACCCGGACGGCCTCCCCCTCTGTCATCTCAACCTGAGAGCTTCACCGGATCGCCCGAAGGTCTCCGGCTTTCACCGTCGGTGAGAGCGGAAGCCGTCGACGACACCCGCCCTGCTTTCCAGAGTGACCTCGTCCGTGCGGTACGTGGGCCTGAGAGATTCCGGGGAGGATTTGCTCCTTCGGCGCCTCCGATGATGTCTGGAGGACTCTCCCGCACGGGGTCAGCAGCCGTTGTCAGCCTACCAGCGAGGTCCACGCACACGCCTTCGAGTGGCCGCCTTCTCCAATGTGCTCTTTTGTAGTGCTTACGGATGAGTTGCGAGCAAGTGGAGGGCCCGTGCTGACCGACATCGATCCGCGCAACCTGATCGGCCGCAAGGCGTTCGACCGCAACGGCACCAAGATCGGCACGATCGACGAGGTCTACCTCGACGACGCGACCGGCGTGCCCGAGTGGGCGGCCATACGCACCGGTCTCTTCTCCCGGGACGCCTTCGTCCCCCTCGAACCCAGCGAACTCATCGAGGGCACCCTGCACGTCCCCTTCGACCGCGCCCTCATCAAGGACGCCCCCGACTTCGGCGTAGGCCGCCACCTCTCCCCCGAACAAGAACTCCAGCTCTACCACCACTACGGCCTGGACCTCGCCCCACCTCCCCCCCTCCCCGACCACGACTTCGGGAAGCTGGCAGGAACAGAAGACCCCTGAGAAGGACGCACCCGGTCAGTGCCGGGCCGCACGCCCCGCCCCACCCGACGCCCCCGCACGTATCTCACCGGCACCCACAGAACCCTCGCCCCTCTCCGGCCTGCCTTGTCGCGTCACCAACGGCACCGGCTCCGCCGGCTCCAACTCGGGATCGTCAACCAGGAACGTCCGCACTCTCCCCGGCTCGGATCCCGGCGTCTCGAACCGCACAGTCACCCGCCCCACCCCACTCCCCTGCACCCACCCGGCCCCGTACTCGGCATGCCGCACGTCATGCCCCGGATGCCACCGCCGCTCAGCAGGCTCGGGCTCCCCCGCCACAACCTCACCCCGCGCCTCTTCCACCGGCTCCTCGACACTCTCCTCGGCCGCCTGCGCGAACAAATCCTCCTGTGTGTAGTCAGCGAGCCCACTGACCCCCACCCCCAGCAGCCGGACCCCACCCGTCGTGTCCACGGAGCCCAGCAACCGGCCCGCCGCCTCCCGCACCACCGCCGGATCATCCGTGGGCCCCCGCAGCGTCTCCGACCGCGTCAACGTCGAGAAGTCGTAACGCCGCACCTTCAGCACAATCGTCCGCCCCGACAACCCCGCCTCCCGCAGCCTCCGCACGCACCGGTCCGCCAGCCGCCGCACCTCCATCCCCACCCGCACCCGATCATGGATGTCGACGTCGTAGGTGTCCTCCACGGACACCGACTTCGCCTCCCGCTCGGCCACCACGGGCCGCTCGTCGTGCGCCAGCGCCATCGCGTGCAGGGCGTGCCCGTGCGCCTTCCCGAGCAGCCGTACGAGTTCGTCCTCCCCCGCCTCGGCGATCTCGTCGACCGTGGTGATCCCGGCCCGCCGCAGATGATCTCCCGTCGCGGGCCCCACTCCAGGCAACGTACGCACCGACAGCGGCCCCAGCAGCGCCCGCTCGGTCCCCGGCTCGATCACCACCAGCCCGTCCGGCTTGGCCCGCTCGGACGCGATCTTCGCGAGCATCTTGGAGGCCGCCAGCCCCACCGACCCAGTGAGCCCCGTGTAGTCACGTATGTCGGCGCGCAGCCTCGTCCCCACCAGCCGCGCGGACTCCTCGTCCCACGCCACTGCCCCGGCCTCCAGATCGACGAACGCCTCGTCCAGGCTCAGCGGCTCCACCAGCGGCGACAGCGCCCGCAGCAGCTCCATCACCTGCTCGCTGATCGACCGGTAGAACTGGAACCGCGGCACGAGATACGCGGCGTTCGGAGCGAGCCGACGCGCCTGGCCCATGGGCATCGCCGAGTGCACCCCGAAAACCCGTGCCTCGTACGAGGCGGTCGCCACCACCCCGCGCGGCCCGAGCCCACCCACGATCACGGCCTTCCCGCGCAGACTCGGCTTGGCTGCCTGCTCCGCCGAGGCGTAGAAGGCATCCATGTCGAGATGCAGGATCGTGGGCGCGGTTCTCACATCTCCGATGCTGCCCTACGCCACTGACAATGCCCTCCCGGCGCCGCCTCCGGACAACCGACGGCCCCTCAGACCGCCCGGTTACGCCGCCGCGCCAGCTCGTCCGCCGGATTGTGCCCGACAAGGGTCTCCCCCGTGTCGATCCGCTCCCCGTGCAGCTGCGACAGCGCGCTCTCCACGTCCCGCCACACCACACCGACGGCGATGCCGAAGATGCCCTGGCCGCCCTGGAGGAGCGCGTGCACCTCGTCCGGCGACGTGCACTCGTAGACCGTGGCGCCGTCACTCATCAACGTCATCCGCTCCAGATCGCGAAACCCCCGCTCACGCAGGTGCTGGACGGCGGTACGGATGTTCTGCAGCGACACCCCGGTGTCGAGGAACCTTTTGACGATCTTCAGGACGACGACGTCCCGGAAGCTGTAGAGCCGCTGCGTCCCGGAGCCGTAGGCGGGCCGCACACTCGGCTCGACGAGCCCTGTACGCGCCCAGTAATCCAGTTGCCGGTAGGTGATGCCGGCGGCCGCGCAGGCCGTCGGACCGCGGTAGCCGATCTCCTCTGACTCCATGGACGCCGCCCCTCCGCCGCTCGGCACGGCCGCCGGTCGCTGCGGTGCGTGGTCGGCCGCGCTGCCGGGGTGGGGGTACCCCCTGCTCGAGCGGAACCGAGAGCTTGGGGGAGGGTACGGACCGCTCCCCCCGGAACCGAGTCCGGGGGCACCCCCAGTCGTACCGTCGCCGCTGCTTCTCACGCCGACCTCCGTCCTTGACCTGCCTTCTCGACGGTAGGCAGTCACCAGGGGTGCGTCAACGATCGCCACACTCGGCACGCCGAGTGATAATCACCCAAGGAGTGGTTTCCCGTGCCCCACCGCGGGGAAAGGCTAGCCGAATGCCCTGAGGAGGAGCCGCAGGACGCACTCCGGCGCCGCTGGCAAATACCGGCATTTCGGTCCTGTCCGGCGGAGCGGGCCGTGGCACACGCATCATCGCGGCGAGTGCCCCGCATACACGGGGCCGCCCCGGCCGCACCGGCCCCCGCTACTGGCTGCTGGTGCCGAAGTCCTCGGGCGAGATCTGGTCGAGGAACTCGCGGAACTTCTCCACCTCGTCCTCCTGCTCGTCCGGAATCGCGATGCCCGCGTCGTCGAGCACCGTGTCGCTGCCGTAGATCGGCGTTCCGGTGCGCAGTGCGAGCGCTATGGCATCGGACGGGCGGGCGCTCACCTCGACCCCGCTGGCGAAGACCAGCTCCGCGTAGAAGACGCCCTCACGCAGGTCCGTGATGCGCACTTCGGTGAGCTCCTGGCCGACGGCCTCCAGCACGTCCTTGAACAGGTCGTGGGTCAGCGGTCGCGCGGGGGCCATGCCCTGCTGGGCGAAGGCAATGGCCGTCGCCTCCCCCGGCCCGATCCAGATGGGGAGGTAGCGGTCGCCTCCCACTTCACGCAGGAGCACGATCGGTTGGTTGGAGGGCATTTCGACCCGGACACCTACGACATCGAGCTCGTTCACACAGCAACCCTAGGCCGTGCCCGGGACGTTTGGGTAGTCGGGCCGGGATCCGGCGGCCGATCAGGCCACCCCGGCCCCTTCCGCACGGGGCCGGCGAACGGCCCGCTCAGGGCAGCCGCACCCCGAGGGCGGTCTGCACCAGCGCGGCGTGCAGCTTCACCGTGAGCCCCGCCAGCTCCTTCGTACGGGCCTCGGCGTGGGCCCTGGTCTGCGGATTGCGGTGCCGCTTCAGCGGGGCCACCACCTGGTCCACCAGCCCCGCCTCACGGTCGGCGGCGGCCTTCATCACCCGCAGGTGCCGCGGCTCGATCCCGAACCGCCCCAGCTCGACGACGAGCGCGGCCACGGTCACCGTCTCCCCGTCGTACACCCCGCCCTCCAGCGGCGTGACGAGCCCGTACGACTCCCATTCGGCGAGTTCCCGCTCGTCGATCCCGGCCGCGGCCAGCAGCTCGGCCCGCCCGATGCGGGCCGCGGTGGGCCCCTCAGAGACCTCGGCCCCGCTCTCACCGTTGCGCTGACGGCCGAGCGCGGGCAGCTGTACGGCCTCGCCGCGCTCCATGGCGTCCAGATGCTCGCGGATCACCTTGAGCGGCAGATAGTGGTCCCGCTGCATCCTCAGGACGTGGCCGAGGCGCTCAACGTCCGCGGCGCTGAACTTGCGGTACCCCGAAGGGGTCCGCTGCGGCTCGATGAGCCCCTCCGACTCCAGAAAACGGATCTTGGAGATGGTGACTTCGGGAAACTCGTCGCGCAGCCCGTTCAGCACCGTGCCGATGCTCATCAGTCCACTGTCCGCGGCGGCGGCGCCGTGCCCGGCGCCGCCCCTCGGTGTATGAAGCATGGACCTTCCCTGGGGTCCCCCCGGACGGAGTCCGGAGGAGGGTCAGTAGCCCCGCTGGCTCGCGTGGAAGACCAGCCGGTACTTGCCGATCTGCACCTCGTCCCCGTTCGACAGAGCGACCTGGTCGATCCGCTCACGGTTGACGTACGTACCGTTCAGACTGCCCACGTCGGCCACCGTGAACGAGCCGTCCGGGCTGCGCCGGAACTCCACGTGGCGGCGCGAGACCGTCACGTCGTCCAGGAAGATGTCGCTCTGCGGATGACGCCCGGCCGTGGTCAGGTCGCCGTCCAGGAGGAAGCGGCTGCCCGAATTGGGGCCGCGACGCACGACCAGCAGCGCGGACCCCAGCGGCAGGGCGTCCACGGCGGCCTGCGCCTCCGGAGAAAGCGCCGGAAGCTGCGTCTGGCCAGTGGCCTCGGAGTCGTAGGCCTCGAGGCCGGAGATGGAGATCGTGGAGGTCGTCTCCGACGCGCGCTCGGGGGCGACTCCCGGCCGCAGCGGAGCACCGCAGTTGGAACAGAAGCGGCTGTTCTCCGCGTTGCGGTTACCGCACCTCGTACACACCAGGGCCGACATAGGGGAAAACCCTCCACCCGTACTTGAGGTTGACGGTTGCCCGAAACCTATGCCTCCGGACTGGGCAGGGTCAACAGACGGCGCGCCCTGACCTCCGGAAATGTCACCACCCGGACCACCGACCTGGTCCCGGAACAGCGGCCGCTGGCCCTCCGCGTCGGGCTGTGCGCGATGACGAGCGGTGGCGTTGTCACTGCCCTCTCGCGCGCTCTTGCCGAACAACTTCGCAAACAACTTCACGGGCGATTCCCCTTGACCGAAACAGACCCGCCCGTGGGGCAGGACGAACCCTGACTGAATACACCGGCCGACCCGGACATCCTCACAACGTCCGTATCCACCAGACAGTTTCCACCACGCACCACCCATTCGGTGCGCCGACCCCCCGCAACCTCATGCCCCCGTCGGACGGCCCCCATGCACCCCCGGTTCACTGGGAGGACGACCGAGCGTAGTCAGGCTGCTTCGCCGCCCGCAAGGCGTCCACAACGATCTTGGTCGACCGCTCGACGGCGACGGTGGCCTGCTCCTTCTCGAGAGTCTGCACCACACCTCCAGGGATGTTGAGTGCCGGTTCGAGATCCTGTGACTTGCCGATGACCTTGAAACGATAGGGCGCGGTGATCTTGTTCCCGTCGACGCTCACGCTCTTGCCGGAATCCGTCAGATACGTGTCGGCGACGACGCGCACGCCGTTCACCTGGATCGCCTCCGCGCCGGCCGCGCGCAACTCCTGGATCGCGTCGAGCAGCATGTCCGCCTCGACCGTCCCCTTCGTGTCGTCGATGGTCATCGTGATGCCGGGGCCCTGCGCCCCCACCGTGCCCGCAAGAATGCCGAGTTGCCGCTCCTTCTCGACCGTCTGCTTGCGGGCCTCCTCGGCCTGGTCGGAGCTGTTCTCCAGCTCCTGGCGCTGCTTCTCGAGCCCCGCCTTCTCGTCCTCAAGACGCTGCGTACGGTCATCCAGTTCATCGAGGATGCGCACGAGATCTTCCTGACGCGCACCGCGCAGCGCGCTGTCGCCGTCGCTGTTGGACGCCACCTGGACGGCCAGACCGAAGCCGAGGCCGAACAGGAGCAGGGCGACGATGAGTTGGGCCCGGGTGACCCGCGGCGGCCACAGCCCCTGCGCCAGCCGCTGCCGCCCGGTCAGTCCGGGCTTGGCCGCCTCCTCGGAGGCGGCCTCCTCCGCTTCGGCCGCGGGCACCTCTTCGGGCAGTTCCTTGCGCAGCCTGTTCTCGGCCGTCTCGTCCTTGTCGCTCATCGGCCTCACGCCCGGAAGACGTGCCGGCGGATCGCGGCGGCGTTGGAGAAGATGCGGATGCCGAGGACGACCACGACACCGGTGGACAGCTGGGCACCCACGCCCAACTTGTCGCCCAGGAACACGATCAGTGCGGCCACCACCACGTTCGACAGGAACGACACCACGAAGACCTTGTCGTCGAAGATCCCGTCGAGCATGGCCCGCAGACCTCCGAAAACGGCGTCGAGCGCCGCGACGACGGCGATCGGCAGATAAGGCTCGACGACCGCCGGAACCTCAGGCCGGACCAACAGGCCGGCCACGACTCCCACGACGAGGCCCAGTACGGCGATCACGATGTGCCCTTCTCAGTTCTCGGCTGTGCTGTACGTACGATCACACTCGGGGCGGCCGGCAGCCGGAGGTCGTCCTCCGTGGAGATCCCGGTCCGGATGCCGTAGCTCTCCTGCAGGGCGTGCAGATAGAGACCGTCGGCGCTGTTCTGGAACCTGGTGCTCAACCGCTGCCCGTTCCCCACCGCCAGCACCGTGTACGGCGGCACCAGCGGCTTGTTGTCGACCAGTATCGCGTCACCCGCGGCCCTGATCGCCGACAGCGCCGTCAGCCGCTGCCCGTTGATGGAGATGGCCTCCGCGCCCGACTCCCACAGCCCGTTGACCACGCGCTGCATGTCCCGGTCGCGCACGCGTCCGGTGTCGGAGAAACCGGACGTCTCGCGCGGGTCGCCGTCACCGCCCGTGGTGGCTTCCTTGGCGTCGTTCACGACCAGTTTCACACCGGGGCCGTGCACCTCGACGGCGCCCGACAGGATGCCCACCAGCTCCGCCTGGTCGCCGCCTCCGCTCTGCTTCAGCGCCTCCCGCTGCCGCGCGCTGACGTCGCCGCGCAGCTTGTCGACGCTGCCTTCGAGCTTCTCCGCCGCCTCGGTCTCCCGGTCGATCCGGTCGATCAGCTCTTCGCGCTCCTTGGCAACGACAGGAGCCGCCACCCGCGCCTGCGCCGCTCCCACGGTCACCACGAGGGCCGCGAGGACAAGGCCGGCGGCCAGGCCGAGCTTCGCTCTCAGTGTCTTCGGCAGCCCGCCCTCGCCCGCGGCCTTCTTCCGGGCCGCGGCCTCGGCATAGCCGTCGTCGAGGCTGTGGTCCATGACGTTGGTGAGCAGCGACATGGACGCGTCCGGCCGCGAGGGGCGCGTGGGTGTGCTCCGAACGGGGGGCTGCTGCGGCATGCCGCACATCGTCGCACGTCGCGACCACTACCTCCGAATGGCCCCACCGGCGTGCCGGACCGGCCCCCTTGAGGACACTTGTCCGGCACGCACGCGTGCAGTGTGTTTCAGCGCCCCGC
Organism: Streptomyces sp. NPDC002888; assembly: GCF_042888465.1. Lineage (NCBI taxonomy): Bacteria > Bacillati > Actinomycetota > Actinomycetes > Kitasatosporales > Streptomycetaceae > Streptomyces > Streptomyces sp. NPDC002888. Next base: position 3,410 of record NZ_JBIAPU010000044.1, on the reverse strand, counting down.
GCTGTCCACGACCGCCGACCACTCGTCGAGCAGTGCCTGGGCGGACGCGTCGTCCGGCCCCTCCGCCCACAGGTGGGTGACCGCCTCAGCCGGGTCCGGCAGCACCATCACCCAGCGCCCGTCGGTCTCCACCACCCGCACGCCGTCCGTGGTGTCCACGAAGCGATCTCCGGCCGCCTCGACGACCCGCCGCATCACGAGCCCCTTGACGGCCCACGGGGTCGCCAGATCCCGCTTCAGGACGTGCGCACGCGGAATCCTCGCGTCGATCTGGCTCAGCGTGAGCTGCGTCCGCGCCACCAATCCGATCAACCGCACGAACGCCGCCGTACCGTCGAAGACACTGCTGAACTCCGGGACGATGAACCCGCCCCTGCCGTCGCCGCCGAAGATGGTCGCCTCGTCCCGCCCGACGCGCGTCAGATCGTCGGGAGACGTGGTCGTCCACTCGACCTGGGTTCCGTGATACGCCGCCACCTGCTCGGCGATCCTCGTGGTGGTCACCGGAAGCGCCACCCGGCCACTGCGGCGCTCCGCGGCCACGAGGTCGAGCATCACCAGCAGGGCCCGGTCGTCCTCGACGATCCGCCCCTTCTCGTCGACGAGCGACAGCCGCTCACCGACAGGGTCGAACCGCACCCCGAACGCCGCCCGCGAGGAGGCCACGATCTCCCCGAGCCGCACCAGCCCCGAGCGCCGCATATCAGCGCTCTCGGTCGGCCGGGACTCGTCGAGACCGGGGTTGACGGTCAGCGAGTCGACACCGAGCTTGCCGAGCAGACTGGGCAGAACCAGACCCGCACTGCCGTTCGAGGCATCCACGACGACCTTGAGCCCGGAATCGGCGATCCCGGTCGTGTCGACGTTCCGCAGCAGCGACCCGGTGTACGAGTCGAACACGCTCGCCGGGAAGTGCAGGTCGCCGATCTCCCCCGGGAACGCCCGCCGGTACTCCTGCCGCGCGAACACCCGGTCCAGCTTCCGCTGGCTGGCCTGCGACAGGTCGGCGCCCTGCCCGTCGAAGAACATGATGTCCACGGAGTCCGGCACCCCGGGCGAGGTCCGGATCATGATCCCGCCGGCACTGCCCCGCGCGGTCTGCTGCCGCGCCACGGGCAGCGGTACGTTCTCCAGGTCCCGTACGTCGATAGCGCTGGCCTGGAGCGCCGAGATGACCGCCCGCTTCAGGGCCCGCGCGCCACGGGAGTGGTCACGGGCCGTGGTAACGGTGGAGCCCTTCTTGAGCGTCGTCGCGTAGGCACCGGCGAGCCGCACCGCGAGTTCCGGCGTGATCTCGACGTTCAGGATGCCGGTCACGCCCCGAGCACCGAAGAGATTGGCCTGCCCCCTCGACTCCCAGATCACCGAGGTGTTGACGAAGGCGCCGGCCTCGATGGTCTTGAACGGGTAGACCCGGACATTGCCCTGCACGATCGATTCTTCACCGATCAGGCACTCGTCACCGATGACGGCGCCGTCCTCGATCCGGGCCGCACGCATGATGTCGGTGTTCTTTCCGACCACGCAGCCTCGCAGATTGCTGTGCTGACCGATATATACGTTGTCGCCCACCACGGCCTTGTGCAGAAAGGCCCCGCTCTTCACGACGACGTTGGAGCCGACGATGGTGTGCTCACGAATCTCGGCCCCGGCCTCGACCTTCGCGTAATCACCGATGTAGAGCGGCCCGCGGAGCTCGGCGTCAGGGTGCACCTCGGCCCCTTCGGCCACCCAGACTCCCGGCGAGATCTCGAAGCCGTCGATCTCCACGTCGACCTTGCCTTCGAGCACGTCGGCCTGTGCCTTCACATAGCTCTCGTGCGTGCCGACGTCCTCCCAGTACCCCTCGGCGACGAAGCCGTAGACCGGCTTCCCCTCCTTCATCAACTGCGGGAAGACATCTCCGGACCAGTCGACGGGCACGTCGGGCTCGACATAGTCGAACACTTCGGGCTCCATGACGTAGATACCCGTGTTGACGGTGTCCGAGAAGACCTGCCCCCAGGTCGGCTTCTCGAGGAAGCGCTCGACCTTGCCTTCCTCGTCGACGATCGTGATGCCGAATTCCAGCGGATTGGGTACACGCGTCAGACAGACGGTGACCAGCGCACCCTTTTCTTTGTGGAAATTGATCAGCTCGGTGAGGTCGAAGTCCGTCAGGGCATCACCGGAGATGACCAGGAAGGCATCATCCTTCAACGCCTCCTCGGCGTTCTTGACACTTCCGGCGGTACCGAGTGGCTTCTCCTCATTGGCATACGTGAGCTCCATTCCGAGCTCTTCGCCGTCACCGAAGTAGTTCTTGACCAGTGACGCCAGGAACTGCACAGTTACGACGGTCTCATTGAGCCCATGCCTTTTGAGCAGCCGCAGAACGTGCTCCATGATCGGCCGGTTGGCCACCGGCAGGAGCGGCTTGGGCATGCTCGAGGTCATAGGACGAAGGCGCGTGCCTTCGCCTCCGGCCATCACGACGGCCTTCATGTCGGAAGCGTCCTCCTAAGAAGAGACGACGGTCTAGCCGACTTCACCCGTCCAGATTGTCCCGCATTTTTCCGCTGCGGGCCATCGAGCCACTGCTACCGCGAATCGGCGGGGTCAGTCGGCCATGGCGTCCGCACGGACCAGGCGGCGGACTTGTACCACGTAGAGGACTCCTGCCCACCAGTACAGCGTTGTACCCCATCCGGCGAACGCCCATCCGAAAATAGCAGCGAGTGACGCGATCCATCCACTTCCGTCACTCAGGAGCAGGAGCGGGAAGGCGTACATCAGGTTGAAGGTGGCGGCCTTCCCCAGGAAGTTCACCTGGGGCGGCGGATAGCCGTGCCGTCTGAGGATGCCCACCATCACCAGCAGAACCAGTTCTCGCGCCAGAAGTGCAGCGGTCAACCAGATTGGCAGAATCTCCCGCCAGGTAAGACCGACCAATGTCGAGAGAATGTAGAGCCGGTCGGCCGCCGGGTCGAGGAGCCGGCCGAGGCTGCTGATCTGGTTCCAGTGCCGCGCGAGCTTGCCGTCCAGGTAGTCACTGACTCCGCTCAACATGAGCACGAGCAGCGCCCAACCGTCGCTCTTCGGCCCCCCGAACTCGGGCCTGAGGATCAGCCACAGGAAGAGCGGCACGCCAACGAGCCGCGCCATGCTGAGGATGTTCGGGATGGTGAGGACCCGGTCTGTCTGGACGCGGGTCTCCTGGACCTCCACCCGGGAGCCTCCTGTGGGAAACGTGCCAACGATGCCCCCTGACCCTACCTCAACGCAAAAAGCTCCGGCTCTTGGGCTGTGGGCCCAAGAGCCGGAGCTCTAAAGGTAGTTCGGCGGCGTCCTACTCTCCCACAGGGTCCCCCCTGCAGTACCATCGGCGCTGTGAGGCTTAGCTTCCGGGTTCGAAATGTAACCGGGCGTTT
>NZ_JBIAPU010000043.1:0-72854 GCF_042888465.1 Streptomyces sp. NPDC002888 | reverse complement strand
CCCGCGGAGCGGGTAAGAGTCTGCTTCGCAGACTCCCAGCGAACCCCCGCGCGTTGCGCGGGGGTTGACGGAGTGATACCTCCTCGGCTGCGCCGAGGAGTCGGTTCTGCGCTGCGCTTCGAACCGAGGGATCGCTTGCGCTGCGCTTCAGCCATCCGATGCGGTTGCTGACGCAACCTTAGGCGGCCCCGGTTCCCGGGGCCTTGAGTCCGTCCGCTGCGCTCCCGGACCAAGCCCGCTTCGCGGGCCGCTGGCTGCCTAGGAGGGAGCGGGGGTGTTTCCTTGTGTGAGAACTTTCTGGGAATCCGGATTTGAGGGTGGTGCCTCATTGGGTGGAGATCGCGGTGGTTGAGCCGTCGAGCTGGCTGATGTCATTCCACATCGTTGGGCAATGATCGAGATGTGTGTTCCTGTCAGGAAGCTACGGGGCGGTGCGTGTCCCAGGGACGTGGTGGATCTGCCAGCGTGCCCAGTCGCGTCGTGTGTGCGCGGCCAGTTCGGCGGTCGTCAGGGCGGTGGCTTTCGCGGCGGCGAGACGCTGATGCCACGAGCCGGTACGAGGGCCAGTGAGAAGCGCATCCAACAGCGGGCCGAGGAGGACGTGGTGGTCGAAGCGGGCAGGGCCGGCGCAGGCGAGCAGCGCCAGGGGCGGCAGGTGGGCAGGGCGCAGCGCGGCCAAGGCATGTCGCACGGTGGGGGCGGTGCCCCAGCAGGTGTCCAGGATGAGGGCCTTGGCGGTCAGCAGGCTGTTCAGGGACGCGAGGTCGGTGTCGAGGAAGCCCTCCGGGTCGGGTCCGGGGTAGGAGTGCGTGCAGATGTAGAGGACGTCAGCATCGGCGCCGAGCGCGCGGTCCGCGGCACCAGGGGGAACGATCAGGACCGGCTGGGTCGGGGACGGCAGGGGGTTCACACGGCGCAGGTAGGTCAGGCGGGCTGCGACCCGGCGTGCGTCCGCCTGGCAGCGCGGGGACCGGGCGGGCGCGGCCACCAGGACCCGCAGATTCCGCACGATGCGAATGCGCCGGTGGCGGACGCGGGGGTTCCGGCCCTGTGCGAGGAGGTTGAGGTGCGGCTTGTGCAGCCTGGTGCGTGCGCACGGCTCGTCCGGATCCTGGCCACGGGTGATGGGCTGCGGGCTGGTCTGGGGCATCGTCAGATTCTGTCGAAGGCGAGGGTGGAGCAGTCGGGGCACAGCAGCTCTGCAGAGTCGGTCGGCAGGGGCCGCGCGCAGCCGCCCTCGCAAAGGGTGAAGGCGGTGTCGGTGAAGTCGGCAGCGCAGGAGAAACACAGGATGTGTGGGGTGTCGGGGGCGGCTGCGGTCACAGCGGTGATCAGTGCCTCTGCTTCGCAGTCGGGGCAGATCAGGACGTCGTCGTCGCCATGGCCCGGCAGGTGAGGTTGGCCCTTCATGCCGTAGAGCTGCCAGGTGTACTCCTGGACAGCCTCTTCCGGGCTGTCCCAGGTCTTGAGGCAGAAGCGGCAGTTGGGCAGGTCCCCGCCCAGTACCAGGGTGCCCCGCTCCTCGCATTCGGGACAGGTGACGGTGCGGTCGGCGACGTCCTTGAGTTCGGTGCGCAGCTCGTTGCGGCGTTTTTTGAGGTAGGCCTCGATACGCGCGAGTTTTCCGCGGACGGCCGCGAGCATCAGGTCGGCGTCGTGCCGCTGTTTTGTGTCGAGGCGGGGCAGTAGGTGGTCGGCGATGAAGGGCAGCAGGAAGTTCAGCACGTCGGCGGCGCGTGCCTCGACCGCGCCGGCCGGGGCGGTGAAGGCGTAGTGCTGCAGGGCGTTGCGGTCGCGGGCCAGTTTCTTCACCGCGGCGAGGGCCTTGTCCGGCAGGTCGAGGCCGGTGATCTGCGTCAGCCGGGTGAAGGCCTCGTCGGTGGTGCAGCTCTCGAATTCCGCGTTGTCGAAGGCGGTGCGGGTGGCGGTCTCCGGCTTCTTGAAGACCAGGGTCCAGTGCTCGTCCTGGAGGCGGGCCTTGAGCAGGACTTCGGTGGCGGCCTGAAGGTGCAGGACGGCGTACTTCAGGGCGCGGGCATCGGGCAGCCCGGCCGGGTCGGCGGTCAGCCGATCGGCCACGTCGATGAGGTAGTCCAGGCCGTTGGTGATCAGCGGGTAGTGCACGTCCGGGCGCTGGCTCGTGTCCTTCGCCGGCTGAGACCTGCGGGCCATCGCCTCTCCCCCTGCCCGGGCTCCGACGCCCGGTTCCTTCCGCACGCGGGCTGCCCGCGTGGCAAATGCTTGTCGTATCCCGGTCGGTTTCTGACTCCGGGTGAGAAGAGCCTATTCGGCATCAGGACCTAGCCGCACAGACATTTCAGGTTACGGATTCTTCCCCTTGGGGCGGGTCAGCTTCGTGGCGTGTACCAGAGCACCAGGCGCAGCAGGAGGTCGATGGTGTGGCTGATCATCCCGGGCACTTCGGCTCTGTTCTGCTGGCGCGCGAAGAAGGCCCCGCCGCATTACGGCGCCCGGTGGTCGTTGGGTGTTCGGTTTGCCGCACCCGGGCCGGAGGGTCAGCGTTTGATGCGTGAGCGGATAGCGAGGACCCCGAGGGCAAGAAGGGTGGGTTCGAGCAGGCGGGAGGTCATCTCGATGTAGGTGCCTGCGGTGGTGAGGTTCTGCCCGCTGGAGCGGAAGATCACCGAGTTAACGGCGACGCGGGTGGCTTTCTCCGCGCGGGCCCACGTCATGCGCTGCGGCCATTCCATGTGAATGGCCGGGGTGGGGGTGCTGGTGTTGAGGCTGATCTTGCTGCCTTTGAGGGTTCCGGTGGTGGCGGAGTCGGGGGCGTTGGTGGGCAGGCCAAAGCTCATCAGGAACAGCACGGTCAGGGACATGGCCGCGAGCAGACAGGAGAAGGCGCGCCAGGCGCGCAGGCCGTAGCCGGACAGCAGCCAGTACCACCACAGCAGACGGCGTTCTCCCTTCGTGGTGCCGGTTGGGTCGTGGCGGCGCATCTCGCATTCGCCGTAGTAGAAGTCGGCGGCGCCGGGTTCGTTCTTGCCGTCCTCGAAGGCCTTGCGCAGCTGCCGGTACAGTGCGGCGACGTCTTCCGGGCCGGGGGTGCGGGCGGGGCCGGTGTGGTGCGGTCCGGGACGCCATAGACGGGGCCCGGGGTCTTCGCCCGCGGAAAGGGCGGGCTGGCCGGCGGTGTAGGCGCGCCAGTGGTGTTCCTCAGCGAGGACACGGCGTCGGGTGAAGCCCACCGGCCGCATGCTGCGGCGGTGCCAGCCGGTAGGGGCGGAGGCGAAGGTGGTGCGCCCTTCCAGACGGATCTGGTCGAGGTGGAAGGCCCCGGAGAACAGGCAGTCGGTGAGGTCGGTGTCGATCAGCACCAGGTGCGCGGCGTCCACGCCCTGCACCGAGACGACCCGTGCCCGGTCGGAGCTGCGAGACGGCGTGCCGGGGCCTGTCAGCAGGTCCTCCCCCATCGTCCTGCCGACGCTGGTGAAGGGGGTGGTGTGGGTGATCACGGCCGAGGGGGCGGTCAGGACCGCGTGGCTGAGGTCCACAGTCGCGTACCGCACCCGCACAGTGGCTGTCGACTCCCACCGCGTCCGCTCACACACCACCCCCCTTGCGGCTATCTCCAACGTCACCGGCAGCACAAACACCGCCCCGGACAACACCACTTGCCCCGCACACACCAGCGGCCCCAAATCCGACACACCCTCAAAGTGCGCCCTCTCGAACCTGGCGTCGCCACGGAACTTCGTCCCGTCGAACCACGCGTAGCGGGAGAACTGCGCCTCGACGAACACGGCGCCAGCGGAGAACCGCGCCTCGTAAAACCCAGCCTCACCGGAGAACTGCGCCCCGACGAACACGGCGCGGCCGGAGAACTGCGCCCCGCTGAACCGGGTATCGCCGCAGAACTGCGCCCTGCTGAAGCGGGCGTCGCCGGAGAACTGGGCTCCGTCGAACCAGGCGTCGCCGGAGAACTGCGCCCCGATGAAATTGGCTTCGCCGAAGAACTGCGCACCGGTGAACAGGGCGCGGCCAAGGTGGCGTTTGCCGGTGGAGGGGTCGTGGAGAGCGTGGAGAAGGGCCTCGAGCAGATCTTGAGTGAAGGGAGTGCCGCGGTGGTCTATATCGGCGCCGGGGGCCAGGCCGGTCAGGTAGTCGGTGCGGGCTGTGTCGGTGAGGTGGGCCAGACATACGGTGTGGCCGGGGACGTGAGAGCCGCGGCAGCCGACCGAGTCGCCGGCCGGATCCGCGCCGTGCCCGCAGGGCTGCGGGGACAGCAATAGAGAGGTACTCATGGTGCGGCGGCTCCAAGGGCGTGTGGCAGGTGCCGGTATGGACGCTCTGCGGACCGGTGTCGGTTCAGGCCCGGGGGCCACAGCAGGCTGGTCTCAAACGCGAGATCATCGGCGAGGTCGCCCACCTCCACGCCCCCGCGCACGTCTCGTCAGGCCCACCGCGCTACGAAGACTCGGTCCCGTGCCACGTGATGGCGGGCGACACCAAAGCCGCGTGTACGGGCAGGGAACTACTCTCGCGCCGCACGCGGCTTCCGCGGGCCATCTGCAGAACACCAGCCTCAGCCAGCCGAATCCGAGATGCGTGGCCCGGCGCGCGGTCGGTGGGGTCCGGCCCCGGGAAAGTCGCAGCGTCACACGAAGCCGATGGTGGGCCTGCGAGGGAAGGCGGGTGCTGCCCCGTGCCGGGTGCGGCGGCTGCGGGTCCGTTTTCGTGGGTCAGGCGGCCGGACGGGCAGCGAGGTCGGCGGCGGTACGCGCGAAGCCCTTCAGCCAGGACGCCGCCCCGGCGGTCGGTCCGGCCGTCTCCGGTTGTCGTGCCGGAGCCAGCCTTCCTTCTCTGGCAGTCGCGACGGCGCGCCGTGCTCATCGACTGCAGGGCCCTGCCCGCCCACGCTGGCGGCCGGGAGGTGAGGCAGGAGGCGTCACACTTGGCGGCCGTTCGGTATCGGCGCGGTGGGTTCGGCCAGCAGGCTGTCCATGAGGTTCTGGTAGCGGTGGAGGTCTTCGGCCCAGCCGGGGACGAGGAGGTACTGCACGGTACTCAGGGTGATCGCGGCCTCCCCCAACCGACTGGCGGGGGCGATCCCTCCGGCACGGACCCATTGGTCCCACATATCGTCGTTCATCAGCACGGTGAGCATCTCGGCGTCGGCGCGTTCCAGGAGCAGCTTCATCAGCGTGGAGGAGGCCTTGGTGCATGCGCGGACCGCCTCGCACAGCAGGCGCGCGTCTGCTTGTTCGAAGGCGCGGACCAACCCGGGGAGTCCGTGCGCCAGGGGGGAGAGGGTGCGCAGGTCGGTTTCGGCTTTGTCGGCGGCGAGGTGGGCGGCGGTGATCCGGTCGAGCTGCTCGGGCGGGCCGGTCCACACGCTGCGCCAGGCATCGGTGAGTTCTTCGGGGCTGACGTCGGCCATGCCGCCGGTCAGCAGCCGGGCGCCGACGCGGATCAGCGTGGCGTCGAAGGGGTTGGACACCGTGCGGGGTTCGGGCAGGGCGATGTCTGCGGTGCTGCCGCGGTCGTGCAGGAGCCCGTCCAGGTCCCGTCCGATTGCGCGCCGCCCCTGCAGCAGCCGCTCGGCAGGGTCCTGGCGGGCTTCGAAAGTGGTGTCGCTGTCGCCCTGCGGGATCTGGGCCAGGGTGATGCCCGCCTGGCGTAGGGGCAGTTGGATGGTCCGGGTCAGGGCCTGGCGCAGCAGTGCGGCTGTCTGTTCGGTGTCATCGATTGCCCAGAACATCCAGCCGATCCAGCTGATGCCGCGGCCTGGCCTGGAGAGGGCGGCGAGCCATGCGGCCCGGTGGACGATGTCGAAGCGCAGCGCGCTGGTTGCGGGGTCGGTCCACTGGTCGGCCGGGGCCAGCCAGCGCTTGGCGCGCCAGCGTTCGAGCTGGTGGGGGGTGATGGTCAGTCCGCAGCGGCTGACCTCGGCGGCCAGGGAGAGTTCCGCGGCGGTGGGCGGGGTGCGGGTCACAGTCGGCTCCTGCGGTCCGGGGCGGCGATGGCGTAGACGGCGGTCGCTGTAGTGAAGGCGCTGGTCCACGGCTGGCTCTGGGCGGCCAGCACGGCGGCGGCGGTTACCAGCAGCCACAGCAGGACCCGGCGGGCGGCATCCGGTCCGGGCTGTTGCGTTCTGTTCACGGTCGGGTTCCTTTCGCGCCGGCCCTCCGGGTGGGGCGGCGCTTCTATCTGGTCACACCGGCCGAGCATGGACGGGAAGAACCTCGCGGGGCAGTCCTTCTTGGGTGGTCGCGGTATCGGTGGCCTCGTTCGTTGCTGGGCACGGCGGGACCGGTTGGGGTCCCGCCGTGCGCAAGGGCGCGCCCTGGTTGACGCGTTGGGCGTTACCGGTGGCGGCGGCGGTCGCGCCACCAGGCGAGCCGGTGCGCGGACTCCTGGGGGAAGACCGACTGGAGGGCGACGACGCCCAGGCCCAGCGTGAGGCAGCCGAAGGCGGTGGCGGCCAGCCACCACGGGGCGCCGGTCAGCGCCACGACCATGCCGGTGACGCCGGCGGCCAGGAACGAGATCAGCGGTCGGGACATTGCGAGGTCTCCCCCATTTCAGGTGGGCGCCCTTTGAAAGGTGCGCGGATGTCGTGCCCGGCTTGTGTCTTCGGGCCTGCATCCAGCTCACAGGACAGGGGGTCGGTGTGTGTATCGGTGGGTGTCACATACGGAAGCCGTATTGGTCGAAGGCGCGGTGCCAGGCCGCTTGCATCGCCTGCTCCAGGAGCAGGGTGCTGCGCTGGTGGGCTGCGGTGGCCAGCCACTGCAGGAGGTCGGGCGGGGTTCCGGCGACGAGCTCAGCAGCCACCGTTCGTCCGGGCCATCTCCAGTTGGCCCGGGCCACGCCGAACGTCGGCCTCTTGTGCTCGTTGTACTTCAGGGTGAGGCGGTGGAACTCGCGGGCGTTGCCCCGGGCCTCTTTCAGCTTCTGGAGGTAGATCTCGCTGGCCCCCGTGTCGGCGACCCGGTCGATGAAGTGGTCCATGTTCTCCAGGGTGATGGCGCGGGCCTCGGCCATGATCCGGTGTTGTTCCTTGGTGGTGATGAAGCCAAAGCGGCGCGCCTTGTCCGCGGGCAGGTCCAGGGCGATCCGCAGGGAGGGCTCTTCGGCGAAGGTGTGGTTCCAGTCGATGAGGACGGCTTCGATGAAGCCGAGGACCTGGTCGGGGCGCAGTGTGGCGGCCGCTGCGGCCACGGGTTCGAAGCCGGGCACCGGTTGCCATTCCAAGCCTGGCCTGGGCAGAAGCGGCCAGAATGCCTGCCGTCCCAGGTAGGGGAAGGCCAGCAGTCGGCCGTTTGCCGCCCAGGCAGAAAACGGCTCGGGCGGTTGACCGGCGGCCCGGGCGGGTGCATGGGCGAGCCAGGTGGGCGGTGTGCGCAGCAGCCAGCCGGGCGAGGCCGGTTCGTCCATCACGCCGGTTGCGGGATCTCCTTTCGTACGCTTGACCAGCCACTCTTCGAAGTACTCGAGGTCCACCCGGCGCTGAGCACGCCAGACCGCGGTTCCGCCTCGGCCGGTGAAGTCGTAGCTCGTGATCCCGTGCCGCCTGCGCCACCGCCTGTCATCGCTGTCGTCGGCCTGCAGGCGGTCCTGGTACACCTCGTTGAACGCCTCGTCCTGGTCGTACAGGACCTGCTCCCAGTGCCTGGCATCGGGGCCGGTGAGGTAGCCATGGGCAAGGCCGGTTGCCTGGCGGAAGCGGTCCGCTGCGTGCCATGACTCGTCCCGCTCCAAAATTTCCGCGACGCGCAGCACGTACTCACGGTCGGGGGTTAGGGGGGCGTTAGACAGGTAGAGGGCGGCTCGCACGGCCTCCGCTTCCACCAGCCATGCCTTTTCGGGACCGGTACTGGTTGCGGCCACCGTCAGCCGCCACAGGCCGAGCGCGGCACCGTGACGCAGCAGCGGGAGCAGGCCGGTGAGGAAGTCGTCCGTGAAGAACTCGGCTGCCGCGATGGCGGTCGTCACCGCGTCGGTGAGCATGCGGCCCTGGTAGTCCCGGTAGGCGCGCGGGTGCTGGCCCGGTAGCCGCAGCGAGACCGCGCGGGCCCGCTCCAGCAGGCCGTGCGGCGCCCGCACACGTAGGGGCACGTCTTTCCTTGCATCCCCCCGCCAGCGCGGCGGCGGAGGATAGCGCAGCACGGTGGAGATGTGAGTGAGCCGGTCCTCTGGGTGCTTTTGTTCTTGTGCTGTGACGTGTTCGGCGAGCAGTTGGCGCACCGTCTCGTCCCGAGAGGTGCCCCGCCGGGCCACGATGCGACGCAGGGCGTCAAGGGTGCATGGGGCGATGCGCACATTGGTCTCTGCGTTGACGGACACCTCGTCAGTCCTTGCTTTTCTAGAGGTCCCATGCCAGCGACGAGCCCACGTGATCGCCGCCTCGAGCACCATCATGTCGTCGGCGGAATTCTCGTCGAGTGGTAAGGGCAGTGGTCGCAAATTGATGGATGCTTGGCTTACTTGCGGGAGTAGGCGGAGGGTGTGGTGCGGTTGCCAGCGACGATGCCGACGACGACTGCCCGGTCTGTTGTGGCCCCGCGGGGCCGGTGGGTGGTGGTCCAGGCGATTTCATCGACGCGCAGGTTGCCTTGGGTGTCGTTCTTCGGGGTGAGGTCCAGGACGAGAAGTTGTCCGAAGGGGGCGTTGGTGTTGCTGTACTCGGCGGCCTGGGTGAGGTAGCGGCTTTCGAGGTATTGGGGATCGTTGTCGGTGGCGTCCTGTTTGATCTCGGTGAGGTAGCGCAGGGCGCCGAAGTGCGCCATGACATCGGCGCGGCCCATGCCCACGTCGACGGGCTCGACGAGGACGACGTTGTGCAAGGGGCCTTTTTGGAGCCACTGATGGAAGTCGCGTTGCAAATCGGCCTCGACGGGCTTGCGGTCTCCCTCGGGTTTGCGCCGGTAGTCGAAAGGGGGTGGTTCGCCCTTCTTGGTGGAGCCGAGGAAGTTGGTGCGGGTGATGTCGGAGCGGCTCTTGAGAAAGAGGAGGGTTTGCTCGACCAGCACGGAGAAGGTCTGGCGGACTTCCCCGGTGAACGAGGGATGGGCGGACAACTCGGCCATGAGCTGGTCGAGTTTGGGCACGATGAGCGGATCGGTGGCTTTGAGGCGGGCGACGTCGCTGTCGTGGGCGAAGCCTTCCAGTACGCGGAGCTGCTGGTCATCGAGTGTGCTGGCGATGCCCAGGGCTTGGTCTTTGAGCTGGAGGAGCAGGGTCGGTGCCAGGCGTTGCAAGCGGGCGAGCACTGCTCCGCCTGGGTCGTCGTCATCGCTGCCGTCGTCGGCGGCGTTGGAGGAGTCAGCGGGGCTCGTCTCGCGCTGGGCCGCGGTCTCGATCGCGGTGAGCAGGGTGCTGGCGGTGGCGGCGTCGAAGTCGCGGGCGGCGTGCTGGGCTGTTTCCTGAGCGGCGCGGCGCAGTTGTGCCAGGAAGGCCTGCTGGCGCAGGAAGCTGTCTTCGATCGCGGGCTGGACCAGCAGGGCCAGGCCTTGGCCGGTGTCGCCTGCCAGGGGGCGGACGGTGCGGGCGGCGCTGTAGGCGGCGAGGACGGTGTCGAGGGCTTGCCAGGCGTCCATCCAGGCGTCGTCTTGGAGGGTGGTGGCTGCGGCGCGTAGTTGGAGGACGAGATGGTGCCAGGCGATTTCTGCTGAGCGGCGCGGTTGGAGCCATTCGGGCTGGTGGGTGCGGTGGATCCAGGCCTGACGCTGGTCCAGAGTGTCGGCGATCTGGTCGGCGGCGTGGTTGATGGCTGCTGCGTCTGCCCGGCCGAAGGCGAGGATGGCGTCGCAGACCGCTGCGTAGGTGAGGGCGTCGTGGCGGGCTTCTTCGGCCTGGGCGGCGGCCTCGAACTGATGGCGGGCCTGGACGAGGTGGGTGGTGACGGTGCCGATGTCTTGGGAGGACAGGGCGCGGCGTAGCAGGTCGCAGCCGAGTTCGAACATCGCGTCCACGTCGGTGGCTTCGTCGTGGGTGAGTTGCTGCAGCAGGGTGCGTACCGTGTCGGCGAAGGTGTCCTCGCCGGCCCAGCGGTCAAGGGTGAGGCCGAGGAGGCGGGGCAGGCGTTCGAGGAAGTCTTCGGGGCCGTCGGTCGGCACGTCCTCGAGCGCCTGCCACAGTTTGAAGGGGGTGACCGCTTCGGCGACCGCCAGGCGTACGGCGCCTTCGAGGCGGGCGGCGGCCAGGAGGGGTGTGGCCTCGATGCGGTCGGGCAGTCCGTCCAGCAGGGCTGCGGTCAGAGGCTTGCCCAGTGCCTTTGCGGCTGCGGGGCTGTGGAGGAGGGCGTCCATGGATGCGGTGAGGTGCAGGACGCTGCGCTGTGCGGCGAGTCCTTCAGGGAGTGCGGTGGCCGCGGGCTGCCATTGGGTGTCGCTGCGGTTGTATGCGTCGGCGACGGCTTCGGCGAGGTAGGGGGCGAAGGGGCCGGCGGCCACGTCGCCGGCCTGGCTGGCGACGGTGTCGGGGGCGAGGCCGAGGGCAGGGAAGGTGATGGGCTGGCCGTCTGCGGCCAGTTCGGTCAGCCGGTCGGCGAGTTGCGGCACGGCCGCCGTCCTTTCCTGCGTGCTCTCGGGTGGGGCCTCACCATAGGGAAGCGCCGGGCTCGGCCTGCCGGATGCTGTCGGCGGGCAGGGCTGCGCTGGCCAGGTCGAAGTCCGCAGTGGTGATGACCACCTGCAGGTCGCTCTCGGCTGCGACGGTGGCCAGTTCCTTGAAGAGCTTATGGGCGTCGGCGGACTGCATCTCCTCGGACTTGGGGCTGTCGATCAGCAGCAGTCCGGGGTGGGTGGATACGCCGTTTGCCCGACCGACCCTGAGCAGGGCGATGGCGACCGCGATGCGCAGCCGCAGGCGTGCGCCGGCGGTCTGGTCCTTGAACCATTCCTGCTTGCTGCCGAGGGGGAAGATTTTCAGGCGGGCGCCGCGGTCGATCGACACCGACTTAAGGGATGGGACCCCGAACAGGGTCGCCAGCTCGGCGGTCTCCTCGTTGACCTCTTTGAACAGTGCCTCGGCGGCCGTCTTGCTGTCCTTTTCCAGCAGGTCGGCGGCGGCAGCCAGGACCTTGATGGCCTTGGCCTCGGTTTCGTCCAGGGCCGGTTCCTCGGGCTCGCGGAACACGCTGAGTGCGCCTTCCAGTCGCAGCACGTTCTCTTGTGCGGCCAGGCGAGCGGGCAGGTCGGCGGCGGACTGAGCGCGCCGCAGCTGCTGCTGCGCGCCTTCCAGTCGGTGTGTCAGGCCATCGACGGTGGCCTCGGCCTGTTCCAGGGCCTGTTTGGCTGCCGCTTCGGCGGTGGTACTCGTCTCCAGCCTTTCTTGTGCCTCGGCCTTGATCTCCTGCGGGTCTTCGTCGTCTCCGGTCACCTCGCGCGCGCATACCGCGCAGGTGTGGGCGTGCCGTTCCTGCTGGCGGCGTGTGTCGTCGATCTGCTGGTCGCAGCGGGGGCAGCTGGTGGGGTTCAGGCCGTGGAAGAGCAGACGGGCGGTGGCGCTTTCGGTGACGTCGTTGAGGAGCTTGGCGGCCTGCTGGCGTTCGGTGCGCGCGCGGCGGAAGACGCTCACGGCTTCGTCCCACGCGTCCTGCGAGTCGGCCAGTGCCCGGGCGAGTTGGACCGCGTCGTGGGCCAGGTCGGTCAGGGAGGCGTCATCGCCGTCCCCGGGCAGCAGGCGTGCCAGTGCCTCGCGGGCCTGGGCAAGCTCGGTTTCCAGGCGCTCGCGTTCGGATGCGCGTTCCGCTGCTTCGGCGGCCGCCACAGCGCGGCGTGCCTTGTCCTCGGCGACGCGCACGTCGTGCACGGTCTTGACGCGGGTGAGGGCGGCGGCCGCGGGCAGGTCCAGGAAGACCTGCAGCAGACGGCCCGGCAGTCCGTTGGAGGTGACCTCGCCTAGCAGTGCCTTGTCGCCGCCGGCCGGCAGGTAGACCGCCCCGAAGTAGGCGGGCCACCCGTGGGTCTGGGTGCTGGTCTCCTTGAAGCTGTTGACCAAGGGCTGCAGATCCATCCGCCCCAGCATCAGGCCGGCGATCTGCTCTGCGTAGCTGTCGGTGCTGGAGGCCCGCAGCAGGACGGTGATGCCCCGGTCCGGGGCGGGGCCGCGTACGCCGGCCAGGGCGGCCGGGTCGGGGCCGGTCAGGACGACGGCCGCAGTGATCTCCCCATCGGTGAGGTCCAGGCGGAACGCCATGGGCTCCCCCGCGACGGTCGCGTCCAGGTCGATGTGGTGCAGCCAGCTGCGGACACGGCTTTGCATCTCACTGCGCGGCGTGCCGCGCAGGCACCACGTCAGCAGTTCCAGCACTGACGTCTTGCCCCGGAAGTTCGAGGCGACCAGCGCTGTCAGACCTGCGGAGAAGGACAGAGTGGTGTCGAAGGGGCCCGGCTCGACGTCGCCGGTGCGTTCCCCAGCCACCCGCAGCCGGTGCACCCTCAGCGACCGCGGACGTGCCGGGGAGATGACCAGCGGCAGCCCGTATGCGGCGAACACGTCGCGGACGTCGTCGACCTTCACGCCCGCCTTGTCCGCAATACGCGTCTCCAGCAGCGCCTCTTCCTGCACCGTGCTCATGCTCCCCCCGCTCCCTGTAGCTGCTGCCGGAAGTCCGCCAGCCGGCGGCGCGCCTGCTCACTGATCGACCCGATCCGGCTCCCCCGCGGTGTGTCGGCGTACTCGCGCGTCAGGTACTGCTGCTTCTTCAGCTCGCTGCCGCTCTTCTCCCCCGCGAGCCGCAGGACGTCCTCGACGCGCTGCACGTAGTAGCCGAAATCCGGTTCCTGGCGGATGATCTCCCGGGCGACGTGGCGGCCGTGCTCCAGCAGGAAGTAGTCGTGCTGGCGCACCCGGTTGACCGTTCCCCGCCGCTTGCGCACCAGCAGCCCGGCGCTGCGCAGCACCGCCAGGGCGTCGTCCAGCCACTCGTAGGCGCCGAAGTGGTGGCGCAGCATCGGATAGCGCCGCACCTCCGGCTCCTCGGAGTCCAGGATGCGGCCGGCGAGGCCCAGCAGTGCTTCCTCGGGCTCGGTCTCGTAGGCAGTCAGCAACTCGTTGGCCAGGTAGTCCGGATTGCGCAGCCAGAAGTCCAGCTTCTGCAGTTTGACTTGCGTCCTCATTACGCCCACCGCCTGCTCCAGGCCGGGCAGGGCCTTCTCCGCCTCGGTGAGCCGCTCGCACGCCCCGTCGATCAACAGCAGCAGGCGCACCGCGTCCTGCTCCCGGCTGGTCACCGCAACCCCCGACTCCTGCCCCGCCCCCTCGTGATCCATCACGCCAGAGTAACCATCCGCATACGAACCTGACCATGGAGTGACGAAAGGAATGCGGGGGCACGGCCGCCAGGGTTAAACGGCGGGCGCGGCGTGGTCCTCCAGGCGCACGCAACATACGGGCCCGGCTCCCCCCTGTGCGGGCAGGCGTCTACGCCAAGATAGCGGGGACGGCGTCCTCGGCCGTCCAGTCACCTTCGAAGAGCGCGGCGACCAGTTGTGCGTGTGTTTCGGAAAGCTGGCCGGAGCGGTGTTTGGTGCGGGCCTTGGCGAGCCAGGCGCCGATCTTGACGGTGTCGCCGTCGGCGCGGATCGCCTCGCGGGCGGCGGGGGCGCGGCCTTCGCGGTGCAGGAACAGCTCCAGCAACTGCACGGTCTGTTCGAAAGTGCGCCGGGCACGGCGGGCGGGGGCGAGCGGGTTGCTGGCGGGGGTAAGGTGCAGGGCGGTCATCAGCTGCTGCTGGCCGGGGGCAAGGGCCTGCCAGGTGGCCAGTTGGCGGGCAAGCCAGGAGCCGATCTTCACGCCGGTGAGCTGGGTGTCGCGGGTGAGGGCGGCCGAGTCGGCTCCGGTGGCGAGGTGGGCGCGCAGCAGGTGGTACTTGCGGTGCCAGTCCGCGCCGTGTGGGAGGCGCCAGTCGGGGGCCAGCGCGGTGAGGGCGTCGGCGCGGGCCTGGTCGAGGGTGTTCTTGGCGGCGAGGTGGCGTTGTTCGGCGAGCCAGGCGCCGACGGGGGTGGTGGCGGGTGCGGCGAGGTGGCCGTGCGCGCGGTGGTAGCCGGCTGCGGCGGCCAGGCGGGAGCGCCAGGCGGCGTCGTGCTTATCCCAGATCATGCCGAGCGCGTCGAGTTCGGCGGTCCAGTCGGCTTCGAGGCGGCCTGCTTTCGCCGCGTCGCGCATGGTGGTGATGAAGGTGCCCAGCCGGTAGCCAGTGGGGTCAATGTGATCGGCGGGGACGTCAAGGTGGCCGTACTGGTCGCGGTAGGACTGGGCGGCGGCGAGGCCGAGGCGGCGGGAGCGGGAAACGGCAGGGTCGCGGGGGTCGAAGGAGGCCAGATCCATCGCTTGGGCGATGCGTTCGGGGTGGACGGTGAAGTCGAAGTGCCAGCGGCGTTCGATGACGTCGCTGGTCTCGCGTGGGAGTCGGTTCGCCTTGTCCGGGAGGCGTTCGAGGATGCGGTGGTCGTGGCTGGCCAGCGCGCAGGCGATCGCCCAGACGGGTTCGTAGGCGGTGCCGAGGATGTTCTCGCTGGCGGCGTCGGGCGGGACGTAGACGGGGACGATCAGTGAGGCAGTCTTGCCAGAGACGTCCAGGCGCAGGGCGCGGCCAAGAGCCTGGACACAGCGGATGACGCTGCGGGTGGGGTCGGCGAAGACGATGGCATCCACGCTGGGGATGTCGACGCCTTCGGCGATCAGACGGGAGTTGGCGAGGATCGCGCAGTCTGCGGCGGCGAACGCAGTGAAGGTGTCGGCGCGCTGGGCGGGGGTGTGCTCACCGTGGGCGAAGAACAGCTCGGGGCTGATGTCCGGGCAGAGGCCGGGGTCGGTCTTGGCCAGCAGGCGCAGGGTGTGGGGCAGTTCTCGGGCGAAGCGGCGGGCGTCGGAGACGAGGTTGAAGTAGACCAGGACTTTCTGCAGACCGTGTTCGGTCATGGCGCGCAGGACGGACAGGTGCAGGGCGGTGGTGCGCAGCGCGCTGTCCTGCTCATCACCCTCGCCGGGAGGGGTGGTGGAGGGGGTGGGGAGGTTGAGGCGGCGGCGCAGGTCGGCGTCGGTGAGGGTGGGCACCACGATGCGGTAGTCCGCCGCCCGGCCGTCTTCCACGGCCTGGGCGAGGGGGTACTCGAAGACCTTCTTGCCGTACACCTGCTCGTTGTCCATGGAGTTGGCGAACGCGTCCACCTCCAGCTCCTGGTTCGGCGCGGTGGCACGGCGGCGGGGTCGGGTGGTGTCGGCGGACTCCGCCAGTTCAGGGGCGGCGAAGATGCGGGGGGTTGCGGTCATGTAGAGGCGGCGGTCCGTGCGGATGCGCTGCGCGTCGTTGACGATCGCCCACTTCTTGTCGGCCCGTCCGGCGATGCGGTGTGCCTCGTCCATGACCGCGAGGTCGAACGGCGGGACCGCATACCCCGTGCACTGGGTCTGTTCGATCTTGTCCAGGGAGTCGTAGGTACAGATCACCGTCAACGCCGGGATCTGGTCCTCGTCCTCGCCCACCACCGACATCAGCCCGCCCAGCGCGTACGGGTCGGTGCTCGACATGACGCGGGCGGCGACCAGGTCGTCGCGGCCGCTGGTGTCCAGGGAGGAGACGATCACCATGTGCTCGCTGTGTCCGTCCCGCCGCCAGGCCAGCGCCGTCTGGGCCGCCAGGTCCAGGGTGGGGACCACGAACAGCACCAGCCGCGCGCCGAGTTCGTCCGCCGTACGGATCGACACCAGGGTCTTGCCGGTCCCCGTCGCCGACACGAACAGCCCCCGTGTCCCCACGCGCCGCAGATGCCGTGCCAGCCGCATGACGGCCTCGGTCTGGTCGGGAAAGAGCCGCGCGCGCCCGGGGCAGCCGGGGCGCGACAGTTCCACCACAGTCATGACAGCTCTTCTCCGAGTCACTGATTCCGGGAGGAACAGTCCAGGTTGGGTGACGGGACTTTATCACCCCTACCACCGTCCGTACGTTAAATGTACTCGATCCATACGCCATTAGTACGCCATAAGGTCGTTTCAGTGTAGGGTGAGGGGCGGAGGTCCCTTCATGTCCGAGTTGTTCGACGCGGTTGACGCGCTGGTCGCGTCCCGCTCCCCGCTGCCGCCGCCGGCCGAGCGCAGGCGGCTGCGCCAAGCACACGCGCTCACCCTGGACGAGGTGGCCTCTGCCCTGGGCGTGCGGCGGGCGACCGTGGGCGGCTGGGAGTCGGGCAAGGCCGAGCCCCGGCCCCCGGAGCGGGAGGCGTACGCGCGCCTGCTCCAGCAGCTCGCCAAGCTCTACCCCGCCCCCGGGAGCGCTGGCGCCCCGCAGGAGGACACGGACACCGCAACGCCCGCAGCACCGGCTCGGCCCCCGGGCGGGGCACCGGAAGCTGCTGCCGCGCCTGTGGCCGAGGAGCCCCCGGCCGCTCCCCCGGCGCCGGGCCAGCACGCGGCACCGGCCCCTGTGTCGCTGCCGCGGGCCGGAGCCCCGGATCCGCGGCGTCCCGCTGCAAAGAAGGCCGCCCCGGCGAACACCCGCGCGCCCGGCGGGGCGTACGCACACGGTCCGCTGCTCGTCCTCGACTCCGACACGGATCGGAATGTCACCGGCTACGGCGTCGGCGGGCTGATCGTGGACGTACCCGCCAAGTCGCTGCCCGCGCTGGTGGAGTGGACGCTCACCGAGGCGCGGCTGGGGTCGGAGAAGCTGCACGGCTCGGGCAAGGACAGCGACCCGCTGGTGGTGCTCACCGAAGCGGCGTGCGAGCGCTACGGCCTGCCCCGGGAGCTGTCCGAGAGCGAGCGGCTTGCTGGGCGGCTGCCGGAAGGGCACAAGGTCATCAAGCAGCTGGAGCGCGCGGAGTGGCAGCTGACCAAGCGCGGGCTGGGGCCGTGGGCACGGATCTACCGCCCCGCCCAGGGCAGCCACCGCCAGTGCGTGCAGCTGTGCATCCCCTCCTGGCGGGCCCTGGACGACCGCTCCTGGGGCCATGCCGCGCAGCTTCAGCCGGCCGAAATCGCCCGCGTGCTGGGCGTGTACGCGACCCGGGTGATGACGCCGGTCGGCTCCACCGCCGTGACGGGGCTGCAGCTGATGAACGCGCTCAACCCGCCGACCCGCGCCAGCGAGCCCGACGCCGACGGCAAGCGGCACCGCGAGCACCGTCCCGGCTCACTGGGCACCGAGCCGATGGACCCCGCCCCGTGCGAGGCGACCGACGGACACCCCGTCCTGGCCCATCTGCCCCGCTTCCACGTCCGCGGCCCCGGCGAGCGGCTGTTCGAGGAAGCCTACGACTGGGCACGGGACCTGACGGACGCCGAGTGCATGCAGCGACACCTCGTCGGCATCGACGTCAACCTCGCCTTCGGCGCGGCCGCCAACGGCGCCGTCGTCGGCCTGGCATCGCCGCCCGTGCACGTCACCCGCCCGGTCTTCGATGCGGCGGTGCCCGGTTCCTGGCTGGTCGACCTCTCCCACGTCGACCTGTCCCGGGTGAAGGTCGCCAAGCAGTGGCGCGACCTCGAAGCCGGCCTGCTGCCCAGCCCGTTCACGCCCACAGGCGAACACCCGACCGGTCCGGCCTGGTACGCCACGCCCACCGTGGCGTACGCCGTGGAGCTCGGCTACAGCGTCGCACCCGTGGAGGCGTGGGTGCGCCGGGAGAGCGGCCGGTTCCTGGACGGCTGGTACAAGCGGCTGCGCGACGCCTACGTCGTCACCATGGCCGACCTCGGCGTCCCGGAGAAGCTGTCCCCGGCCGACTTCCTGAAGGCGATGGACGGCTACAAGAGCCGTGACCCGGAACTCGGGATCGTGGTGGACGCGGTCAAGATGACCGTGAAGGGCGGGATCGGCAAGCTGCAGGAGAAGGCGCGCGGCGGCGGCTGGAAGCCGGGGCAGGCCTGGCCCGCCCTCGCCCGACCGACATGGCGCCCCGACATCCGTGCGACCGTCATCTCCCGGGCCCGGATCAACATGCACCGCAAGATGCTCAACCTGGCAGCCGCCACCGGGCAGTATCCGGTCGCGGTCCTGTCCGACTGCGCGGTGTATGCCGCCGACGGCCCCAGTCCGCTGGACGTCCTGCCCCACGATGCCGACGGCAAGACCGTGCCGGGCTCGTTCCGGCTGGGAGTGTCGCCCGGCATGGTCAAGCACGAAGGCACCCAGAGCGTGCTGTGGGGTGCGGACGTGCTCGAACAGCTCGGCGCCGCCGACGGACGTGTCGCCAACCTCGCCCGCTACATCAAGACCGGCGAGGTCACCACCAAGGACACCGGAGAATAGGGAGCGTCACAGGCGATGGTCACGGTCGGGGAAGAACTCGACAAGGCGGTGCAGGGAGCGTTCACACGTCCCGTCCCCAAGTCCGCCGGGGCGCAGATGCGTTACCTGGTCCGACAGCACCAGCGCAGCACCCGGAGCGTGGCCGAGCTGCTCGGCATCAGCCAGCGCACCGTCGAACGCTATGTGAAGAACCAGATCAAAAAGCCCCGGCCTGAGCTCGCCGACCGGCTGGAGCGTGAGGTCCGCACGCGCTGGCAGCCGCAGGTCCGGGCGAAGGCGAAGGAGGCCGCGGCCACCACGAGCGGCATCATGGTCGATGTCCAGGCCCGGTTCGGCTACACCGCCGCCCCTGGCACCACCGACCAGGCCCGCGTACGCCACCTCACCCTCGCCCTGCCACCCCACCACGCCGCCCGCCTCCTTCAAGCCCAGGAAGCAGGCGTCGACGAGGACGAACTCCGCCAGGTCGCGGCCGAGGCCCTGGGCGAGATCTACTTCCGCGACAACGGCCGCCGCGCCCACGGCCTCGAAGTGAAACTCACCGACGTCCTCGACCTCCAGTTCGAGCTATAGACCGGTACGGCGCGAGCCCGCCTTGAGGGAACCGATCGCGCGCTCGGTGTGCGAGCGGGCGCTCACCACCAAGCGATCAGGGGTCTTCGGAGTCGGAAGCCCTCTGGGCTGAAGTTGACTACCGGGCCAGTGACTGCAGTCCGCTGACCAGATCGGACTGGGCCATGTCGTCACGATCGGCCGGTGTAAGCCAGCGCGTGGACGACCCGGCGTTGGTCCTCTGCACCCACAGCACATCGTCGACAGCCTCGGCGACGGCGTGCAAGTGGCTGATCACCATCACCAGACGTTCGCCACCAGTCTGTGCACGCAGTACGTCCAGCGCCAGGTCCAGGGCGGTGGTGTCGAGGGCGGCGAAGCCCTCGTCGAGGAAGAGGGAGCCGAGGGCCGGCCCGCTACGAGAGTGCAGTTCGGCAAGTGCCAGGGCGAGGGCGAGGGACGCCATGAACTTCTCCCCTCCCGACAGGCGGTTGGGGTGGTGGGCGACTCCGGAGCCGCGGCTGATGATGTCGAAGTCGTCCGCGAAACCGAACCGGCCGTCGGACATCTGCCCGAGCAGGTCGCTGGCGACGCCAAGCAGGGCGCGGGTCCGCAGTGTGGTGAGGTGGCCCAGGAACTTGGCGTCGACCAGTTCACGGCGTAGTACCTCGAGGGCTTCGTAGCGGGCTTCGCCCGAGGTGATGGCGAAGTCCAGGTCGGCGGCCGACTTGATCAGATCCTGTGCTTCGCGCTGTTTGCGGCGCTGGTCTTCGGCTTCCTTGGTTGCCTGCGCGGCTGCGGCGACGAGGGGGTGAAGTGATGTGGGTGTGGTCAGGCTGGCCGAGGCGTCGAAGTCGTCGACGTCGGCGAGTGCGGCTGCATGCTCGCCGAGTCGGCTTTCGGCGGCGGATGCCTGCTCTGTCGCCGTTGCGGCTCGCTCGGCGAGTTTGTCGATGAGTGCCAGGGTCGTCGTCGAGAGGGCGGCGGCGTAGTGGCGGATCTCGGCGATCGTCGGCTGGGGAGGAGTTGCCGGCAGTGTCGGCCGGTCGGCCTCATCGAGATGTGCGCCGGCTTGAACGGCAGCCTGGGCCCACGCGTCCAGGCTGTCGCGCAGTTTCTCCAGGGGACGTTCGAGGCGGATTCGGGCGTCGTGGTCGAGGGTGCGCTGGTCGGCGAGTATCGCGTTCATCTCAGCGCGGGTTTCTTCCCTCTGGCCGAGCAGCCCTTGGAGTTCGGTCTGCCGGGCGGTGACGGCTGTAGTGGCGGCGTCCGTCTGCGCGGTGGCGATGTCGATCGGGTGCTGCGGCAGCATCGCCCGGATGCGCGCGGGAAGCATGTCGATGTCGGCGGCGGTCCTTGCCATGGCCCGGATGTGACGCTCGTGAGCCGCGGATGCCTCTTTGGCGTCTCGGTGGTGCGCTCTCGTGCGTTCTGCCAGTGCTCGGCGGTCTGCTTCGATCCCGAGCGTGTGACGGCGCTCTTCGTCCTTCAGGTTTTCGGCGTGTGTGGTGGCCGTGTGCTCGCAGGCGGAGATGGCGTCGGTGATCGCCGCTGTGTCCTGCTCGGGATGTGCGGCGCCGGGGGTGGCCAGGGCCGTAGTGGCTGCGGTCAGCCTTGCCGAGGCTGATGTGTCGTCGAAGTCCGTGCCTGCTCCGGCGGCCTGGGCGGCGAGGCTCCGGAAGGCTTGTACCGCCTTCTCGATCTTCTCCTGTGTCATCTGCTGTGCGCTTCGGTGCTCGTTGGCGCGTTCGAGTGCCGCTGCGTCGGCGACGGCTACTGCGGTGCGGGCGGCGGCGCGCAGGTCGACGGCCGTGTCGTGTGCGCTCTTCGCCTGCTCCCGTTGCCGGTTCGCCTCGGCCAGTTCATGCGCGTCGGTCTGCTCGGGGCCGAAGTCGGCCGGGAGCTGTCGGTGGCATACGGGACAGTCGTCGCCGGGGTGCAGTTCTGAGGCGATCGCGGCGGCCTTCTTCCGCAGCCGGAGTGCCTCCACGTGTGTCTCGGCCGCGGTGAGGTCCTTGTAGGCCGCGGTTGCTCTGGACTCCGCCGGAACGAGGTCATCGTGGGCGGATTTCTGTCGGCTCAACGCGGTGGCGTGGGTGCGCGCGGTGTCGGCGATGTGGCGGGCCGCCGAGAGGGCCTCGTCGCGCGCGGTACGGGCTGCGGTGGCGCACTCACGAATCTGCTTGCTGTTCTCGGCTGCGGTACGGGCTGCGTCCGCTGTCGCTTGGGTGCGTGCGGCGCGTTCGGCCAGTTCTCCTTCGGCCGTGGCGATGTCGTCGCGCTCGTCGTCGAGCTGTGTGGTGAGGGAGGCCAGCCGGTCGCGTTCGCTGCGGTGTTCCTCGGCGGTTTCCGCGAGGGTCTTCAGGACCATCGCGGCCTGGGCCAGGGTGTCGCGGCCCTCTCCTTGCATCTCTGCCGCGGTGATCGCTCCGGTCAGTTCCTCTTCCCTGGATGCGGCCTTCTCGGCTCGCCGGTCGAGGGTGGCGCGCCGTGCGGTGAGGTCGGTTGCCTCGGAGTCGAGCGTGTCCAGGGTCGTGGCGGCGTCGGTCACCTTGCGTGTGGCCAGGGTCTCGGAGGCGCTGGTGGCAGCCGTCGCGGCGTGGCGGGCTTGCGAGGCTTCTTCCTGCAGTGCGGTGATGCGGACGACGGCGGTGTCCAGGCGTTCGGCCTGGGCCGTGGCCGTGTCGGCGGCCGCACCCGCTGCTGCGGCCGTCTCTTCGGGGTTGTCCGGCATGGGGGCCCGTTTGGCCCGGGCGTCGCCCAGCAGTTGCTGGAGTGTGCGGCTGTGGCGGGCCGCCAGGTTCCGGACTGTTTCCAGTGATTCGGCGCCGAACAGTTCTCGGAGCCGTTCGCTGCGTTCCTTGGGGGCTGCGGTGAGGAGTTGGTCGAACTTGCCCTGCGGGAGCAGCCCGACGCGCAGGAAGGTGTCGTAGCTCATCTGCAGCACCGTTTTGATGCGGTTGTCGACGGCTGTGGCGCCGTCGGTCTCTTCGCCGGTGTCCAGGTTTTTCAGGTGGTGTCGGCCCGCGTTCGGGTTGGTGGCGTGCATGGTGCGGTGGACACGCCAGTTCTGCCCGTCGTGCAGGAAGCTGAGTTCGACGCTCATGGCCTGCGCGCCGTCGGCGATGAGCTGCCGGGGTTCCTTGGCGTCCCAGGAGCTTTTGCGGAACAGGGCGAAGGCGATGGCGTCGAGCAGGGTGCTCTTGCCGGCGCCGGTGTCGCCGAGGACCGCGACCAGGCTCTTGCCGGTGAAGTCGACGGTTGCCTGGGCGGGGTAGCTGCGGAATCCGGTGAGGGCGAGGGTCATCGGTTTCATCGCGTGGTCTCCGCGTCGGTGGTGCCGATGCCGGTCAGCAGGCTGGAGCGGTCAAGGGTGTCGAGGGGCCGGCCAGCGATGGCCGCGCTCAGCAGCGTCTCCTCGCAGCACGGTGCGGGGTCCTCGGGGTCGGGTTCGGCTCGCAGGTGGGCGAAGGCGGCCATGGCGCGGTCCAGGGCCAGGCCGCCTGTGCCGCGGTCGGCGAGGTAGTCGTGCAGCAGGTCGTCGATGTCGGGCAGTTCGGTGGCGGAGGTCTGCCGGTTCAGCACGCGGTGTGCTGAACCGGTGCGGCGCTGGTCGGTGTCGACGAGCGTCGCCTGCGGCAGCAGCCTGGCGAGGGTGTCCGGCAGGGACGGGTCGAAGGTATCTACGTTCACCACTGCCTTCACCCAAGCGTCCCCCACGCGGGCGGCGCGGTGGGCGATCTGTTCCAGGGTTCCGTCGAGGCGGACCAGGCGGCGGCCTGCGGTCAGCGGCTCGAGTTCGATGCGGGGGTTGGTGTCCGGGCCGATCTCGGCGAGTACGACGCTCTTGGTGTCGCCGGTCTCGCCGAAGTCCATCTGCAGCGGGCTGCCGGCGTAGTAGGCGGGGAATCCGGAACGGCCGACGGGCTGGGGTTTGTGGATGTGGCCGAGGGCGCCGTAGGCGACGTCGGGCAGGTCCGTGGCCGCGGCCGCGTACTCAGTGTTCAGGGATATGCGCCGCTCCGAGTAGGACGGGAGGGCTCCTTCGACGAACAGGTGGGCGGCGTAGACCAGGACGTCCCGGGGGCCGCGGCCAGCACTCAGGCGGCGGTAGACCTCGGCTTGGACGGTGCGCATCCGCTCGGCGTAGGTCGCGGTGGTCAGGGCGGGGTCGGCGAAGTCGTAGGTGAAGCGGTTGGGGTGCAGGTAGGGCAGTGCGCCGATGCGCAGGGTGAGTTCCCCGTTCCTGGTGGGGTATTCGGCGAGGAGCAGTCTGTCGGGGCGGGCGTCGGTGGCGAAGCGGACCCGGGTCTGGTCTCCTTCGCGGGCGCCTGTGTCGTTGAGGACGTATTCCAGGAACGTCAGGACGTGAGTGGTGTCGTGGTTGCCGGCGACGACGACCACGGGCGCGATCGTGCCGAGGCGGCGTAGTGCCTGGGCCGCGCGGCGCATGTCGTCCAGGCCGGGGCGGGGGCTGTCGAAGAGGTCGCCGCTGTGCACGATCAGGTCGGGGGCGTAGTCCTCGGCGATGGCGATGATTTCGTCCAGGACGGCGTCGACCTCGCTGTCACGTCGGTGGCGGCCGATCTGGCGGCCCAGGTGCCAGTCGGAGGTGTGGAATACGCGTCCCGTCACGGGTTCCTCCAGAGGGACGGCCTGCGGGCGGCGCGGGCTGCGCCGCCGCGGCCGGAGGTTCGGTGGCGTCGACTGTACACCGACTCTCAGGAAAAAATCTGGAAAGCCCTGGAACTCTGGTAGCGTCTGGGGCATGAGTGATCCGCTGGACGCCCTGGAGAAGAGCATCAGCACGCTGCGCCGCGCGATCCGCGACGCTTCCGCCGCCGGTGACACCGAGCGGGCCGGCGAGTTGCGGGCGCAGCTGCGCCGCGCCGAGCGGGCCTGGGACGCCCTCGTCGACACGGGGGAACCGGCCCCCGTTCCGCCCCGCCCTGTACCGGAGGCGGCCCCGGCCGCCCGGGGATCGCAGCTACCGGCGCGCGAGCACGTCCACCGCGCTCTGATGCTGCTCGGGACCCCGGCCGCGCCCAAGCTGATCGTCGGGGTGCACGAGGCGTTCTTCCCGGGCGAGCTCTCCGCCTCCAAACTCTCCAGCCTGCGCCGGGACGAGGAGCGCTCCTACCGGTCCAGCCCGGGGGCCCGGCCGTACTACCTGTGCCCGGCGCTGGCGCACGACCTGCTGACACCGGTGCGCGCCCTGGTGACCATCAGCACCTGGGCGCTGGAACAACGCATCATCGGGCCGCTGTCGCCGCGCGTCGACTTCCTCACCGGTGCGATCCGCATCGCGGAGACGGTGCACGCCTCGGCGATGTCGACAGGAAGCGAGGCGGGCCCAGCGGCACTGCGGCTGCTGTGGCGCTTCGCCGTCAACATCCCCGACGCCATGCCGAGGAACGCCTCCGGTCACGAGGGGGCACTGGACCCCCAGCAGGTGATCAACGCAGCCCAGGCCGAGCTTGATGTCCACGCCGACGCCGACCGCGCCGCCCGGGCCGAGGCCTCACGGCGGGCCCGCAAGTCGCTCCGCGACGACCAGCAGATGTTCGGTGCACCCCCGCAGGGCGTCACACGCCTGCGGGCCCGGGCCTGACACCCCGCCCTCAGAAGTTCCCCTCCCCCGCAAGGATCCCGACACCGTGAAAGCCCCCGTCGACACCCGCCTGGCCGCTCTGCGCGGATCCGCGAAACGCCTGGACTACAACGCCCGTTCGCTGGCCGCCCTGGAGAACAACCCGCGCTGCACGCTGCGGGCACTGCTGGACGCCTCCGGATCCAACAAAGCCGCGATCGCCGAGCACGCCGGCTACCCCTCTCCCTTCGGCCAGTCCGCCTTCGCCTTCGCCCGCGGCAACACCTTCGAGGCGATGGTGAAGGACAACGGCTGCGCGGAACTCCTGCGCGTCCTGCGCGAGACGCTGAAGCTGACGCTGCCCGAGGTGGCGTACCTGGACCTGAACGACGTCGGCGGCGACGGCCGTAACGAGACCCGCCACGACCGCACGGCCCGGGTGCTGCTGCAGGCAGCCCAGGGCACCGGCGACGGCACCCTGTTCGACCACCCCATGCTGTACCTCCAGGTCGGCGGGCAGGAGGCGTTCCTGGAGCCGGACCTGGTGGCTTTCCGTGTCGACGGTCGCTTCTACATCGTGGAGATCAAGAGTTTCCCGATCATCGACGGGCAGGCCGACCCAGCGCAGGTACGGTCGGCGACCACGCAGGCCTGCGCGTACGTCATCGCGCTGCGCGCCCTCCTTGATGAGGCGGGGATCGGCCGGGAGGCCGTGTCCGACACCATCGTGCTGGTCGCACCGAAGGACTTCACCAACCGCCCGACCGCGGCCTTCGTCGACGCCCGCAAGCAGGTGGCCGCCCTGACCCGTCAGCTGGCCCGCATCGAGCGCATCAGCGACCTCGTGGACCTGCTGCCCGAAGGGCTCACCTTCGACCTCGATCTCGGCAAGGACAAGCGGCCCCGCCGACCGGCCGAAGAACTGGCCGAGGCGCTGAATGAGGTGCCCGCGACGTATCGCCCGGACTGTCTGAACCACTGCGAGATGGCGTTCTACTGCCGCGCCCGTGCCCGTGCGGAAGCCTCACTGGACGTGCTCGGCCCTGTGGTGCGCGAACAGTTCGGCGGGATCGACACCACGACCATGGCCCTCGGGCTGGCCCGCGGGCAGCTGACACCGTCCGAAGACCAGAGGGACATGGCCGCCGCTCTGCGGCACGCCGCGCGGCTGCGTGCCGAGTTGGCCGGAGCATCCGGAGGTGCCGCGTGAGCATGCTGTCGGCGCTGGCGCAGGTAGAGGCCATGGAAACCATGACGGCGGTACGCCGGACCGAGTTCCGGCACCGGCGCCTGTCGGGCAGGCCACTGGTGATCATCCCGCTGATGATGGCCGGAGAGGCCGGGGCGCCGCTGGCGGCCATGGTCGGCACCGCCAAGAGGGACATGACGCTGCTGGTCGTGCCGCAGCCCCGTAACCGGGACCAGAGGTTCGCGTTCGCCGCCGACCTGGGCCGGATCGTGATGGGGTACATCGACTCCTGCCGCCAGGACCGCCGCGGCAACAGCGACCGTTCCCACTACAGCGACGCGCCGCAGATCCTCGTCCCCAACCACGGCGGCGTCAAAGCCCTGGCCGACCTCGGACGCATGTGCCGCTTCCGCTCGACGTCCGGCCCCTACGCAGTCCCGGACGTCGTCCCCGAGTTCGGCATGTGGCTGACCTTCCTCGTCGACACCGCCGAACAGGCTGGCACCTCCCTGCTGCTGCCCGTCACCTTGATGCTCACCGAGCACTGGGCCACCGGCCAAAGCACACTGGAGGACCAGAACCTGGCCTCCCTCATGGCCTGGATCGCTCCCCCGCCCGGACTGAGCGTCGAGCAGGCCATGGTCGATGCCGAGAACCCGGACGTCTGCCCGCCAGCAGGACCGGCGACATCCCCGGAGTTCGACAACCGTGACCTGGCACCGGCGATCAGTCGGTTCGACACAGCCCACGCCCTCGGCGACCCGCACGCGCTGGCAGCCGCCCAGAGCGAGCTGAGCGACCTGATCGCAGAACAGGTCAAGCCCACATGGCGCATGACGTGGGAGGCCATATCGCTGCTGCGCTCCGTCCCCGAGGCCCCGCAGACCGCCACGCGGTTCAGGAGCGACTGCGTGTCCTTCACCAAGTACTCCGACTACCGGGACTCCGGCGGCCTTCCCCAACGCAAGCGTGACACCGCCATCGGCGCGGCGCAGCGCCTGAGCCGGCTGGAACGCGCCCTGGTCGAGTTCGAATCGGCCATGGCGTTCGACGACCGGTTCGTGCGGGCCGACCGGCGCAGCTCCGGGGAGGCGTTCGCCGGAACAGTCGTGGAGAGCGAGCCCGGCCGGCTGTTCACCACGCCCAAGAACACGCAGGTGCCGCGTCCGCACGTCATAGTCCGCACCGACGACCCCGTGCGACTGGCCGTCGGCACCAAGCTGATCAGCCCCTCCATGCCGGCGAGCCACAAGGCCGTCATCGTCTCCCTCCTCCGCGACGGCGACAGCACGCTGGTCACGGTGGAGGTCACCCGCGGCATGGGGCGCGCCCGTGTCCCGAAGCCGGGCACCGTGCCGATGCCCGACCAGGACATCGCCTACCTGCCCGACCCTGGCTGGCGCCCGAGACCGGAGTTCCCGGCATCCGAGCACACCCCGTGGACCCACATCGCCGGCCACGACGAGCCTGACACCGACTCCGCCGTACCCGAGGACGCCGCCGCAGAGGAGTGGGGCCATGAGGACTGACAACGACACCGCACCCGACCCCGCCTCGGCCGCGAACGCCGCCGCTGCGGCGATTCTCGCCGACCTGGCCGACACCCGGCACCGGGCCGTCGTCGTCGACTCTCCGCCGGGCGCCGGCAAGAGCACCCTGGTGGTCCGCGCCGCTCAGGAGCTCGCCGTCGGCGGCGAACGCCCGATCGTCGTCGCCCAGACCAACAACCAGGTCGACGACCTGATCAAGAGTCTCGCCGAGAAGCATCCCGACATCGCCGTCGGCCGCTTGAGCGCCGGGGACTACAGCGCGCCGCAAGCCCTGAGCGGGCTGGCGAACACGAGCATCGGCCCTACCCTGGCCGACCTGGCCGGCTGCCAGATCATCGTCGGGACCGCCGCCAAGTGGGCCACCGTCCGCGACGCCACGTTCGGCTGGGCGATCCTGGACGAGGCCTACCAGATGCGCTCCGACATGCTCCTGCAGATCGTCGAGCGTTTCGACCGCGGCCTGTTCGTCGGCGACCCGGGCCAGTTGGACCCGTTCACGATCGTCGGGACCGAGCGCTGGATCGGGCTGCCGCACGACCCGACGCAGAACGGCGTCAGTGTGATGCTGGAGCACAACCCGGGCATCCCCGTGCACCGCCTGCCGGTGTCCTGGCGCCTCCCGTCCTCCGCCGCCCCCACCGTCAACGAAGCCTTCTACCCGTTCACCGACTTCACCGCCGGAACCGAACAAGGCACCCGTGCCCTGGAGTTCGCCACCGCCGGATTCGGCCGCACCGACCTGGACGAGACCCTCACGATGGCCTTCACCACCGGCTGGGCCCTGCACGAGCTCAAGCGCCGCCATGTCCCGCGCACCGACACCGAAACCCTCCAGACCGCCGCCGATCTCGCCGCCCGGCTGCTGATCCGCGGAGCGATCGCCACCTGCGAACTCAGCCGCGACGGCCGCCCCCTGACCGCCGGCGACATCGCCATCGGCGTCGCCCACCGCGACCAGGCCGACCTGGTGCGCACCGCACTCGCCCGGACGGGTAACCCGGACGCTCCCGGCGTGGCGGTCGACACCGCGAACCGGCTGCAGGGCCGCGAGTTCGAAGTCGTCATCGTCGTGCACCCGCTGTCCGGCCGCCGGGACGCCACGGCCTTCCACCTCGAGGCCGGACGACTATGCGTCCTCGCCTCCCGCCACCGGCAGGCATGCATCGTCGTCGCCCGCGAAGGCATCGCCGACCTGCTGGACAGCCACCCCTCGACCGACCCGGTCCATCTGTCCGTGCCCGCCAAGTTCCCGGACGGCTGGGAGGCCAACCAGGTCATGCTGGACAAACTCGCCCAGCACCGCGTCGCCGCATGACACCTGCGCGGGCGTCGGCGCCTCGGGAAACCCAGCCGGATTCGCAAATTCATTCGCTTTCCGGGGTTTTGTCAGTGGTGGTTTCTACAGTGAATTCATCTGCTGTGCCAAGAGCGGGACAGATGTTGCGTGCGATCGGGGGGGTTGCGTGGATTTCGACCAGGTCACGGCGCTTGTCCGCCATCCGGCGTGGATGCTGCTGCGTGCGGACAACGCCGCTCTGGTGTTGTCGTTCTGCGGCACGGTGTTCGTCGACGAGAACGCGCGCGGTGTGCCGGAGACCGTGCTGGAGTCCCGGCTGGACGACCGGCTCTACCTCCTCAACGGGGAAGATCCCGGCTCGTTTCCCCGGTCCGCCGACGCCTATCTGGCGGAGTGGACGAAGAACGGCTGGCTGCGCAAGTACTACCCGCCCGGGGAGGACGATGCGCATTTCGACGCGACCGCGGCTCTCGAGAAGGCCGTGGCCTGGGTGCGGGACCTGCCCGCGCGTTCGTTCATCGGAACCGAGTCCCGTCTGAACACCATCGTCGCGCTCCTGCGGCAGATGGCGTTCGGAACGGAGACCGATCCGCAGACACGCATCGACGAACTGCGCCGGGAGCGTGACGCGATCGACGCCCAGATCGCCCGGCTGCGCGCCGGTGAGGTCGACATGCTGTCCCCGCTCGCACTGCTGGACCGCTATCAGCAGGTGGAGAGCACCGCGGTCGAACTCCTGCGGGACTTCCGCGAAGTGGAGGCCAATCTTCGGGAACTGGACGTGCGTCTGCGCCACCAGGTCGCCACCGCCGAGGGAGGGAAGGGGGAGCAGCTGGCCGCGTTGCTGCTGGACCGCGACGAGATCGCCCGGTCCGATCAGGGACAGAGTTTCCAGGCGTTCTTCGACTACCTCCTCTCCCCCCGCCGCCAGCAGGAACTGCGGGAACTGCTGCAGCAGGTCAACCATCTTCCTCAGTTGGAAGGCCGGGCCAACCGGAGCCTGCTGAAGATCCCCTTCGCCTGGCTGGAGGCGGCCGAGAACACCCAGGACACGGTCCGGCAGCTGACCGAGCAGCTGCGCCGCTTCCTGGTCGACCGCAGCCGCACGGAGGACCGCCGCGTACTGGCACTGGTGCGCTCCGTCCAGCGTCACGTCACCGCTCTGGAAGGCCGGACCGACCTGCCCGGCATGACGCTGGACGTCCCGCAGGCACATCTGACGCTGCCGATGGAACGGCGGCTGTACATGCCGGTCGAGCGCATCGAGCTGGACACCGCGGCGGGGGAGGAAACCGACGACGCGGAGGTGGACATCTCCGAGCTTTTCTCCGGCGTCCACGTCGACACCGAGGCGCTGACCGGTCATGTCCTGGAGGCGGTCGCCGCGAGCCCGAGCGGCCAGGCGAACCTGGCCGCCATCGTCGACGACCACCCGCTGACCCTGGGGCTCGCGGAACTGCTCGCCTACTTCCAGGTGGAGCACCCCGGCCTGGGCATGATCGTGGACCCGGACCGCACCGACGTCCTTGTCTACCCGCGCGTCCACGTGCCCGGGCACACACAGGCGAGAGTGCCGCACGTGACGTTCGTACGCGACGAAGGCGGCACCGCCGCCGGAAAGGCGGAACAGGAGTGAACGCCCTGACCGTCCCCGTGGTCCACCTGCTGAAAGCAGGCGTGCTCTATCAGAGCGACGCCCCTGCAGTCTGGGAGCAGATCGTCAGCCAGCAGGCGGCGATCGGCGACTACCTCGGCGTGATCGGCCTCGACGTCGTCATCGACCGCGCCGAGGGCTACGCCTACGTCCGGCAGCAGGATCTCGACTCCCGTGACGACGGCGTCACGGTGCCGCGGCTGGTCACCCGCCACCGGCTCTCGTTCCCCGTCAGCCTGATGCTCGTCCTGCTGCGCGGACGGCTCGCGGACAGCGACGCCGACTCCGCCGACCCGCGCCTGGTACTCACCCGCGACGACCTGGTCGAGATGATCCGCGGCTTTCTCCCACCACGCAGCAACGAAGCCCAGCTCGTCGACCAGATCGACGCCCACATCAAGAAGCTCGTGGACCTCAAGGCACTGCGCCAGACGAAACAGACCGGCGCCTACGAGGTCCGCCGCCACCTCAAGGCCCTGGTCGACGCCCAGGCCCTCAACGACTTCAACGGCCTCCTCGCCACCTACCGCGACGCTGCCTCCACCACGGCCAAGGACGACACATGACCCTCACCACCGACCCGGCAGCGCTCATCCCCCGGCAGGCAACGACCACAGAGCCCACCGGCACGTCCGGCGTCGGCCCCGGTTACCGGCTCGCCCGCCTGGAGGTGCTGAACTGGGGCACCTTCCACCGCACCGCCTGCACCTTCACCGTCGACGGGCACTGCGCCCTGCTCACCGGGGGCGTGGGATCGGGCAAGTCCACCCTGGTGGACGCGCTCACCACGCTGCTTCTGCCCGCCCACAAGATCGCCTACAACAAGGCGGCGGGCGCCGACGCCAAGGAGCGCGACCTGCGGTCCTACGTCCTCGGCCATCACAAGAACGAGCGCGTCGAAGCCTCCGACACCACACGCCCCGTGGGACTGCGCGACCACACCTCCTACAGCGTGATCCTGGGCGTCTTCACCAACTACGCCCTCGGCACCCATCTCACGCTCGCCCAGGTCTTCTACTGGACCTCCCCGACCAGCACCGGGCAGCCCGAGCGGTTCTACCTCACCGCCGAGACACCGCTGTCCATCGACACCGACTTCACCGGCTTCGGCACCGACATCACCGACCTGCGCCGACAGCTGAAACAGCGCGGGGCCACCATCCACGGCACCACGTACACCCAGTACGGCAAGGCACTGCTCAGAGGCCTGGGCATCCCCAGCCTGCAAGCCCTGGACCTGTTCCACCAGACGGTGTCGATGAAGGCTGTGGGCAGCCTGGACGAGTTCGTCCGCGAGCGGATGCTGGAGCCGTTCGACGCGAAGACGGCCGTCGACAAGATCGTCGCCCACTTCGACGCCCTCACCGCCAGCCACAACGAAGTCGTCCGGGCCCGTCGGATGATCGAAGACCTGACACCGATCGTGGGGGCATGCGACCGGTACGACACCGTCCAGAGGGAGATCACCGCCCTGGACAGGCGCCGCAGTGCCGTCCCCGCGTTCTTCGCCCAGCACCGCCACCGGCTCCTCACAACACGTCACACCACACTGGTGTCCGGTGCGGCGGAACTGGAGGAACTGCAGTTTGCTCGCGAGCGGCAGCTGGAACAGCTGCGCGGGACGGCCGACGGTCTGCGGCGCCGTATCGACGGCGTCGGCGGGGAGAAGCTCATCTTCCTGACCGGCCGGATCGAAGAGCTCGGCCGCGAACGCGAACGGCGCCGCAAACGCGCCACCGAGTACGGCACCTGGCTCGCGCAGGCCGGCATGGATCCCGTCACCGACGCTGCCTCCTTCCGCGAGCGGACCGGTCACGTCTCCACCGCCCGCTCCCGGGCCGAGGAACAAGAGCAGCAGTCCCGCGGGAAACTCGACGATCTCGCCATCGCGCGCCACGACAACACCACCGCGACCGACACGCTGCGGCGCGAGATCACCAGCCTGCAACAGCAACGCTCCAACATCCCCGCCCAGTTGCTGGCCCTACGCCGCGAACTCGCCACCGCCACAGGCGTCTTGGACGAAGTCCTGCCATTCGCCGGCGAGCTGATCCAGGTCCGCGACGACGAAGCCGAGTGGGCCGGCGCCGCCGAGCGCGTACTGCACGGGTTCGCCTTGTCCCTGCTGGTCCCCCACGCCCACTACGACACCGTCTCGGCCTGGGTCAACGGCCGTCACCTGGGCCTCAGACTGGTCTACTACCAGGTCCCCGCCCACACACCCCTCACCACGCTGCCGGACGACCCCACCCTGCTGACCGGCAAACTCCAGCTCAAGTCCGACAGCTGGGCCCGCGACTGGCTCGCCGCGCGGCTGCGCTCGCGCGCCGACTACCTGTGCGCCGAAGATCTGGACGTGTTCACCCGCGCCGCCCGGCCCGCCGTCACCCGGCAGGGCCTTGTCAAGGGCGGCGGCGGCCGCCACGAGAAGAACGACGCCCACCGCATCGACGACCGGCGCAACTGGGTGCTGGGCTGGAGCAATCAGGCCAAGCTCGACGCACTCCTCGCCGAGGCCGCCCGCCTCACCCGCGAAAGCGCCGGCATCACCACGGCCACCCGGGAACTGGAGAACCAGCAGCGGGACCGCGCCGGAACCAGTGCCGCTCTCACCCTGCTGGCCAGCGTCGGCACCTACGCGGAACTCGACTGGCCAAGTACCGTCGCGGACATCGAGCAGTTCGAGCAGCAGAAGAGCGCTCTGGAAGCAGAAGCCGGTCTGGACAAGCTCACCACGCAGTTGCAGAGCACCGAGAACGAGATCGTACAGAGCAGCAAGACGTTCACCACAGGACAGGAGGAACTGGGCGGCCTGCGCCGAGATGTCCAGCACATCGCCGACCTGCTGGACAGGACCACCACGTTCCTCGCGCAGTGCGACCTCGACGGCATGGCGGAGCACGAGGAAGCCCTGGGGAAGTTCCTGCCCGCAGCCGACAGCGACGAGCACAAGCTCCTGGAGATGCTGGACGACGCCGAGCGCCATGCCTCAGCACGTCTGCTGCGCAGCAGCAGCAGCCGTCACGACGCCCTGCGCCACGCGAGCAGCCAGGCAGCGGGCCTGATGGCCGCCTTCCGCGGCAGGTACCCGGTGCACACCACCGAGCTGGACAACACCATCGAATCCGCCGACGGCTACCGCGCGTTGCACAGCCGTCTCACCGACGAGGACCTGCCCCGGTTCGAGGAGCAGTTCCTCCAATACCTGCGCACCAACGTCATTCACGACATCGCTTCCTTTCAGGCCCGTCTCGGCGCCCAGGAGCTGCAGATCCGCGAGCGCATCGACGTGATCAACGCCTCGCTGGCCGGCATCGACTACAACCCGGGCCGCTACATCCGGCTCAACGCCGCCCCCACGCCGAACAAGGAGATCCGCGAGTTCCAGCACGACCTGCGCGCCTGCACCAGCGAAACGCTCTCGAACGACACCGACGACGCGTACACCGAGGAGAAGTTCCTCCAGGTCAAGGCGCTCCTCGACCGCTTCAAGGGCCGCCCGGAGTACACCCGTCCCGACAAAGACTGGACCGCCCGGGTCACCGACGTGCGGCGCTGGTTCGTCTTCTCCGCCAGCGAACTCAACCGCGAGGACGACACCGAGTACGAGGTCCACTCCGACTCCGGCGGCAAGTCCGGCGGCCAGAAGGAGAAACTCGCCTACACCATCCTCGCGGCTTCCCTCGCCTACCAGTTCCGCATCGACCCCACCGCCGCCAAACCCAAGACCTTCCACTTCGTCACCATCGACGAAGCCTTCGGACGCGGTGACGACCCCTCCGCCCACTTCGCCCTCGACCTGTTCCGGAGCCTGGGCCTGCAACTCCTCGTCGTCACCCCGCTCCAGAAACTCCATGTCATCGAGCCCCACGTCACCCGCGTCGGCTACGTCGACCGCCCCGACAAGACCCGCTCCCGCCTGAACAACCTCACCATCGAGGAGTTCCGCGCCCACAAGCAGGCAGCGGCCCGGCAGGCGAACCGGCACCCGAAGGAGCAGTCGTGACCCCGGCAGAATGGACCCGCCCCGAGCAGGTGGTGGAAACCCTGCGCCGCAAGTGGACCAGCGGCCGCTACCTCACCGCCGTCGCGGACGGTCATCCCTTCGAACCCATCGGAGTGCCGCTGAAGGGCCCGACCGCGGCCGACGCCCTGCAGCACTACGAGCAGGCGCTCGCCTGGGCCCAGTGCTGGGCCCCCGACCGGAACCCTCATCTGCGCATCCAGACCAAATCCATCGGAGGCCGCAACGGCACTCCGTCGAACACCGTCCCGGCCAGAGCCTGGGTCGACACCCGCGACGGCCTCTGGACGCTGCTCCGCGTCACCCACCAGGTCGACCACTTCCACACCCTGCACGAGCAGACGGCGCGCCAGGATCCCGGCATCGCACAATGGATGGCCGACCACCCCATGAAGGTCCTCACCCACGCCGCAGACTGGCAACGGCTCGTGCGCACCGCGTGCTGGATCCGAGACCACGACACCGAGGCGGTCTACCTGCGCGAGATAGACACCCCGGGCGTGGACACCAAGTTCATCGAGACCAGCAAAGGAATCCTCGCCGAACTCCTCGACTGTGTGCTCCCTGAAAGCCGCATCGACACCAGCGCGCCGAAGAGCGATCTTGTCGCACGCTACGGCTTCCGGGCCAAGCCCATGTACATCCGCTTCCGGTACCTCGGGGCCTCTCCCCTGCCTTTCAGTGAACTCACCGTTCGCGCCGAAGAACTCAACGCGCACCCGCCCAGCGCACGCACCGTCTTCGTCCTCGAGAACGAGACCACCTACCTCTCGCTCCCGCCGGTCCCCGACGCCATCGCCGTCCTCGGCTCCGGATACGCCGCTACCCTGCTGCGCCACCTGGCCTGGCTCAAAGACGTCGACCTCTACTACTGGGGCGACATCGACACACACGGCTTCGCCATCCTCAACCAGGTCCGAGGACTGTTCCCCCACACAAAGTCACTGCTCATGGACCGCGCCACCCTCCTCAGCCACGAGCCCCACTGGGGCGAGGAAAAGACCCAAGCCCCCGACAGCCTGTCTCATCTCACCCCCGAAGAGGCCCAGCTCGCACAGGACCTCCGCAACGGCACCTACCGGCCACACCTACGCCTGGAACAAGAACGCATCAGCATCGCTGCCATCCGAGTCGCCCTGACACAGAGTCAGCGTGAGGCATGACGAGCCCGATTATCCGCCCAGCCAAGCCATGCGACGCGCCCTCTGCGAGGAAATGGTTGTGCCAGCCGAGAGACGACCGCCGAAGACATGCCGAGGGCGGGTGCCGATCAGATCCGCCAGCCGCCTACCCGCCAGATCGCCGGGAACCCACGGGCAGGAGCCGTGAACACGGCGTGACCACGAACCGCCACAGCCAGGGCACGCGGCGCCGTCGGTGCTTCGGGCCTCGACAAGTAGCATCTCGTCGGCGAGTGACTTGATCGGGAGCCGGTTGAAGCAGCGTTCGACGGCATCGCGGCGCCGGTAGACCGCCCCGCCGAGTCGGCAGCAGTTTCCGCCTCGCCGGATACAGCCGTTGCCCGGTCGATCCGTTCCGGATCGCTGCTTGATGCCACAAGCACAGCAAGGCCCATCGCCTGTCTCACCGCAACCCTCGGCTCGCCCTCGCTGCGGAACCCAAGGATCCAGTGGAAATCTTCCGTATCGGAGGCGATTTGCCATGAGTCCAACAGTCCTGCCATGGTCAACTGCTCAAGCATGTGGGGCAGTTCGGCTGGTTGGATACCGCACTCGTGCGCTGTCCGATCGGCCTCATTGAGTCCCTGGCCGGTTTCGGATTGGCTGTGTGCCGCGAGGTAGACACTCATCAGCTGCGGAAGCGGACCGAGCACCCCAGCCCGGCTCGGGCGACTGCCGCGCAGCGCCCAGTCCGCCGCGCGGCGCCGGTCGGTACGGGCGGGTGCCTGGCCGAGCAGCGCGGCGTCCAGCAGTACGGCGGCCACCTCGTCAGCCGCACGGCCAGGAATCCTGCGCAGCCACCGCGCTTGCTCCAGTTCCCGCCACGGGCTCAGGGTGGCGCCCAGGCGGAGGCCGCGCAGCAGGCCCAGGGGAAGCCTGACCTGCATGCTGGCGTTCATACGCAAAGCGCACTGCAGGGCGATCAGCCGGGCGGCGGCCGAGGCTCCGGCTGGGAGCGCAGCGGCCAGATAGCTGAGCATTTCCCGGACCCTGGCCCGCCCGTCGGGCTCGCTGAGCCGCCGTCGGCGGCGGGAGGTTGTCGGCGGGGACGGCCGGGGGGTGAGAAGGGCGGTGTCGGGTACGACGGCGGCGTGGGCTGTCGCTGCGGCGCAGGCGGTGCACGTGTCGGCGAGTCGCCAGACCCGGCCGCCATGTTCACCGGCGAGGAGCAGGCGGACAGGGCCGGCGCAGCCGCGGTGGCGGCCGTGCCAGCGGCAGCCGCGCTCGCGGCACTGACAGATCCTCAGGTGGAGCGGGAGGGTGTCGCTGCGGGCGTGCCGGGCGAGATGGGTGAGGGCGGCCGCGCGGGCGGATGACGCTGTGACCGGGCCGCCGCCGTGGGGGCATCGCTGGCAGACGAGAACGAGTCCGCCGGTCTGTGAACGCAGTTCCACGGTCCAGGCACGCGGCGGTGTCGCGGGCCATGGTGCGCGCAGCCTCATGGGCGGGTGGCCCTCCTCTCGATGCCTCTGCCGGTGTCCGTCCGGGAAAGAGTGGCGGCGGACCACCGTAGTGCAGACGTCTGCCCTACAACCGTTGCCTCCACCTGGGCAAATAGGGCAGAGGTCTGCACTGACAGGGCAGGGGTCTGCACCGTCGGATGGACAGGTGACGATCTTGCCGCCCGATCCGGACCTCAACGCGCTGCGGCTGGAACTCGCGCGTCTGCGGGCCGTGCGCGGGTGGACGTACGACGAGCTCGCCGCCCGCAGTGGCCTGGCCAGGCGCACGGTCATCGAGATCGAGCAGGGTCGCACCATCGGCACCCTGAAGACCTGGCACGCTCTCGCGCACGCCCTGGGAACCCCGTTCGAGCAGCTCTTCGGCACGCTGTGCCACGGCCACGACCTGCCCGGCACCGCCGATCGCTGACGGCCGGAGCAGGGCTTCCACAGATCACCTGAAGCGGCGACGCCACATCGAACATCCAGACGCCCCTTCGCACGCCCGTCGCACTGCACGGGACCAACCGGATGACGTGACGGTGCCGCTCCCGCAGATGCGGCGTGTCGGCTGGCAGGTTCGCTCGCATGCGCTCCACGCCTTCATCTTCTGCGCGGCACTGGGACAGCAGCCCTGCCGCCACCCCGGTGCGTCGCTCCCTGCGGATCAGGCATGGTGGTACCAGCCTGCTGACGCGCTGCGGCGAGCACAGCCGTTGCCGTGAGTGCGGCAACCGAATCGAGTGGTATCACCGCAGCGACCCGCAGATGGCCATGGTCCCTCTCCATCCGCATGAACTCCCGGCCGCCCGGGTTCCTGCCGACTGCCGCTGGCACGTCAGTTCCGGCATCGCCCACCCGGCCGGGGACGGCAGCGGCTGGTGCCGCATCCCGCACGCCCTGCTGTGCCCCATACGGAACGCCCCCACAGCAGCCGGGCTGGGCACACTGCGCAGGGCGCTCGCTGTGCACACCCGCCGCCTGATCGACGCCGGGGCCTTCATTGCGCCGACCGCCCGGCCGGACGGGGCAGCAGCAGAGTCAGCCGTGTGCCGCCCGGCCCGCCCCGTCGTGCAACTGCTGTACGTCCGCTACCTCGCCGCCTGCCCGGTCGAGGACATCCGGTGTGTTGCCCAGACCCGGCGCCGCGACCGCTGTGCTCGCCCGCTACTCGCTCCCGATACCCCCGTGGGCACCTGGACCTTGATGCCCGCCACCGCCACCACCGGCCAACTGGCACTGCCCGCGAACATCATGGCCGTCTACGACCTCAGTGCCCTCCCCTACGCGGTGCAGCTGCGCTGGCGTGCCCAGCGCTGCCCCCAGCACGCGGCCACACCCACCACCCCCGACCTGACAGTGCCGGGCTGGGAACCCTTCAATCCCCTCCTGCACCGTGAGCACATCCACACCCGGCTGCCCACCCGCAGACGGCCCGGACCCTCGGGCCACTCGCGCAAGGCGGTCGGGCCGTGACGCGACACCATGCCGTCGAGATCCTCCTGACCCGGCCCCTGTCCCCCGGTGAACTCAAGCGCGCCCGGCGCGGCGTGCCACTGGCCGTGAACGCCGACCGCACCCGAATGATGGCCGTGCAGTACGCCCGCAGCCCGGGCCACGCCCTGCACAAGCTGCGGCGCCGCCTGGGCAAACGGCTGCCCATCGACGTCCTGAGTACGCACTACCCGGACCGCAAGGGGCAGGTACGGCTCAATGTCGCCTTCAGCCGGAGTGACGAGGCTGCCGTCCGCCGGGCTGCGGCTTCCCGGGGCCAGCGGCCGGCGGAATTCCTCAGCCGGCGCGTGACCGCGGCCCTCGCCGAGCGGGAACGGGAGCGCCTTCGCACACTGGAGGACCGGCTCCGGGACCTCCTCGCCGACCACACCCTCGAAGAAGTGCTGATCTGCGCAGCCCGAACGCGCGCAGCCGGCACCGCCGCTCACCAACGGCACCCTGATCCTCAAGCCCGTGAGACGTCCCGCGCCCGAAGGCAGCGGACGTTCTCTTCGTCTTCTGCCCTTCGCGGAGCCTTTGTTGCCCACGCCCACTGATGAACAAGTGCACGCCGCCGACGCCTTCCGCGCCGGTCACCACCTCGTCCTGCAAGCCGGCGCCGGCACAGGCAAGACCACCACCCTTGCCCTGCTCGCCGCCGCCACCCAGCGCCGCGGCCGCTACCTCGCCTTCAACAAAAGCATCGCCCTCGACGCCGCGGCGCGTTTCCCCCGTACCGTGCAATGCAAGACCGCCCATGCCACCGCCTACGCGGCCCTCGGCCACCGCTACACCCACCGCCTCAACAGCCCCCGCCAGAGCGCCTGGAAGACCGGCCGGGCACTCGGCATCACC
Organism: Streptomyces sp. NPDC002888; assembly: GCF_042888465.1. Classification (NCBI taxonomy): domain Bacteria; kingdom Bacillati; phylum Actinomycetota; class Actinomycetes; order Kitasatosporales; family Streptomycetaceae; genus Streptomyces; species Streptomyces sp. NPDC002888. The sequence goes on along the minus strand of NZ_JBIAPU010000043.1, from coordinate 33,806 downwards.
CGCCCCGTCCGCATCGGCGAACACGAGATCACCGCCAAGTCGCTGTCCAACACCGTGCTGCGCACGGTCACCCGCTTCTGCTACTCCGCCGACCACTCCCTCGACCGCCACCACGTCCCGCCGCTGCGCCGCCTGGGGACACCCGCCGAACAGGCACAGTTCACCGAAGCGGTCCTTCCGTTCGCCCACCGTGCCTGGGCGGACCTGCACAACCCCGACCACGGGGTGGTGCGCTTCGAGCACGACCACTACCTGAAAATGTGGGCCCTCACCGAACCACGGATCGACGCGGACTTCCTGCTTCTCGACGAGGCCCAGGACACCAACCCCGTCCTGGAACAAGTCTTCTCCGCCCAGCGCGACCACGCGCAGCTCGTCATGGTCGGCGACTCCGCCCAGGCCATCTACGGCTGGCGCGGTGCCCGCGACGTGATGACTGGCTTCGACGCCGCGCACCTGACCCTCACACGCTCCTTCCGCTTCGGTCCCCTGATCGCGGAGCAGGCCAACCGGTGGCTGGAGCTCGCGGACGCTCCCATCCGCCTGACCGGCACCGACACCATCCCCACCACGGTCGGGGACCTCGACTGTCCGGACGCGGTGCTGTGCCGCACCAACATCGGCGCCATGACCGAAGTCATGCGCCTGCTCACCGACGGCCGGCGCGTCGCCCTGGCCCGCGGCGCACAGGCGCTGGCCGCGCTGGCACTCGCCGCCCGCGACCTCAAAGAGGGCCGCGCCACCGGCCATCGCGAGCTCGTTCTCTTCCGCTCCTGGGGCGAGCTGCAGGAGTACGCCGAACACGACCCCGCCGGACGTGACCTGCAGCCCTTCGTCAATCTCGTCGACACGCACGGGCCCGACGCCATCCTCGCCGCGATCAACCAGCTCACCGACGAGACAGACGCCGACGTCACCGTCTCCACCGCGCACACCGCCAAAGGCCGCGAATGGCCCACCGTGCGCATCGCCGACGACTTCCCCCCGCCCAAAGACACCGACCAGCACGACGCCCAGGGCCGCCCCATCCCCGAACCCGTCAACGACACCGACGCCCGCCTCGCCTACGTCGCCGTCACCCGCAGCCGCCACCACCTCGACCTCGGCGGCCTCTCATGGATCAACACCCACCTCCCCCCATCTCCTGCCGCCTGAAACAACACCTGCGCCACGGATCTGGCGGTGGAGTTCGAGGCGGTGATCAGTCCCGGCCGGCATGTGACGCTGCCGCAGGGACAGAGCCTGAAGTTCAGTCCGACCCTGGTCGGCCGGACCGTCACGGTCTGGGCCAGCCAGCGCACCGTCCACGTCCTGCTCGACGGACAGCTCATCCGGACCCGCTCGATGACCTTCCAACCACGGCGGGCCATCCGACGCGTCGGAGCCGACGGCACCTTCGTCGTCGCACGGCAGAAACTCCGTCCCGGCGTCGCACACGCCGGCAAGACCGTCACCGTGGCCACGGTCGGCGACTGCCAGCCCGGACCCCGCCGTCGTTGATCCTTCGCAGGTGCTGCCGGTGTGGTGGAGTTGTCCAGAAACCGACTGCCGTTGTGGCCAGTTGGGCCCGGCGGTGCACCTGTCGTGCTATGAGGTTGCGGGGGTTCCCTGCCCGGTGAGCCGGGCAGGTCGGGTCAATGCGAGGGGCGTGGATGGTACGGGAGCTGCAGGTCCTGCATCTGGACCACAACGAGCGGCGGCGCCTGCTGCCGGCGGCCCAGATGGGGCAGGTGCCGTTGGCGCAGCGAGGTGCGGTGTGGCAGCCGTCGCGGCATCCGTCCCAGCGCAGCATCGCCACATGGTGGTGGTCGGCGACGAGCGGACGGCATGTGGGCTGCCGGTCCCTGGAACGGATGTCGGTGGCGATGCTGCTGGACTTCCACCCCGCCGTGGTGGATTTCAGCGCCTGGTCGGCGCAGTTGGTGTGGCGTGAGCGGGGCCGCGAGCGGCGCCTTGTACCGGACTTCGTCGTGCGCACCGCGTCCGGGGACACGCTGGTGGTGGCGTGTCCTCCGGCCGCGGGTCCGGCCCACCGATTCCGGCGGGAGGTGGAGGTGCTGCGTGAGGCGTGCGGGCAAGCGGGCTGGCTGTTGGCTGCGCCACGGCTGCCGTCGGGGGCCGCGCTGGCGAACCTGCGCTGGATCTCCAGACGGCGCCACCCGCGCTACGGCGACTCTCAGGTCGAACAGGCGCTGACGGAGGCGTTCGCCCAGCCCCGTCCGCTGGCCGAGGGGGTGGAGGACTGCGGCGTGCCGCGGGCGCTGGCCCTTCCGAGGCTGTACCACATGCTGTGGCATCGGCGGTTGGGCGTGCGGTGGCGCGAGCCGCTGGGGCCCGGGGCGCTGGTGGGGCCGCTGCACGCGATCAGTACGCGGGCGTCGGCGGAGGGTGCGTTGGAGGGCGGCGGCCCGCTGGCAGTGGAGCGGTCATGAGCGTCCTGGCGGCGCAGGAGCCACGAGATCTGGTGGTGGTGCGGCACGCGCCGCGCGGAGCGCTGGTGCGCGGAGATCGAGTGCGCTGGCGCGGCCGCGGCTACCAGGTGGCGGGGCTGGACGGGATGAACGTGCTGCTGGCGGAGGGCACCGACGGCGGCCGCGTGTCGTCGGTGCTGTTGCCGGTGCTGGCAGCGGCGTCGGACTTCGCGGTGCTGGACGGGGCGGGCGTGGCGGTGGCGCGGGCGGAGCTGCCCGACTTCGCGCTGCTGGACGGCGTCCCGGAGTGGGCCGCGCAGGCGGCGCGGCGGTGGGAGCTGGCAGTGATCGAGGTGGACACCGGGTTGCCGCCCGGCGCGCCGCCGGGGGCGGTGCCCCGGCCAGCGTTCGACCCGGCGCGCACCACGCTGATCGACCGGTACCAGACCAAGGCCGCGGAGATGAGCGCGGTGCTGGGCGTGACGGTGTCTTGGCAGACGGTGCAGGCCAAGCGGCTGCGGTACCGCAAGCACCGCAGTGTGATGGCGCTGGTGGACGGGCGCAGCACCAAGGCAAGGCGGCTGCACGGGGCGACCGATCCGCTGGTGGTGGACCAGTTGATGGCGCTGGTGGAGCGTCAGCGGCGGCGGCTGGACACGCCCAGCAACGCGAGGAAGCTGTTCAAGCAGTTGCAGCGCCTGGTGCACGCCGCGTACGGGCCGCAGGTGAAGGTCCCGGCGGAGCAGACGCTGTACAAGCTGCTGGAGCGGTTGGGCATCAAGGCACGCGACCTTGGGGCGCCGGGCGCGCGGACGGCCGGGCGGACGGGCGCGCCCCCGTTTTCGGTGACGACGGCGACGATGCCCGGTGAGCTGGTCCAGATCGACTCGACCGACCTGGACGTGTGGGTGCTGGGCGACGACGGCCGGCCGGCACGCGCGGAGCTGACCATCGCGGTGGACGTGGCGACGCGTACGATCATCGCCGCGGTACTGCGGCCCAAGCAGCCGCGTCAGCGCCGCCGGGACCGCGGGCGCCCTCGGCAGGCCGCGCCGCCGCGCCCGAACGGGCGCGCCACCAAAGCCGTCGACGCCTGTGAGCTGCTAGCTCAGGCCATGGTGCCGGCCCCGATGCGCCCCGGGTTCGACGCGGCCGTGCACGCCAGCGTGTCCGCGCTGCCGTACTCGGAACTGGTGGAGATCGACCCGCGGTTCGCGCACGCCGCGGCCCGGCCGGTGATCGTGCCAGATCTGATCGTGATCGACCACGGCACGGTGTTCGCGGGGCGCACCTTCTTCGACGCGTGTGCCTACCTGGGCATCTCGATCCGCACGGCACGCAAGCGGACCGGGCAGGACAAGGCCGTGGTGGAGCGCACGTTCGGTGCGATCAAGTCGATGTTCAGCCAGTACGTGAACACCTACACCGGCAACGACCCGGTGCGGGTTCGGCGTACCGTGGACGGCGAACGGCTCTGGACGCTGCCGGAGTTGGACGACCTGCTGCAGCAGTGGATCGCGCTGGAGTGGCAGAACAAACCGCATCCGGAGCTGGCGGACCCCTTCGAGGTGTACCTGCCGCACCGGACCCCGAACGAGATGTACGCCGCGTGCGTACGGGTTGACGGCTACCTGCCGCTCCCGCTGACGCGGGAGGACTATCTGCGACTGCTGCCCACGGCCTGGGTGGGGGTCAGCGACCAGGGCATCCATTTCCAGGGGCGCACCTACGACCGGCCCGAGCGCGACCCGGAGGAGGGTCTGAACCCCTACCGGCGCACCCGGTCGGATCTGCGCGGGAAATGCGCGGGACGCTGGGAGATGCGGTACACCCCGAACGATCCGTCGCGGGTGTGGCTGCGGGACCACCGTTTCGCCAACCGGTGGGTGGAGGCGGTGTGGGTGCACCAGCACCGGGTGAACCAGCCCTGGACGCAGTTCCTGTGGGACATCGCGGCCGCCCAGTACCTGGAGCGCGGCGGGTCACTCAAGGACGAGTTCGCGCAGCAGGCGATCGCAGAGGCGCTGGCGGAACTGCTGGAACGGGCCTCGCGCGGTCCGGAGCGCGGCGGGGTGCCGTTCGTTCCGGACGGGTACGCCCCCGCGCCGCCGTCCGGCCCCTCCGAGGTGTTCGACCCCTACGGGCGCCGCCGGGCCGCTGAGCAGTCAACCGCCGCACCTGGTCCGGACACGGCTGAGGCTTCCCGCGAGGATGCGGACGCGGCTGCGGAAACGGACGCGACCGCGCCGCCGTCCCGGGTCTCGGACCCAGGTGTCGACGGACTGGGCCTGGACCTGTTCGCGTGGGACGAACTGGGCCCGCTCGCGCTCGACGATCCCCCGGCGGGGGTGGACGGGGTGGACTGGGGATTCGCGGCCGTCGCGCCCGATCCGGCACTCCTGGCATGGGAGCGCGGCCCGCAGACCTGGGCCGAGGAGCCCGCAACCGCAGGTGGGGAGAGCCTGTCGCAGCGGTACCGGCGGATCGAGGCCGAGCCGGACCCCTATGCGGAGCAGGACGAGTTCGACGTGGATCTGTAGCGGGGACAGATGGATGTGGGACCGTGCCGTTCTCGGCAGGGTGCAGGGTTGTTCACGGTGACGTTGGAAGGGGTGCGGTGACGGGCCGCAAGACGGAGTTGGAACGCCAGGAGGAGCGGCTGCTCCTCACGGCGAAGGTACCCGAGCAGTTGTTCCTGGCGCCGCCGGGCCCGCTGTGGCCGGACGACTGCCACGCCTGGCGGTTCATGTCCAAGCAGCAGGTAAGACCGCCGGACTTGGCGGACTGCGCCCCGCAGGGCACCAAAGTCACCGATCTGGATCCGCGCCTGCGCTGGCACGGACACATGCGCACGGTGTCCTCCCCCGCGGTCAACACCGCGCTGCGCCTGGTGGCCGAGCAGTTGCGGGCCAACCGCGAGCGCCGGCTCGGCAAGCCCCCGATACTACTGGAAGGCCCGCGCGGCACGGGGAAGAGCGCCGTGCTGCAGGCGATCGGCGTGCACTGGGAACGTCAATTCGAGCGACTGTACGCGCGGGACGAGAACCGGATCCCGGTGATCCTGCTGAGCGTCCCCGCGCCGGTGCGCGGCACCGTCCGCAACTGGCCGCAGGTGTTCGCCCGCTTCCTGGGGCAGGGCCGCGACAGCGGGGACCCGACCGAGTCGGTCATCATCGCGATGCGCAACGCGCGCACGCTGCTGGTCCTGATCGACGGGGTGGAACAGCTGCGCACCGCGGTGGAGGCGGAGCAGACGTTCGCGTACCTGGATCACATCAACGCCAGCACCGGGGCGACGTTCATCTACTGCGGGCGTCAGGCGCAGGCCATCGTCGACCCGTTGCTTCGTGACGAGGAAGCGGTGCTGGAGAAGGGCGAGGCCCGGCGCGGCGCCCACACGGTGATGCGGACCGGCCGACTGGGCTTCGACGACGAGGGGGTCCGCAGATTCCGGCGCGTGGTGACGCTGTTCGACCGGGATCTGCGCCTGCACGAGCACCAAAGTGGCGACCTGGTCGCGTTGAGCGAGTACCTGCACACGCGCAGCCGCGGCTATATGACGCATCTGTCGCAGCTGGTCTGCCAGGGGGCGCAGAAAGCGATCCGGGAGGGGACGGAGCGCCTCACCGTGGAACTGCTGGAGGAGTTGCCCTACGGGCGGACCGTGGAACTGTGAACCGCCGCGCCTGACGGTGACGTGTCGCAGTAGCCCGTGCCGGGCCGCTGGCGTCGTTTCCCTTCCCGCTGCCAGCCCGGGGCCCCGGCCTCAGCGGTTGTCAGGGCATCACGGTGGTGGGGGCTGTGGGTTGTCCCGCAGAACGGCGTGGAGGGCTTCGAGCTCTTCGGGTGTCAGGGCCCCAGGGTGTTCGCGGCATCGGCGCAGCCAGCGGCCGAGCACGAACGGGGGCCGGTCCGGGGTGCTGTGGTCCCACCAGGAGGGCTCGAGGTGGTCGTCGGGCACATCGCGGTGGCCCTCGCGGGCGGCGAACGCGGACAGGTGGCCGAGGGCCCGGTAGAAGTCGTGGCGCTGGGCGTCGCCGGCGCTTTGGTAGTACAGGCCTCCGGGCAATGGTGGGACGGGCAGAGCCAGCAGGAGTTCTTGCTGGCCCTGGTGCAGGTCGAAGAAGCGGGTCTGTTGGGTGTGCAGCCACTGCATGCCCGGCTGGTGCCACTGACCGGCGGCGGGCGGGAGGCAGGTGGCCTGGCGGGCGTCGGCGAGGGCTTGGACGGCGAGGCGGTAGCGGCGTTGCCAGTCGCGGGGCCAGGCGGGGTTCCAGTGCGGGTCGATGGCGTCCAGGGCGTGCCGGTGCTGGGCGGGCAGCTGCCCGGTGGCGGCCAGGCGGCGCTGGCGGGCCAGCCAGGTGCCCAGCGGGTGGCCGCCGAAGATCTCCCTGACCGGGACGGTCAGGTGACCTGTCTCGTCGGCCCAGGCACGGGCGTGGGCGAGCATGGACGCGAACGTGGGCGCCTGCCGGGTCCAGCAGAAGCCGAGCAGGTCCAGAACCTTGATGCGGCCGGGGGCCAGCCGGCGCCCCGCCAGACGGCGCAGGCGGAGTCGGTCCAGGGCCTCGCCCAGGGCGAAGCCGCCGACGGTGACGTAGCCGGTCGGCGGGTCCAGCGCTCCGTGGCGGGCGTGGTAGTGGGCGGCGGCGGCCAGCACGGTGTCCCAGGAGCCGATCGCGGGCAGGGCGATGGTCAGGCCCAGGGCACGGGCGAGAGCGGCGGTGCGTTCGGGGTGGGCGTAGAAGGAGCTGCGGGACGCGGCGAGGCCGCTGCCGGCTCCCGTGGCGCGCGTGGGCAGGGCGACGCGGTCCATGAACGACTCGTCGTGGGAGCGCAGCGCCTGCAGGAGGGTGATCAGGTTCGCGAAGGCCGGGTCGCGCGTCCAGTCGTCGTCGCTGCCCGAGCGCAGGTAGACGGGGATGATCAGGGTGGTCTTCTTGCCCGCCCCGGGGGGCTGGCGAAGGCCCCTGCCGATCGCCTGGATGGCGTCGATGACGCTGTATCGCGGGTCGGCGAAGACGACGGTCTCCACGTCGGGGATGTCGACGCCCTCGTTCAGGACCCGCACGTTGGACAGGATTTTCACCAGCGTATCGGTGCGGGCGAAGTCGTCGAGCAGGTCCCGGCGCCATTCGGCGCTTTGCCGGCTGTGGATGGCCTGGGCCCACAGGTCCTTGATCCGCAGGGGTTCGTCGAGTTGGGCGGCGGTGTCGGGAAGGGTGGCGGCGAAGGCCTCGGCGGCGGCGACGCGGTTGTGGAAGACCAGGACGCGGCGCAGACCGTGTTCGGCAATCGCGCGCAGGACGGCGACCTGGATGGCGCCGTTGCGCAGTCCGTCCAGGTGGGCGGTCGTGCCGGGCCGCGGGGTGGTGAGGATGCCGAACAGGTCGGCGTCCGCCACCACGGGCAGCAGGACTTGGTAGTCGGCCAGGATGCTCATCTCGATAGCGGCGGCCATGCCCAGCTCGTAGACGGTCGGACCGAAGATCTCCCGGCGGTCCATGGTGGCCAGCGGCGGGCGCTGCACGAACGGGATGTCCTCGTCCTCGGCGGGGGCACCCCACACGCGGGGCGTCGCGGTCATGTACAGGCGCAGCTTGGCGGGCAGGGCGGCGTCGTCGTGGACGGTGCCCCAGCCGTCGCCAAACGCCGTGCAGGTGCGGTGGGCCTCGTCCGCGATGACCAGGTCCCAGGCGGGCAGCTGGAACCCCTCGTGGGCGCGGCGGATGTGGTGCAGGGAGCTGTAGGTGGCGAACACGGTCACCGGCCCGCCGGTGCGCATGGCGCGGGCAATGGCCCGCGGGTAGCACACCATCAGGGCCACGCCCGGGTCCAAGCCGCTGGCCCGCTGGCTGAGGGAGCACACGCCCAGGGCCATGCCTGGTTGGCCGCTCTGGCGCCAGCGGAGGGCGGTCTGCACGAGCAGGGCCTTGGTGGGTACCAGCACCAGGACAGTGCCGTTGGGGGCCAGGCGTCGGGCGGCGCGCTGCGCGGTCAGGGTCTTCCCGCTGCCGCACGCGGACGCGACGGTCATCCGCCGCTCCCCGGCCGCCACGGCGGCGAGGATCCGGGCCAGTGCTTCGCGCTGGTGCGCGCGCAGTTCCACCCCCTGGCTCTCCTTCCCATCCCTCCGGTCCCGGGCGAAGATCGCCGGATGTCGGCGGAAGTTACCTTCCGATAGAGGGAGTTCGGAGGCGGGGCGAGTATTTTCGGCCAACGGCACCTGGCCGGGGCGCGGTAGATCGGGCATCGGCAGAGGAGTGTCCGCGAGGCGGAACGGTGGCCGCAGGGCGGGAAGAAGAGGGCGGATCGTGGGGAACATGACCGGACGCAGCACGGTGAGGCAGGGACGGGCCGGGCGGCCGCGTCCTGCCGAGCGGCTGGGACTGTGGAAAGTCCCTTTGATCGCCGGGGAGTCGACCGGTTCCTTCGCCCGGCGCTTGGCGGCCCTCAACGGCATCCCTGACCGTGACTTCTGGCTCATGTTCGGCCGCTCTGTGCGCTCGGGGCGCGAGCCGAGCGAGCCGCGCTACGGCGACGGTTACCTGAACACGGCCGCGCTCGAGCGCCTGTCGGTGATGTGCGGGCGCAGCGTTGGGGAGTTGCAGTTCGCGCTGCCCAACACCCGCCCGCACCGGCTGCTGAAGGGGGCGGGGCCGCCGGTGTGGGACTGGCCGTGGGACACGCCCGGGTGCTTCCTGGTGCGCGGATGCGAGCTGTGTGCCCGGGTGCAGGGCACCACGGATCAGGTGTACCTGGCCGTGGATGCCTCGTGGCAGGTGTGTGCGCGGCACGGCCGCTGGCTGGACAACCGCCGTGAACCCGGTGCCGGTGCGATCCGACTGGCGGGGCTGCCGGAGGTCGTGCACGCGGAGAGGAAGCGCAGGGTGCTGGAGCGGCGGCTGGGGCCGGGCGGGCGCGCGATGTTCGCCGACGCCTACGCGATCACCTCGTGCTGGTGGAACGTCCCCGTCTTCAACCCAGCCGTCTGGCAGGCCCGCCGGCGCCTGCTGGGGGCGGCGGGGCGCGACGAACTGCGGGTCGCTCCCCTGCTGTCCTACCCGGAGGCGGTGACTCTGGCCTACGAACTCGCCTCCCGCGAGCGGCGGCGCCAGCGGCGGACCCTGTCACCCGGGCAGGACTCGGCCTGGCTCGCGGGGCTGGCCACGCTGATGGATGCCTGGGGTATGCCCGCCCCGGCGTTGGACGTGGTCGGGGCCTGGCTCGAGCGTCACACTCTGCTCCCGCAGCCCCGCTCGCGAGCCGCACGCGAGCAGGCGGGGCGGGAGCGGCCGGCCCGGGGCCGGTACCGGCGGCTGCCACTGCCCGCCCCGCACAAGGTGACGTCGCAGGACGCTGTTCTGGCCGAGCGCAGCTGCCTGCCGTGGAAGCTCGGCGAGCTGATCACCAACCGGCTGCAGCCCGCGCCACGGGGCTGGTACCTGGGCGGCCGCGCCTGAGGCGGAACTCAGCAGACCCCGTCCCGGTCGGCGGCGGTGACGATGTGGGCAGAGGGAAGAGGTGACGTCCGTCCCTTGTCCGTCACCTCGACGAAAATCCGTAGTAGCCGATCAGGTCGCGCAGGTGGTCGCGGGTCTGCTGGTACAGGCGTGCAGCCCATCGGCGTGCGGTGTCCTCGTCCGGCAGTCCGCCCAGGCCGAAGTGGACGGGCCCGAAGCTCCCCCAGGCCCCCTCGCCTGCGCCGATGGCGTCCTCGATCGCGTACTGCAGGGGGTTGGCGACCTCCGGCCTGACGAGGACGAGTTTGGTGGTGCTGGTGTCGACCCGGGCGCTCCAACCGTCGGGCAACCGCTCGATGCACACGAACGGGTTCTTGGAGATGCGGGCCTTCCGGTACAGGGCCGGAAGGGCGTGGGGGCGGCCGGTGAGGTCCGCGATGGCGTCCTGCGGTTCACAATCGGTCGCGGCGGCTGCGCGCCGGGCGCGCAGCTGAGAGACGGCGGGGGTCGCTAGCGCCTGGTCATGGCCGGGCTGGGCCGCCCGGCGGGCCAGTTCCACGAGCGCGTTCAGGGCGCGGCGCTCGTCGGCGGGCAGCGCGGCGAAGCCGGCTCTCTGCTCCTGGAACCAAGTCCCCAGGGGGAAGGACCCGGCCGGACCGCGGTTGCTCCCCTTCCACGTGACCATGTGCTCCACGGGGATGTCCACGTGGCCGTGCTCGGCCAGGAAGCGGGCGGCGTACGCCAGACCGTCGCCGCGGCGGTCGGGAGTCTGACGGCTCGATGCGCGCACGGGGGACAGCAGTGCTTCGGTACACGGCGAGGCTCCGATCTGCACCAGCAGATCCTGCTGCTCCGGGGTCAGCGCTTTGAAGAAGTCCCGCTCCTGCTTCTCGATCCAGTGCAGCGCCTGCCGGTCCTGCGGGGACGGGGGCCGGGATGCCAGATGCCAGAGCTGGCCCGGCCCCGGGTAGAGGGCTTTCGCGTGGGCGTACGCGCGCTGCCATGCCGGTGGCCACGCCGGATTCCACCACCGGTCGATACGGTCCAGGGCGCCTTGCACGTCGGCGTCCAAGGTTCCGGCACCTGCCCGGCTACGGCAGTTGGCCAGCCACCTGCCCAGGGCGTATCCGCCGACGACCGTGTCAGGGGCTGCCAGCAGGTGGCCGTGGGTGCGGGTGTACAGGCGGGCGTGGTCGAGCATGGCCTGCGTGGGGCTAGGCAACTGCCATGACATGCCCAGGTCTTCGAGGGCGGCCTGACAGTCGGCTGGCAGGGTTCCCAGCAAGTGGTGCAGGCGCTGGTTCGCGATCCACTGTCCCAGGCCGAAGCCCTGCTCGTCGGTGTAGTCCAGGGTGATGGTCAGATGCCCGTGCACGCGGTGGTGCGCGGTGGCGGCACGCAGTCCGTCCCTCCAGGTTCCGGCGGCGGGGAGCAAAATCTTCAGGCCCAGAACGCGGGCCAGTTGCGCTGCGCGTTCGGGCTCCGCGTAGAGCAGTTCGCGGGTGATCACGGTGCTGGTGCGGGTCGGTTCGGGCAGCGTGACGCGGTCCATGAACGATTCGTCGTGGGAGCGCAGCGCCTCCAGGATCGCGATCAGGGCGGCGAAGTCGGAGTTCTCCAGGATGTCGGCGCCCTCCCCGGTGCGGGGCAGGTAGACGGGAACGACCAAGGTGGTGCGTTTGCCTGCGCCCGGCGGCTGGCGAAGGCCCCGGGAGACGCCTTGGACGGCGTCGATGGTGCTGTAGCGGGGAGCGGCGAAGACGACGCCGTCCAGGTCGGGAAGGTCGACGCCCTCGTTCAGGAGGCGGGCGTTGGACAGGACGGCGACGTCGTGGGCCGGGTCGTCGAAGGCGGCCAGCAGGGACTGGTTGAGGGTGTCGTCCTGCTCGCCGGTGACGGCGTGGGACCACAGCTGCGTGCGGCGCAGCGGTTCGTGGACCTTGGCGGCGGTGGTGGGCAGGGTGCGGGCGAAGCCGTCGGCGGCTTCGACACGGTTGTGGAACGCGAGGATGCGCCGGAGCCTGTGTTCGGCGACGGCACGCAGGAGGGCGACTTGGACGGCGGCGTTGCGCAGTCCGTCCAGGTGGGCGCTGCCGGCGGGGTGGGGGTCGTTGAGGATGGCGAGCAGGTCGCGGTCGGTGTCGTCGACGGTGACGACCAGAACCTGGTAGTCGGCGACGATGCCACGCGCGATGGCGTCGGCCAGGCCCAGGCGGTAGACGATCGGGCCGAACACCTCCTGGTGCTCCATGGTGGCCAGCGGGACGCGACCGGTGTCCTGGGCAGTGCCGGTGCGGGCGGCCCAGATCCTGGGGGTCGCGGTCATGTACAGGCGGGTGGTGGCACGGATCAGAGTGTCGTCGTGAACGGCTCCCCAGCCGTCCACGAAGCCGGCGCACGTGCGGTGCGCCTCGTCGGCTATCAGCAGGTCCCAGCGGATGGCGCCGAGCGCGCGGGCGTCGGTCAGGTGGCGCAGGGAGGCATAGGTCATAATCACGGTCGCGGCGCCGCGCCGCTGTTGGACGGCGGGCAGGATCGTGCCGGGATCGCTGGTCATGCGTACGGTCTGCCAGGGGATGCCGCTGTCGTGCTGGGACAGGGAGCACAGGCCGAACAGCAGGCCGCGGTAGCCGGCTTCGCGCCATTTCAAGGCGGTCTGCACGACCAGCGCCTTGGTGGGCACCAGCACCACGGTCGCGCCGGTCGGCGCGACCGATTCGGCGGCACGCTGGGCGATCAAAGTCTTGCCGCTGCCGCTCGCGGAGACCACCGTCATCCTCCGCAGGCCCTCGCAGGCACCGGCCTCGATCGCGTCCAGGGCCTCGCGCTGATGGGGGCGTAACTGCATCTCGCTCCTCGGCGTTCGCGGCGCACCGCCCGGTTCGGCGGCCCGCGGATACGGATCGGCTTTGGCCGCCGCCCGCGGACCGGGCGGCGACCGAAGCTACCGAATGAACCGGCCCGCGTGCACACCGCTGCCTGCCGGCCGCCCGCCGCACCTGGGTGTCGGGTGCCCGGGCGGATCAGGTGCCCTCGTGGGCCTACAGCGACCGCTCCGACGACTGCGCCGCGGACCTGACGGTGATGCACCAGGAGGAGATCCTCGCCGACAAGCTCAAGTGCCTCCTGCAACGGCAGTCGATCCGCGACCTGTTCGACCTCACCCACTCCACCCGTGTTCAACGATGAGATCCCGGTCGACCGGAACAGTGTGGTCTCCGCCTTCCTCAACAAGACCATCTTCTCCACCCGCACCGCCCGACCCCGACACCGCCGCCGACCACCCACCCCGAGCAGCAGCGCACCTACGTCCGGACACGGGGGCAGCAGCCCCATGCCAACAGGGGATTCAACATACCAGAAAGATCGGAGTAATCACCCAAAAGGTACATCCTGACATGGCGTCAGTCGACGCGCCCCCAAGGAAATCCTCTCTCCATCTCCAACATCCTCGGGCTAACCACAGCACAGCAGTTCAGAGAACCTAAGCGAGACCAGAGGCCGAGCAACTTAGCCATACCATCCCAGGTCAAACACCGAACCAAAGTGTCCTCCATGAACTCTAAGCAGTGCACTTCAAGGCCATGTTCATGTCGTAACTAGAGAGAGGACTGACAGGTGGGTAGGTGTCTGATGGCACGTCGTGGCGTGATGGAGCCCGGTTCCGGGCTGTGGTCAGGCCGTGGCGGCTGGGCTGGCGACGCCGGCGATTTGGTCCCAAATTGCGAAGCGGACGGTCATCTCGGCGCGGTAGTGGTGTGCGGGCATCAGATGGCGGCGGGGCCGGAAGTGGGGCGAGATCCCGCTGAACGCGGACAGGAACCGCTGGGCTCCGCCCACGGAGCGGAAGTTTTTCATCGCCCCTTCGCGTTGCCTGGTGGGCTGGTGGCTGTTCTCCGCCCGGTTGTTCAGATACTTCGACTGCCGGTGCTCGACGGAGGGCATGACCTCGCGATGAGCCGCGCCGTAGGAGCGGAGCTTGTCGGTGACGACCACCCGCGGCACCGCACCGGTCCTCTTCAGCAGTCTGCGGAAGAAACGCCTGGCCGCAGCCTTGTCCCGCCGGTTCTGCACCAGGATGTCCAGGACATTGCCGTCCTGGTCGACGGCCCGCCACAGGTACTTCTGTTCCCCGTTGATCTTGATGAAGACTTCGTCCAGGTGCCACTTGTCCCCGGGCTGGGGCTGTCGGCGGCGCAGCGCGTTGGCATAGGTCTGCCCGAACTTGGCGCACCAACGGCGCACCGTCTCGTAGGAGACGACGATCCCGCGCTCGAGCATGAGCTCCTCGATCTCGCGGAACGACAGCGGGAAGCGGAAGTACAGCCACACACAATGGGAGATGACCTCGACCGGATACCGATGCCCCTTGTACGACGGCGACACGGCCCCCACAGACAGTCCCCTCCAGCACAATCAACCAGAAGATCATCCCACCCGGCCAACCAACGTGACAGCGCCGTGGAGAGTGCTGCTGACCTGCAACGATGGGACTTGTCGAGGGTCCTGTCAGCTGCAAGGAAAGAAGCACTCTCCAGGTGAAGAAGCGTAACGGGTCGTACCCGCGCGTCCGTGTCGAGGGCGGCGGGCGAGGGGTGGTCTCGCAGGCCGGGTCGGTGCTGCTGGTCGAGACGGTCCGCAAGTCCGGCCTGGACACCGCGATATCCGCGGCGCTGGCGCCGTGGCGCAAGCCGCGGGCCGTGCACCATCCGGGCAAGATCCTGCTGGACTTGGCCCTGGCCGTCGCACTCGGCGGGGACTGCCTGGCCGACGTCGGAATGCTGCGGGCCGAGCCAGACGTGTTCGGCCCGGTGGCCTCCGATCCGACCGTCTCCCGTCTCGTCGACACACTCGCCGCCTCCGGTCCGAAGGCCCTCGCGGCGATCCGGGACGCACGTTCCCAAGTACGCGGGCGGGTCTGGGACTTGGCGGGTGCGAGCAGTCCGGCCGCCGACGGCCAGGTGATCGTGGACATCGACGGCGTGCTGGTGCTCGCCCACTCCGAGAAGCAGGACGCCACCGCGACCTGGAAGAAGACCTTCGGCCACCATCCGCTCGTCGCGTTCGTCGACCACGGCCAGGCCGGGTCCGGGGAGCCGGTGGCCGCCCTGCTGCGGCCCGGCAACGCCGGCTCCAACGCTGCCGCCGACCACATCGAAACCGCCCAACTCGCCCTGGCCCAACTGCCCAAACGCCTGCGGCGGGGACGGCAGACACTGATCCGGACCGACTCCGGCGGCGGCACCCACGCCTTCCTCGACTGGCTCTCCAAACCGGGCCGGTGGCTGTCGTATTCCGTCGGAATGACCATCACCCACGCCCTCCACCAGGCCGTGGTGAAGATCCCGAAGAAAGCATGGACGCCGGCCTACGACTCCGGCGGCACCGAGCGGCCCGGGGCCTGGGTCACGGAGATCACCGACATGCCCGACCTCTCCTCCGGGCCCAAGGGAATGCGGCTGATCGTCCGCAAGGAACGCCCGCACCCCGGCGCCCAGCTGCGCTTCACCGACTTCGACGGACTGCGGCTGACCTGCTTCGCCACCAACACGAAAGGCGGCCAGCTCGCCGACCTGGAACTGCGCCACCGTAGAAGGGCCCGCTGCGAGGACCGCATCCGAAACGCCCGCGACACCGGCCTGCGCAACCTGCCCCTGCACGACACAGCCCAGAACCAGATCTGGCTGGAGATCGTCTCCCTCGCGCTCGACCTCCTCGCCTGGATGCCGATGCTCGCCCTGACCGGCAAGACCCGCCGCTGGGAGCCCAAGAAGCTTCGCCTGCGCTTGTTCTCCGCCGCCGCCCAGCTCGTGAACACCGGACGCCGCCACTGGCTCCGCTTCACCGCCCGATGGCCCTGGACCGACGTCATCACCCACGCGATCGACAGGCTCCACACCCTCCCGAACCCCGGCTGACCAGCAACTTCGACAGTCCCGGCAACCCGCGCCACCGCACCACCGCACCACCGCACCACCGCACCGGCGAAGTGGAACCCGGCGCCCACCCGACGCGACAGCCGGGCCCTCACCCTGCCCCAGCCCCGAAAAGACCCCACCACACAGACACAGAGTCCCCGTCAGCAAGCTGACGGGGACTCATGAACGATCGAGGCTAATAGGTGGCCGCAGGATTCGCGTCAGCTCCTGGCTGGTCTTGACCCTGTGTGGGAGTTGGCGGTGTTGCACAATGTTCGTGTGATTGCGGTCGGGCTCTCGCTTGGGCTGTCGGTATTCTGCAATCATGGGTGCGGCGAATGCCGCACATTTCATGGGGGGTGCATTTGCGGGGGCGTACTTGGGTTTTCAATAGCTGTACCTTCGGCCTTGACTGCTATCGGCTCGGTCTGCCCCGAACCGTGATTTCTCTGTGTGGCCGCGCAGAGCGAACCATGTACTCACTTGGGCCAGGTCCGTGAGTTTCCGCTGGTAGACGGCCATCGTGGTGCTGCTCGGCGGCGTATCCGCCGGACCGATCCTGCGGTCCTGCGTCGTCCCAGTCCGGATCGATGCGCACCGGGTACTCATGCCGCTCCGCCGCCAGGAGCCGTTCCCAAATCTCGATTCCGGTCATAGCGATGCCCCGGCCGGGCATTACCTCATTTCCTGCCACCCTCGGCTACCTATAGGGCTGCCGCCCGGCTCGCGAACTCAAGCCCAAATCCCTGACCAACTCGGAAGTCACATACGCCCCTTCCATTAGGAGGAACAGTGTCGACTCCAACTCCGGATCACTTCGAAAACGGCGGATTCGAATCCCCGAAACTGATGCAACCGGTCAAGACAGTCCCGACCGGAGACTCCATCGGGCCTTGGAAGGTCGTCACCGGCGACGTGGATCTGGTCAGTTCCGGCTACTGGTCGGTGGCCGAGGGCAGCCAGTCGCTGGACCTCAACGGCTACGGGCCTGGCGAGGTGTCCCAGACCTTCGCCACCACCCCTGGGACCACCTACACGGTCACCTACTCCCTCGCCGGGAATCCTGACCAGCAACCGACAGTGAAGACCGGCAAGGTCCTCGTCGACGGACAGGACGTCCAGGACTTCTCCTGCGACACCACCGGCAGAAGCCACCAGGACATGGGGTGGGTCACCCGGCAGGTGACCTTCGTGGCCACCAGCTCGTCCACCACCCTGAGCTTCCGCAGCACGACCGCCAACAGCCTCTCCGGACCCGTCATCGACAACGTCACCGTGTCCTCCGCGGAGCGGGCGTGCATCTCCAGCGATTCCGGCAACGCCCTTACCCGGGGCACCGACGGGTGTCTGTACGTTCCCCAGCCACCGGCCCAGCCCACCCTGGACCCCGCGTCATGCAACGCCGCGGAGGTCACCGAAAACGGACTGCGCGTGCCGCGCACCACCGTGGACGGCATCGCCCCAGGCACCAGCGTCGGCACGGAGCGGTCCGTGGACATCGACGTCACCGAAACACCCGGTTGCCCGGAGATCTGGACGGTCGGCGCACGCCTGACCCCGGTCAGCGGCATAGCGGTAAGCCGCTCGTCGTCCTACTTCACACCGGGCGCAGAAAACACTTTCAGCATCATGGACGTCTCGGAGCTGACGGTCACCCTCCCGGAAGCCGGCATCTACGATCTCGACGTCAACCTCCGGTACGAACTGAACAACAACGACGGCCCGGCCAGCACCCACATGAGCGCAAGGCTGACGAACACCACCACCGGCGTCGATGTGCCCGACAGCGAGACCCTGGTGTGCCACCTCAACAACACCAATCCGCAGTACGCGCACAGCACTGTGCCGATCAACGTCCGCTACGAGGTGTCGGAACCGTCCACCATCACCGTACGCGGCTACCTAACCTGGCAGACGTATCCTCTGAAGACCGCAATGCTCGGCGGCGGAGACGGCAACGGCTACTCACGCTTCCGCTGGACGAAGATCTCAGACTGACCTCCTGCTGTCGGCGCAGGCGGTCAGTGCCCTGATGTCCGCGCGCCCGGCAGCCGGGAACATCGGACACGCAGCCCGCAGCACCACATGCCGCCATGGAGCACAGCGGTCGCGCTATCGGGCTGAGTGCTGGCGACGATGGAGCGCCCGCCCCGGGCAGAGGGCGGGAGCTCGGCCATTAACAGATAGTCGGGAGCGGCCGACGGGGTCACTGCCCGGTCGTTCCAAGGGCCTGGTCGGCCGTTGCGAAGCGGTGCTCCGTCGGCTTCAGCACTTCGTAGAGGTAGCCGAAGTACTCCGTTTCCGCCGTTCCAGTGAGCACCGACAGCAGGAAGGCGACGCACCCCATGTCGTGGTACTCCCATAGAGGGCCGCGCCCCTCGTTGTAGAGCACGATCCAGTCGTCGGGGTGCTGACCGGGCCGCGCGAGCCAGTACAGGAACGCTCCCGTGCCCTCCTCGAATGCCCACGGCAGGACCCTCGCCCCCGCCTCCTGCAGGCCAGTGGGCTTGTCCTCGAACTGCCACAGATCGGCCAGGATCTCGTGCCGTTCCGTCGTCTGCGCGTGCAGGTCACAGTCGTCGTAGGCGGAGTCGGGGACGAGCAGCCAGATCGTCTCGTCGAAGATGCCGTCGCCGTACGTCTCGACGAGCTGCTTGTAGTCGGCGGGCAGAGCCAGACCGAGGGTGCGCTCGGCTTGAACCCAGTCCACCGCGGGTGGCGGATTGGCGGGCGGCGGGCAGAGGCGGACGAGCGCATCGAGGGCGACCATGGAACGGACGCTACCGGGACACCAGCCGGTACCCGTGGGAGGGTCGACAGGCAGGGCGAAGATCGGCAGCGGAACCCGGCCCAGGTACCGCTCGCCGGGGTGAAGACCTCGGCACGCCGGGAACTGCCTCCGTCGGGTGGTCGGTGAGCGCGCACTTGGGCGTACGAGTAACGGGTCCGTGGTCGGGCTGCGCGCTCATCGGCTGCTCCTCCCGCCGGGTAGTACCGCCACGGTACGCGCGTCGGATAGCTGTGGACCCGGGCGTGGACGGACCCGTCCTACCGGGTGCGCAGCGAGCGGGCGACGGCCTGGGCGTGCTGACGGGTCTGGGCGTCCTGCTTGTCCCAGGTGCCGGCGATGTGGTCGAGGAGTTCGGCCGTATCTTGCTGGCCGTTGCCGTCTGCGTGTGCGGGGATGGTCCCGATGCGAGTCCACGCTCGTCGGGGAACTGGTACTGCTCCCCGCGGGCGCGGGGACGACGGTCAGGCGGTGGGGCGGGGCAGGGCACGGCACGAGCTACCCCCGCGGGCGCGGGGACGACGGGCCCGGACACCGTCATGAGGATGTCGCGCAGGAGCTACCCCCGCGGGCGCGGGGACGACTAGGTTCTGTCTCTTTGGTCAGCATCGTGCCCAGATGCGGTCGCGGTGGCCGCGGATTGGGCGGGATGAGTAGGCGCGGTCAGCCAGGACCATGGTGGGGCGGGTCCGGGGCCGCCAGGGCCGCTTCTCGGCACCCGGATGCGGGCCATGGCCGACCAGCTGATCGCCTGGGTGCGGGTCCTGCGAGGCTGCGGCCGCTACCGGCATCCTCCGGCAGACTGGAAACGCATCCGCCGCTACCTGCGCATCGCCTGGCCCGCCCTGACCTCCTGGACGACGGCCGGACTGGACCTGCGGCAGGTCACCACCGATCACATCACGAGCGAGCTCGCCCGCCACCAGGGCAACGTGGCCCGAGGTCTGCTCACCGTGCTGCGCAGCATCTTTCGGGCCCTGAAACAGGAGCGGATGATCTTCCGCAACCCCACGGCCGGGCTGCACCAGCCTGCCGGAGTACACCTGCCACGGCCACTGTCCAGCGACCGACTGGCCGGCATCCTGGACCAGCTCGATGGCCCCGCCGCGCGGCTCATCGTCGGCCTGGTCGCCATCCACGCCGTGCGCGCCGTGGAGGTCGCCCGGCTCGGCCTGGCCGACCCTGACCTCGCCCGCCGGACCCTGACAGTGCGGCGGGGCAAGCACACCCACCTGGTCTACTTCGACGACCTGAGCACCGACCTGGTGACCGGCTGGCTGCGCGAGCGCCGCCGCCGCTGGCCCTACGCCACCAACCCACACCTGCTCATTACCGCCCAGACCTACCGGCACCCCGCCTCCCCGCAGATCAGCTACTGCGCGATGCGGGCCGCGTTCGACCAGATCGGGCTGCTGCCACGGCAGGTATGGGCGGACCGCATCCTGGACGAGGCCCGGGAGACCGCCGACCCGGTCCACCTCGTCCGCCTCTTCGGCATCCACCCCAGCATCGCCGTGAAGTACGTACACGCCGCGCACCCGGACAAGGCCCTGCCCCGGATCCGCTGACCGGGCGACACCGACCCGCAGACCCGACGCATGGTGGAAGACGTCAACCATGTCTTCGACCTGGTCTCCGCCGGATCCGATGCTTGCCAAGCCCACCGCCGATCCCGCACTCGCACTCGCACTCGCACTCGCACTGGATCATGCGGCAGAGCCGAAGTGGGATGGCTACCGGGCACTCGTGGGCCGGTGGTCCGGCGAGCGTGGCCTTATCTGGTCCCGCTCCGGCGGCGACCGGGCTGGATGTTCTTGCCGAGTTGCGCGGCGCGGATCGCGGCGACGTACCCGCTCGAGCCGGCGCCGAGGACGACGACGTCGTAGTGCGCGCTCATGACGTGCCCCCTTTCCGGAGTGTCTCGTGGAGCGAGTAGTCATGCCGCGCGGTGGTGGGGCGCCAGGGTGGCCTGGATCTGGTCGCGGATGTCGGCGAGGACGGCTTCGTCGCTGCGGTGCAGGTACACGGTGGCGGTGGTGCTGATGTGGATGATCGCGGTGATCACCCGCGCCAGCGTTGCCGCGTCGGCGGCGTCGATGTGCTCGTCGCGGGTGAGCAGGCCGGTGATGCCGTCCTCGAGGCGGCCGGCAAGGGCCAGGCCCGCTTGCCGGTAGGGCTCGACCGGGTCGCCGAAGACGAGTTCGTGCAGGTATGTGCGGCCGTTCTCGGTGTGCTCCCTCAGGCACTCCACGACGGGACGGATGAGAGCGGCGACCGGCTCCAGTGCGCCCTGTCCGACGGTGGCGTTCGCGGCGGCGAGGCCGTCGTCGATGGCGGTGGCGAACTTCTCGTTCTGCACCATGATCAGCAGCTCGGCCTTCGTGGACGCGTACAGGTAGAGGGTGCCGATCGCGACGTCGGCCCGGTGGGCGATCTGCTGCGTCGTGACCCTGCTGACGCCGTGTTCGGCGAACAGTTCGCGGGCCGCGGTCATGATGCGCTCGCGCTTGGCCTGTTTGGCCCGCTCGCGGCGCCCGATCGGCAGGTGACCGCGCCCCATGGGACCTCCCTTGACAATAATTCTGAGTGCACTCATAGTTGAGTGTACTCGGGTTGGCCGAGTGGGGCGAGACTCCGGAAGTCGCGCTGAATTGGCCCACCTGGTCTCAGACCTGGATAAATAGGATGAAGGCAAGGAGAGACGCCCCATGAGAGCGTTCGTCGTCACCAAGTACAAGGAGCCGCTGCAGGAGGTGGAGGTCCCCGAGCCCACCGTGGGGGAGCACGACGTGCTGGTGCGGGTGGAGGCTGCCGGGCTGAACCCGCTGGATGAGAAGATCCGCGCCGGTGAGTTCAAGCAGATCCTGCCGTACAAGCTGCCGCTGATCCTGGGCAACGACGTCGCGGGCACCGTCATCAGCGTCGGGACGGCGGTTCGCGGCTTCAAGCCCGGAGACGAGGTCTACGGCCGGCCCGACCAGGACCGCATCGGCACGTTCGCCGAGCGCATCGCCGTAGCGGAGGGCGACCTGGCGCTCAAGCCCGCCTCGATCAGCATGGAAGAGGCGGGCTCGCTGCCGCTGGTGGCGCTCACGGCGTGGCAGGCGCTGGTGGAGCGCGGGAGGGTGCGGCCCGGGCAGAAGGTTCTCATCCACGCCGGCGCCGGCGGGGTCGGTTCGATCGCGATCCAGCTCGCCGCGCACCTCGGTGCGAGCGTCGCCACGACCGCCAGCGGTTCCAATGCGCACTTCGTGCGCGCGCTCGGCGCGGACACGGTGATCGATTACCGCACCCAGGACTTCGAGCAGCTCCTGACCGGCTACGACCTGGTGTTGGACGGCATCGGTGGGGAGACCCTCGAGAAGTCCCTGCGGGTGCTCAAGCCCGGCGGTAAGGCCATCGGGATCGCTGGTCCCCCGGACCCCGCGTTCGCCCGCGAGGCCGGCCTGAACCCGCTGTTGCGCCTGGCGGTCGCAGGCCTGAGCGGCAAGATCCGCAGGCAGGCGAAGAAGCTCGGCGTGACGTACGAGTTCCTGCTCATGCGCGCCAGCGGCGACCAGCTCCGCCAGATCACCACCCTCATCGACGAGGGCGTGGTGCGTCCGGTCGTGGGAAAGGTGGTCGCCTTCGACCAGACCCCCCAGGCGCTGCAGTCCCTGTCTCAGGGTGGCATCCGCGGCAAGGCCGTCATCGGCAACAGCTGACCCGCCGCAACCGCGACGGGCGACACGAAACACACAGCACGCAAGGAGAATTCGTCATGAGCAGCACCGACACCCCTGACGAAGCCGTCATCACTTCCTATGCGAAGGCCCCGGCCCGCACCGTCAGTGCCGGTGGCGTCACCTACGCCTACCGCGAGCTGGGCCCGAAGGGCGGTATCCCCGTCGTCTTCTTCGTCCACCTCGCCGCGACCCTGGACAACTGGGACCCCCGCATCGTTGACCCCGTCGCGAAGGGCCGTCACGTCATCGCCTTCGACAACCGCGGTGTCGGAGCGTCCACCGGCCAGGTGCCGGACAGCGTCGAGGCGATGGCCGACGACGCCTACACCTTCATCAAGGCGCTCGGGTACGACAAGATCGACGTCTTCTCCTTCTCCCTCGGCGGCATGGTCGCCCAGGCCCTGGTGGTGAAGCACCCCGAGCTCATCCGCAAGCTTGTCCTCACCGGCACCGGCCCCAAGGGCGGCAAGGACATCGACAAGGTCGCCGGAACCACCTACTGGGACATCCTGCGCGCCACCTTGACCCGCTCGGACCCCAAGGAGTTCCTGTTCTTCAACCGCAACGCCACGGGGAAGCCCGCCGCGCGCGCGTTCGTCAACCGGCTCAAGGAGCGCACCGCCGACCGCGACGCGGACATCAAGGTCAAGGCGTTCCAGACGCAGCTGAAGGCGATCAAGAAGTGGGGACGCTCCACCCCCGACGACCTGTCGACGATCACGCAGCCCACCCTGATCGCCAACGGCGACAACGACCGCATGGTGCCCTCGGTCCTGTCGGAGGACCTGCACCGGCGCATCAAGGGCAGCGAGGTGATCATCTACCCCGACTCCGGGCACGGCGGCATCTTCCAGTACCACCAGGAGTTCGCCCCCGTGGCGGTCGAGTTCCTGGCCCGATGACCACCGCCTGACCAGGAAGACAAGGGAAACATCATGAGCACGTCACCGGGCGCCGCGCCCCTGGAAGCGAAGAAGCCTCTCACCTCCTCGATCCTGCTGTGGGTGCGGACCGATCAGCCCCGCCAGACCGGCATGGACCACTGGAAGGGCCCGCACTCCGGGATCATCTCCGCCACCCCGGGCCTGGAGGAGTACCGGCAGATCCACCTCGCCGAGCACAACACGGGCCTGTGGCCGGCCATCGACGGGGTCCAGACCGCGATCCCCACCGACCGGAAGATCGACGGCGTCGCGGAAGTCACCTTCCAATCGGCGCTCGCACCCCTGAAAGGGCGCAAGCAGACGAAGCTGGCTTACGCCGACGAGATCAACGTGTTCCGCCGCACCCTGCTCTACGCCGGCCCGCCGAACTCCTCTCGGTGGTACGACGTCGCAGGCCCGGGCGAGAAGGTCGGCGCCCGCGCGCTGATCTACCTGCGCCGCAGAGACGGGGTCGGCGCCGGCGCCTTCCGGAAGTTCGTCAACGAGCAGCTCGCACCCGCGCTCGCCGGCACCGGAATGCTGAAGGAGCTGCGCACGCAGACTTTCCTCCCCTGGAGCAAAAAGCTCTGGGACACCCCGCACGTCGCCCACGACAACCCCCACGACCAGCACTTCCACGCCTCGCTCAGCCTCGGGTTCACCGACACCGCGGCACGGGACGCCTTCTTCACCGGCAACGTGATCGACGACCTGTCCAACCGGCTGGCACCGCAAGTCTCCGCGATCCACGCCTACAACGTCACCGCCACCCTCACCTACGTCAAGAACGGCGCCATCCTCCCGCGCTACCAGGAGTGAGCGGCGCGCAGACGGGAAGCGGGACCGCCGGATCTACTCAGGAATCCATCCGCCCCAGGCTTCCTGGCCCTCCTCGCGCCCCGCCGCCGTCTGATACCCCTCACGCATCTGGAGCCAGCCATGAGCGAGCAGCAGAGCACCATCCACTACGAGCGCACCTCACCGCAGATCGCGAAGATCACCTTCGCCAACCCGCCCGTCAACCTCATCGCCGGCGAGACAGTCCTGCGCCTCATCGAGATCGTCGCTGAACTGGCCACCGACCCGGACATCCAGGTCGTGCTGTTCGACAGCGCCACCCCCGACTTCTTCTACAACCACTTCGACCTGGCCGCCGCCGCCGACTTCCCCGCCCCCGAGGGCCCGGACGCGGCGCCGGCATGGACGAATCTGGTCCTGGAACTCTCCAGAGCGCCGTACATCACCATCGCGGCCATCCGTGGACGCACCCGTGGCGGCGGGAACGAGCTCGCCCTCGCCCGCGATCTGCGCTACGCCAGCCGCGAGAAGGCGATCTTCGGGCAGCCCGAGGTCGGCAGCGGACTGCTGCCCGGCGGTGGCGGCACCGAACGCCTGCCCCGCGCCATCGGGCGCGACCGAGCCCTGGAAGCCATCCGCACCAGCGACGACTACGACGCCGACACCGCCGAACGCTGGGGCTGGATCACCCGCGCCCTCCCCGACAGCGAACTCGACTCCTTCGTCGGCACAGTCGTCGCCCGGCTCGCCTCCTTCGACCGCACCTCACTCGCCTCAGCCAAAGCCCAGATCAACCGGGCATCCTTGCCCCCGGACGCGGACCTGGTCGCCGCGTACGGCGAGTTCACCCGATCCCTCACCCTCCCCGGGTTCCTCACCCGCGCCGCCGGCACGCAGGCCGTCGTCGAACAGGCCGGCATCGACTTCGAGTACCGGCTCGGGCACTACATCGGCATCGCCAACCGGCAACGCTGACACCCATCAAAATGCGAGCACGGACGCAGCAGATGCCGCGGCTGTCCTCGCTTGTCGCGGGGCCCGCGGCACCGTGGTCGACCGGCGTACCAGCATCGCGGGCGAATTCGAACGCGTCGGCGCCCTCTCCGAGCCACGGGCCGATTGGCCAGGACTCACCACCCAGTGGCACAGCCGTACCCGCCGACACTGCTGCGAGTGGTGTCGGGGGAAGTGCCCTGGCGGTCGCTGGACGAACTACACCGGATGATGCGAGGACGAGTGCGCGCCGAGCATGGCCTGACCGAGCTTCACCGACACCAACCGGGCCGAACTCACGATGCATGGCACCACTGAGCCCGTGGCCCGACAGCCGCGATGGCCTGTCACCACGGCGGTGCCCCGCTGCTGATCGGGCTGCTGCCGGATCGACCGCCGATGTCATCCACGGCTCGACGGCCTCGACGGTGCACCCCTTCTCGACACCGGCCGGCCAACTGTTCGAACGCCATGGATCACGGGGTCCCGACGTGAAGAGGTCACGTCGGGACCGAGGAAAAAATGTCAGGCGTTCGTGCTGTGCAGGTCCGGGTAAAGCGCCTCGACCGGGCCGCTCAGAGCCGCCTTGACCCCCTTGGTCAACTCGTCGGCCAGGACCTCGTATTCGCCGGCCTCGACGGCGTCGTAGACCGTCGTCACCAGCTGCGTCGGCGGCATCTTGGGTCCGTCGGCGTGCGCGGCCATACCGGTGTCGACGTAGCCCATGTGCACACCCGTCACGTGGACGCCCATGGGTGCGAACTCGATGCGCAGCGAGTTGGTGGCCGACCACAGTGCGGCCTTGGACGCGCTGTAGACGCCGCCGAAGGCATACCAGCTGGCAACGGAGTGCACGTCGATGAGGGTCGACCTCTGCTTGGCGGCGAGGACCGGTGCGAAGGCGCGGGCGAGGAAGACTGGTCCGAAGAAGTTCGTCTCCATGTTCGCCCGGATGTCCGCCTCGGTGACGTCCAGCAGGCTCGCGCTCGGCGGGATGGCGCCCGCGTTGTTGACGAGCACGGTGACGTCCGCCGCAGCGGCGACGGCCGCGTCGATCGACGCGCGGTCGGTGACGTCAAGAGTCAGGGGGACGATGCGGTCATCGTCCCAGGCGCGAGGGGAACGGGCGGTGGCGTAGACCTTGGCGGCGCCGCGAGCCAGGGCCTCGTGGACGAAGTGGGTGCCGATACCGCCATTGGCGCCTGTGACGAGGACGACTGCTCCATCGAGAGAGGGCATTGGTGTTCCTTCTTTCCAAGGGGATGTGACGTGCGTGGCAGTGCACGGATGGAGCAATGACTCCTCGCCCCGCCGTGGAAGAATGAGCGG
This sequence comes from Streptomyces sp. NPDC002888, assembly GCF_042888465.1. Lineage (NCBI taxonomy): Bacteria > Bacillati > Actinomycetota > Actinomycetes > Kitasatosporales > Streptomycetaceae > Streptomyces > Streptomyces sp. NPDC002888. The sequence continues at coordinate 7,458 of NZ_JBIAPU010000043.1, read as the reverse complement.
AGCCACATTCGAGCCCACGCGGTAATGACTGCCATCATAACTGAGTACAGTCAGAATCTATTCCTGGAGGACACCGCCATGCCTGTCGCCCCCCAGTCGGTCGGACGGCGCGAGCGGAACAAGCAGGAAAAACTCGACCGCATCGTCGCTGCCGCCAGTGAACTGTTCGCCGAACACGGCGTCGACGAGGTCACGACCCAGCAGATCGCCGACAAGGCCGACATCGGCACCGGGACCCTGTTCCTCTATGCCAAGACCAAGGGCGAACTCCTCCTGCTCGTGCAGAACGCCAAGTACGCCGAAGCACTCGAGCAGGGCCGGGCGGACGCCGAGACCGTCCCAGGCGTGCTGGACGCGGTGCTGGCGATCGTCCGGCCGATCGTCGAGTGCAACCGCACCCAGATCGACAACGGACGCACCTACCTGCGAGAGATGGTCTTCGGCGACCCCGAGGAGCCCCGGCACAGCGCGGCACTCGCCATCGTCGCGCAGACCGAGGAGGCCATCGCCGCCGTGCTGCGCCGAGACGAGCGGGTCACAGAAGGCGACGCCGCGACGCTGGCACACATCGTGTCCGCCGTGATGTTCCTCAGCACGGCGGCGAGCGTGAACATCGCCTTGAGCGTCGAGGAGATCGTGCAAGACATCCGGGGGCAGGTTGACGTCCTGCTGCCTCGCTGAAGCGCGGCCGGCCTCAGGCCCAGGCGACCATCCGGGTGGTCCTCGGCTGCGTCATGGCCCGAATCCCTAAATGGCAGGTCATCCGGCCGTTGCTGCCCATTCCGACATGGCCGGAGGGGTGGGGCGGGCGGCCCGAGGGCTACCGCCACCGCGTGCTGCTGGAATTTCGGACATGGCGTCGAGTCCCCGTCACACAGTCCCTGTCCCCAGGATTCCGGGTCGAGGCCCGTGTGGTGCGGTCAGGGCTTTGTGGTTCGATTCCAGGATCTTCTCCGACAGTTCTGTGCCCGCTGTGGCGCGGGCGAGCAGGATCGCACCGACCAGGGTGGCCACCATGGGGAGGCCGTCGTTGGCGTCGGTGGACATCCACGCGGCGAATTCCTGGACTCCGGCCGCGTACGTTTCGCGTACCTCTCCGGCTGTGGGCTCGCGAGCCATGTCCCCTGCGAATCCTGCGGTGGGGCAACCGGTGCCGGGCTGGTCACGGTGCTCGGGTGACAGGTAGAAGTCGATGAGGGCGCCGCGCGCGGTGTCGTGATCGCCGTGCGCCGTGTCGAACGACGCCAGGAGTAGGTCGAGGTCCCCGAAAGCGGCTTGAGCCGACTCGGCCACCAGGGCCTCCTTGGAGGGGAACTGCTTGTAGAAGCCGCCCGTGGTCAGCCCGATGGACTTCATCAGATCGGCGACGCTGATGCCGTTCACGCCGCGTTCCCGGAAGAGCTGGGAGGCCGCGGCAACCGCGCGCCTTCGGTTTTCGATCGCTTGTGCCTGCGAAACGCGGCTCATCAGTCACCTGCTCACGTTAGATAGTTAAGTGCATCTATCGTACGCGAAGCGCCGGGCGGTCGGCCGCAGAGCCTCCTCCCGTACGACTCTTTCTCGCTGCCGCAAGGTGAGGGGCTTGTGGGCCCGCTTCGGTCTCCGGTCGCGGGCGGGTGGCGATCGAAGCCATTGACTGGCCGGGCTTTAGATACTTATCGTAATCTAAGACGGGGCGACGTTCTGGCCCCCACTCATCCGCCGGACCAGAAATGAGATCCACCCCATGACCACGCAGAACAAGACCGCCGTCGTCACCGGCGCGTCCGCCGGCCTGGGTGCCGCCTACGCGCAGCGGCTTGCCGACCGGGGTTACGACCTGATCCTGGTGGCCCGGAACGCCGCGCGGCTGGAATCGCTGGCGTCGGACATCCGCAGCCGCACCGGCCGCGCGGTGGACGTCGTCACCGCCGACCTCACCGATGCGGCGCAGATCTCCGTGGTCGAGGAGCGTCTGCGGACCGACGAGAGCATCGAGCTGCTGGTCAACAACGCCGGCGGTGCGCTGCTCACACCGATGACAGGTTCCGACGCGGCGGCCTACGAGGCGCTGATCAACCTCAATGTGACCTCGCTGACCAGGCTGACCATCGCGGTCCTGCCGGGCCTGACGGCCCGCGGACGCGGCACCGTCGTGAACATCTCCTCTGCCATGGCTCTCAACATCCTGCCCGTCAGCGCCGTCTACAGCGGCACCAAGAGCTACGTGCTGACATTCACCCAGGCCCTGCAGCAGGAACTCGCCGAGAGCCCCGTCACGGTGCAGGCCGTCCTGCCGGGCGCCGTCCGCACGGAGCTCTGGGACGGCTCCGGCGTCGACCTCGAGACGTTTCCCGACGAGATCGTCATGAACGTGGACGACGCCGTCGACGCGGCGCTCGCCGGCCTCGACGCCGGGGAGCCCGTCACCATCTTGTCGCTGCCGGACATCAGCGACTGGGAGTCGTTCGAGAAGGCACGTCAGACGCTCATCCCGAACCTGTCGCTGCGGGTCCCGGCCGATCGCTACCGCGGCTGACCACCGCTCCGACTCCGGTGCGGGAGTCCCTCTGTGACAACGGCACGACCGCTGCCGCACAAGGCCGATGCGTCATGCGGCGTGGGGGAAGACCGACACGCGATCTTCCCCTCGCCCACCCAAACAGCCGGGGCCTGGCACCGCAGTGGCGGCGGTCATGCGTGCGGCAAGCCCGTCCGCCCCGTCGACTGCCCCTCCGCGCAGCTGCCTTCCATGGTGGAAGGCCCCGGCCCCATCAGGCCACTCACCGCGTACACGCTACTTCCGGCAACCCGCCACCCCGCCACTCTCTCTCACCCTTCATTTGAGGAAACATCCATGTCGAACGCCCTGTGGAACCCCACGACCGTCGGGGAGATCTCCCTGCCGCACCGGCTTGCGATGGCCCCCATGACGCGCAACCGGTCCACCCCCAACGGCGTACCGACCGAGCTGAACGCCGAGTACTACGCCCAGCGCGCCTCGCAGGCCCTCATCATCACCGAGGGCACCCAGCCCAACGCCGACGGACAGGGCTACCTGCTCACCCCCGGCATCTACTCCGAGGAGCACATCGCCGGCTGGCGCAAGGTCACCGATGCCGTACACAAGGCCGACGGACGCATCGTCATCCAGCTCATGCACGCCGGACGGATGTCCCACCCCGACAACACTCCCCACCACCGGCAGCCGGTCGCCCCCTCCCCGGTCCAGCCTGCGGGCGAGATGTTCACTCTGTCCGGCCCACAGGAGATGTTGGTACCGCGCGAGCTGTCCACCGAGGAGGTCGCCACCACGGTCGACGACTTCCGGCGCGCCGCGGCGGCCGCCATCGCGGCCGGCGCCGACGGCGTCGAGATCCACGGCGCCAACGGCTACCTCGTGCACCAGTTCCTCGCCACCAACACCAACCAGCGCACCGACCGCTACGGCGGCTCCGTCGACAACCGCATCCGCTTCGTCGTCGAGATCGCCACCGCCGTGGCCGACGAGATCGGCGCCAGCCGCACCGGCCTGCGCATCTCCCCCGGCAACCCGTTCAACGACATCGCGGAGAGCGACACCCACGACCTGTACCCGGCACTGGTACGCGCTCTCGCCCCCCTCGACCTCGCCTACCTGCACATCGGAAACCACAGCGGCGACGACGAACTCCTGCACACCCTCCGCAAGCTGTGGCCGAACACGCTGGTCCTCAACCGGGCCGGCACCGACATCGCCACCCGCGCCAAGGACATCGAAGACGGCATCGCCGACGTCGTCACCGTCGGCACGATGGCCCTCGCCAACCCCGACCTGGTCGAGCGCATACGCACCGGCGCGCCGCTGAACACCCCCGACCCCGCCACCGTCTACGGCGGCGGGGAGGCCGGCTACACCGACTACCCCACCCACATCGCCTGACAAACGCCGGCCGGGCGCCTCGCCTTCGCGAGAAGAAGCAGCTGCTGCCCGGCGCCATCGCCAGACCCTGCTCGTCCAACCCGCCAGTTCGACCCGATTCCACAGTCCATCACCGGGGCGGAGCCGCTCCGTCCATCCACATTGGAGAAGCACATGTCTTCCTCGAACGTCGAATCCACCGCCGAATTGCACCGGCTCGCCGATGAGTACGTCAAGCTCGTCAACCTGCGTGACCTCGACGCCCTGTTCGCCCTGTACGCGCCGGACTTCCGCAACCACGGCGCCGACGGCACCGCCACCGGCCTCGAGGAGACCCGCGCGGTGCTGGCGTCGTTCCTCGACGCGGTCCCCGACTTCGCCGCCACGCCGGTCCGTGTCGTCGCCGAGGAAGATTGGTTCGCGATCAGCTTCATCCTCACCGGCACGAACACCGGGCCCTTCAACGGCACTCCCGCCACCGGCCGATCGATCAAGGTGCTGGAGCTCCGCATGTTCAAGGTGGCAGACGGGAAGCTCGCCGAGCACTGGGGCCTCATCGACCTGGCGACGCTCTTCGCCCAATTGCAGTCCTGAGCTGAGTCCAGACCCTCCCACGCAGCCACAGGAAGTTGAGGAACAGGCAGACGTCCGTGATGTAGTTCCGCTTCGTCTCCCTCGTGTAGCCCCGGAACGGACTACTGCGCGTGTGCAGGCTGAGGAGCTCGTCGACCCGGTAGTCCGGCGAAAGCAGAATCGGATCATCGGGTCGGATACCGGTCGCCTCTTCGCGCTCCGCCAGACCTGCCCACCTCTCCAACACGGGCCCTTGTGGCGACACGCTCGGCACCGTCTTGGGAACCCAGAACACACGCCACTTACTCATCAGGCGACCCTGCCAGATCGGCTTCAACACGCCGATTCCATAGGGAATTCGCAACGACACCTTCGATCCCGACTCCGCCCCAGGCGGGGTCCAACCAGTCCTGTGCCGTGGCGCGGTCGGTCGTGTTCGGGCACAGCGTGAACGGGGCACCGAGCCCTTCGCGGGCGAAGAGATCCTCCAGGACAGCACGCCGCTCGCGAAAGGGCCGGACCATCTGACGTGGGCAGCGACGATTCGGTCGCTGCCGCGGTCGAGCGGTTCGGGCGGATCAACGTCCTGGTCAACAACGCGGACATCGGCTCCTCGGGCGCCGACGAGGAAAACTCTCTCGCGCAGGCCCAGCGCCTCTTCAACATCGACGTCTTAGGTGTGACTGACCAAGGCCGTTCTCCCGCACATGCGCGCCCAGGGAAGCGGGCGCATCATCAACCGCCGACATCGACTCGCCGCCCGCTCGCGATCTTTCCCATACCGCACCCCACGCTTCCCGGCTCCTTCTCGAATCACCGGACGCGACCACTTGCCATCGACCGGCGACCACTCTATTGTCGTACGAACGTAAGACATACGAACGTACGACATACGGACGTACTCCAAAATCAAGGGAGACCGCGATGGCGACAACCCAACCGGTGGCGCTCGTGACGGGTGCCTCATCGGGCATCGGCAAGGAGACGGCCCGTGCCTTCGCCGCGGCGGGCTTCGAGGTGATCGGAACCGCTCGCAACACCGCGCGGGTCACCGCGCCCGCCGGGGTGACCTACCTCGACCTCGACGTGACCAGCGACGATTCGGTCGCCTCCCTGGTCAAGCAGGTGATCGACCGGTTCGGGCGCATCGACGTCCTGGTCAACAACGCCGGCGTCGGCGCCAACGGCGCTGCCGAGGAGTTCTCCGTCGCCCGGACGCAGGACGTCTTCGACATCAACGTCTACGGCATCATGCGGATGACCAAGGCGGTTCTGCCGCACATGCGCGCTCAACGGCGCGGACGCGTCATCAACGTCTCCTCCCTCAGCGGGTTCGTCCCCAGCCCGTTCATGGCCATCTACACCTCGACCAAGCACGCGATCGAGGGCTACTCCGGATCGCTGGACCACGAGGTCCGCGAGCACGGCGTCCGGATCCTGCTCGTCGAGCCCGGCCCGATCAACACCCCGTTCGGGGACCACAGCGTGCAGGGCGACACCCCATTGCCGCTCTACGCGTCGGGACGGCGCACCTTCGACGAGGTGCTGGCGAAAAACACCAGCGGCGGCGACGATCCCGCCACCGTGGCCAAGGTGATCGTCGCGGCAGCCACCGACCGGAACCCGAAACTGCGGCGCACCGCCGGCTCGACGGCCGCAAGCATCAGCGTGCTCCACCGCATCCTTCCGGCCCGGATCTTCGACCGCATCGTCCGCAGATTCAACCGGATGCCGAACTGACGCTCACCTTTCGCATACCCGAACCCGTCCGAAAGCGGCGGCGTGTCTTCGACGAGGTGATGGCGCCGGTGAAGGACGGCGATGACCCCGCCGTCGTCACCAGAACGATCGTCACCGCGACCACCGATAAGAAGCCGAAGCCGCGCTACACCGCCGGCCTGCTGGCCTCACGCGTCACCACGGCCCGCCGCCTCGTCCCCGCCGGAACGTTCGACAAGCAGATCTGCAAGAAACACCGCCGCCTCCCGCCCTGCCCTCCCGGTCCGGCCTCAAGGGCGTCGTTTCCTACGGCGGCGTCCCCGAGCCCCACGACCCGAAACTGCAGACCGCCAGGATCAACTTCCCCGCTCTCCTCGCCGGCGCGGCACACTGACCCGACCAGCAGCAGCCGGGGCATAAGCCCCGGTTCCCAGGAGGAACACATCGTGCGGTACACGAAAGAACACAAGCAGGAGACACGGCAGCGGATCATCGAAACGGCCGGTCGCCGGCTCAAGCAAGACGGCATCGACGGCTCCGGCGTCGCCACGCTCATGAAGGACGCGGGCCTGACCAACGGCACCTTCTACGCCTACTTCGCCTCCAAGGACCACCTCGTGGCCACCGCGGTCGCCGACCAGATGCGCGCCCAGCACGAGAACATCGTCGCGCAGGCGGCGCCCGGCCGTGCCGGACTCGAACAGATCGTCCGCTGGTACTTCTCCCCCGAGCAGCGCGACAATATTGAGGACGGTTGCCCCAACGCCGCCCTGCTCGACGAGATCGCACGCTCCACGGATCTCACCCGGCAGGCCTACACCGACGGCGCGCTGGTCCTCATTGACGGCTTCGCCGCCCGCCTGGCACCCCACGATCCACCTTCGGCACGTCTGCGGGCACTTGGCCTCCTCGGCATGATGGCCGGGACACTGCAGCTCTCCCGTGCCCTGACCGACCGGCAGCTCGCCGACCAACTCCTCGAACAGGGCATGCGCAGCGCCCTCGCACTGCTGGATGCCGAGCAGCACAACTGAGACGCCATCCGCGTACTGATCAGAAGCTGGTCCGGTCGAACAAGGGCGGCGGCGCCCTCGACATCCGCGGTAGACCTTCGAGCCGACTCGAAGGTCAACATCAGTACGCAACCCGTATCGGGATGGCCACCAGTCCCTCACCGGCGCACGGGTTCGCTTAAGAGGTCGTCTCATTTGGTCCGGTAGATAGTGTGTCTTCGTGGGGATCGTTGAGCGCCTGGTGCCGGATGAGATGTGGGAGCTGTTCGAGCG
>NZ_JBIAPU010000042.1:0-81966 GCF_042888465.1 Streptomyces sp. NPDC002888 | reverse complement strand
CCCCTTTACCTTCTCCCCCGCCCCCCCCCCCCGCCCGGGCCCCCCCCCGCCGCCCCCCCCCCCCCCGGGCGGGCCGGGGGCGCCCCCCCCCCCCCCCCCCCCCCCCCCCCCCCCCCCCCCCCCCCCCACCTCGCCTCGCCTGTCACGCCCAACCCGCAGTCGGCATACGGCCGTTCCCCCCACATCCCCCCGAGGGTTCCCCCCACCTCGCGCGTAAACAGAAGCGACGTTGCCGACGGCATACGCGGAGCAAGGAGCAGGGGACGACATGAGATTCCTGGAGCGGGAGCGCGCCGCACTCACCAAGCTGCTGCCGGGGCTCGACGAGAGTCTGAGCGCGGTACCGCTGATGACCCTGGAGGCACCCGGGAGCCCGGGGATCCGGCTGTTCCGGGACAGCGGGGGTCCGGGGCTGCTGGTCCCGGAGTCGCTGCAGGGGCGGGGAGCCTCCGCGCTCGACGCGCTTCGGGTACAGCGTGCCCTGGGCAGCCGATCCCCCTCCCTCGCCGTGGCCACGACGATGCACCACTTCTCGATGGCCACTCTGGTCGGCCTCAGCGACACCGGCGAGGGACTGGAGTCGATGCTCGTCGAGGGCGTCGCCTCCGCGAACCGTCTCGTGGCCTCCGGGTTCGCCGAGGGCCGCAGCGGCACCGGCATCCTCTCGCCGACCATGTCCGCGACCCCCACCGACGAGGGCGTACGGATCACCGGCGTGAAGCGGCCGTGCAGCCTGGCCCGTTCCATGGACCTGCTCACCGCCAGCGTCGTGATCCCCTGCGAGGACGGGGAGGGGCAAGAGCTGGCCGTCGCCCTGATCCCCGCTGAAACCGAAGGGCTCAGCGTCAGCGGCTTCTGGTCCAGCAGCTATCTCGCCGGCGCCGAGAGCGACCAGGTCAGCCTGGACAACGTGCTCGTGCCGCCGGAGCTCCTGGTGCGCACCGCGTCCCCGGCCGGGGCACGGCTGGACGAGGTGCAGACCATCGGCCTCGTCTGGTTCGAGCTGCTCATGACCGGCAGCTACCTCGGCGCGGCCAGCGCCCTGGTGGAGCGGGTGCTGCTGAACGACCGCGTGCCCGATGCCGAACGGGTCGGGCTCCTCGTGGCCGTCGAGGGCGCGATGGCCGCGGCCGAGGGCCTCGCCCGGCGCGTGGACGCGGGCACTCCCGACGAGGGCACTCCCGACGAGTCCACGCTCGCCGACTCGCTGTACGTCCGCTACACCGTCCAGGACGCGCTCACCCGGATCGTCCCGCGCGCGGTCGAGCTGCTCGGCGGGCTGAACTTCATGTCGTCCGACGAGGTCGGTTACCTCGCCGCCTGCACCACCGGCCTCGCCCTGCACCCACCGTCGCGCTCCCGCATGACCGGCCCGCTGGCCGCGTACCTCGCCGACGCACCCCTGACCATCGCCTGACCGACCTGATCCACGCGGCACAGCGCGACCACCCGGCCGATGCCCCGCGCCGCCACGGCCACGCGACCGCGCCCGCGCCGCAGCACCCCTCCCCCTCCGCCCCGCCGCCCCTCCATCCCGGCACCCGCACCCGACGCTCGCGCCGCCACACCCGCGCGCCCCGTGCCGCCCAACCCCGCACGCACTCACCCGACCGAGGGGAACATCGTCATGCCCGAACCCCGCTCGCCCCACCTCACCGCCGCGCCCGGCGGAAAACGGCCGACGCTGCTGCTCACCGGCGGGTCCGGGGTGCTCGGCCGAGCCCTGATCGAAGAGCTGTCGCCCCGCTTCCGCCTCGTCTGCCTGCGGCACCGCACCCCTGTCGGCGACCCCCGGGTCGAGGAGGTCCACGCCGACCTACTGGAGCCCGGACTCGGCCTGTCCGAAGCGGAGTTGGGGCGACTGGCCGCCGACGTGGACGTGGTCGTGCACTCCGCCGCCGCCACCAACTGGAAGGCCGCGCCCGAGTCGATCCGGCGAGCCAACCTGGACGGCACCCTCACGATGCTCGGCCTGGCCGCCCGCGCCGACGCGCCGTTCTACCACCTGAGCACCGCCTTCGTGGCGAACCCGCTCGCCCCGGAGGAGCAGGAGCGCTTCCCGGGCGCCGCCGCCTACCTGGCCTCGAAGACCGAGGCCGAGCGGGCCGTGCGTGAAGCGCCCGTGCCCGGGGTGATCGTGCGCCCGTCGGTGGTCATGGGCGACTCCGTCACCGGCCGCATCGCCGGCACGCAGGGACTGACCCGGGCGCTGGGCGCCATCGTCAAGGGCCAGGTGCCGGTGCTGCCGGGGGCGCCCGACGCCCGGATCGACATGGTGCCGCAGGACGTGGTCGCCCGGGCGGTGGGCGACCTGGTGCGCGGCGGGGTCACCGGCGGCGAGTACTGGCTGACGGCCGGCACCGAGGCCCTGCTGCAACGCGAAGTCGTCGACACCTGCCTGGAGTTCGCCGACCGGCACGGACCGCGACCGCACCCGCCCCGGCTGATCCCGCTGGAGTCGGTGCACCGGCTCCTGCTCCCGCTGATCGAGGGGCCGGCCTTCCCGGAGGCGCTGCGCCGCCGGTTCCAGACGTACGCGGAGCTTCTGCTGGTCTTCCAGCGCGCGCTCCCCTTCGAGTCCTCCCTCGGTGCGCCGCACTGCGGCTCACGTCTTTCGAAGGCCGACCTCCAGGAGGCGCTGGTGCGCAACCTGGCCGCCTGGTCCACCGGCCCCGGGGGCCTGCGCGGCCGCCCGCAACGGACCCGGCCCACCGAGGAACAGACGGCCCAGCACACCGTACTCACAAGGGAGTTGGCGTCATGACGGCCACCACCCCCACGACCACCGCCGAAGCCACGCCCACCACGGTCGCTGAGGCAGTCCCCTCCCCCACCCGGATCGCCCGCCTCTACCGCGACCACCTCGCCGCCGGTCGCGCCGTCCTCGGCACCGTGCTCGGCGGGATGGTGGAGACGGCGTCCGAGGGTGCCTGGGTGTTCACGCAGGACGGCCGCCGCTACCTTGACTTCGGTGGGTACGGCGTCTTCATCCTGGGCCACCGGCACCCCGCCGTGACCGCGGCCGTGCACCGTCAGGTGGACACGCATCCGCTGGCGAGCCGGGTCTTCCTGGAGCCGGTCGCGGCGCGCGCCGCCGAGGCCCTGGCCGCGCACACCCCCGACGGCCTCGACCGCGTGCACTTCGTCAACTCCGGTGCGGAGGCGACCGAGGCGGCACTGAAACTGGCCCGCGCCCACGGCCACACCGCGCTGGTCAGCGCCGCGGGCGGCTACCACGGCAAGACCCTGGGCGCGCTGAGCGCCACCGCCAACCCCACCTACCAGCGGCCCTTCGAGCCCCTGCTGCCGGACACCACGGTCGTCCCGTACGGCGACGCGGGCGCGCTGGCGGAAACGCTCGCCCTGCTCGGCGAGCGCGCGTGCGTGATCGTCGAGCCGGTGCAGGGCGAAGGGGGCGTACGGATCCCCCCGCCCGGATACCTGGCGGAGGTCGGCCGGCTGTGCGCGGCGCACGGCGCCTTCCTCGTCGTCGACGAGATCCAGACGGGCCTGGGGCGATTGGGCTCGTGGTGGGGTCTGGACGGCGAGCGGGTACGCCCGGACGCGCTCCTCGTCGGCAAGTCGCTGAGCGGCGGTGTCGTCCCGGTGGCCGCGATGGTCGCCACCGACAAGGCCTACCATCCGTTCTCCCGTGACCCCTACCTGCACACCTCCACCTTCGCCGCCTCCCCCATCGCCTGCGCCGCCGCGCTCGCCGCGGTCGAGACGCTGGACCGGGAGGACGCCGTCTCCCGCGCCCGGGCGATCGGCCTGCGGCTGCTGCACGGCGTGCGCGCGGTCTGCGCCCCCTACCTCGGAGGCCTGGTGAGCGAGGTGCGGGGGCGGGGGCTGCTGATCGGTCTGGAGTTGACCGTCGAGCAGGCCGTGGGCGAGATGATCCTCGAACTCGTCGGCCACGGCGTCCTGGTGAACCACTCCCTCAACGCCGGCCGCGTCCTGCGCCTCACCCCGCCGGCCGTCGTCGGCCCGGACGAGGTGCGACTGTTCCTGGACGCCCTGACCGATGCGCTGCGCGCGGTCGCGGCACGCCTCGGCTGACACACCCGACCCCACCCCCACCCAAGGAGAGGTACTGCCCTCATGCGTCACGTCACCGTACGAATGACCGCTCACGACGTCGACCCCGAGACCGCCTACCAGCGGATCCGTGACTTCCGGCGCTACCCGGACGTCACCGAGACCGTGCGCGAGGTCGTGGTGCATCCACCCGGCCCGGACGGCACGGTGGTGTCGGACTGGACGGTGCGTTTCCGCAACGGTCTGATGTGCTGGCGGGAGCGCGACGCCTTCTACCCGGAGACCCTGGCCCTGGGATTCACCCAACTCAGCGGCGACTTCGAGGTGTTCGAGGGTACGTGGCGGTGCGCGCCCAGCGCCGCGCACGGCACGGACGTCACCTTCGACGCCGCGTTCGACCTGGGCATCCCTACCCTGGCGGAGCTCCTCGACCCGGTGGCCGAGTCGACGTTGCGCACCAACATCGAGCGGATCCTCACCGGGCTGCTCGGCCGGGTCACCACCGCGCCGGCCCCGCTCGCCGACACCGCCGCGCCCGTCCATGGCTGACACCGTGCCGGCTCCGGGGTACGCGGCGGGCTGGGACGCCCTGCGGGACGAGCCCGGCCCGGACACGGTCCGCTGCCTCGGCCTCTACGCCAAGCTGTCGGCCGGCGTCACAGTGGTCACCGCCCTCGACACCGGCGGCCGGCCCACCGGGATGACGGTGTCCGCCCTGACGTCGCTGTCGGCGCGGCCGCCCCTGGTGCTGGCCTGTCTGCGTGGCGGCTCCCGCACCCTGGCGGCGCTGCGGGAGCAAGGCACCTTCGCGGTAAGCCTTCTGACGGTACATCAGGCGAGGCTGGCCGAGCGCTTCGCCGACCCGTCCGTGCCGCCCGCGCTGCGGTTCACGGACGTCCCCGTGCGGCACGTCCTCGGCCTGCCCGTCCTCGCCGAGGCGCTCGCCTGGTCGGTGTGTGTCGTCGAGGACGTCCGTCCCTACGGCGACCACCACGCGGTCGTCGGCCGCGTACGGGCGGTGCACGTGGGCGGCGGACGGCCGCTGCTGTGGCACGACCGTACGTTCCGCACCCTGACCTGACCCCACCCACACCGCGTCACCCCAGTGTCGGACGCCCGGCCGGAGCCCCGGCCGGGCGTTCGGCACACCCGTGTCCCGTCGAACCCCAGGAGGCCCCATGTCCCTGCCCCGCGTTCCCGGACCGAACGACGACAGCGTGGTGACCGCGCTGTCCCGCACCCCGGAACGGCTGTCCGGTCACACCCGGTCCGCGGGCCACCGTCTCGGCGCTGCCCTCGACGGCGATCCGGCCGAGGACGACTGGGGCCGGCCGCCGGACGGGGAGCACCCCTACCCCGTCGTCCTCGTGCACGGCACGCTCGGCGACCGGGAGTCCGTCTGGCGGGAGGCGGCCCCCGCGCTCAGAGCCGCCGGGCACCGGATCTTCCGCCTGAACTACGGGGAGTTGCCGACACTGCCGCGGCTGTACGGGCTGGGCGACATCCGGGCCTCGGCCCGGGAACTCGCCGCCTTCGTCGACCGGGTACTGGCCGACACCCGGGCGGAGAAGGTGAACCTGGTCGGCCACTCCCAGGGCGGGATGCTGCCGCACCACTACCTCAAGTACCTGGGCGGGGCGCCGAAGGTGCACCACGTCGTCGGGATCGCGCCCAGCAACCACGGGGTCACGGTGGAGGGGCTGACGGCGCTGGTCCGCCAGGCGCCTGGGGTGCGGGAGGTCGCCGAGGAACGGTTGCTGTTCCGGGTGAGCCCCGCCTTCGCTCAACTGCTCCACGACTCGGAGTTCGTCGCGGAGCTGGTGGCCCCCGGCGACACCGTGGACGGCGTGCGCTACACCGTCATCTGGTCGACCCGGGACGAGGTGGTCAAGCCGCCCGGGTCGCAGCGGCTCACGTCGACCGCGCCGCACCACCCGGTCACCAACCTGTGCCTCCAGGACCTCGTCCCTGACAGCCGCGCCACGCACCTGGCACTGCCGTACGACCCGGTCGTCGTACGGGAGACCGTGCGGGCGCTGGCCGGCTGAACACACGCACGGCGGTGGGGGGGGGGGGGGGGGGGGGGGGGGGGGGGGGCGCCCCCCCGCGGCCCGCCCCCCCCCCCCCGCGCGCGCCCGCCCCCCCCCCCCCCCCCCCCCCCCCCCCCCCCCCCCCCCCCCCCACCGCCGTGTCACCCACTCGTCGCGTCAGTACGCCGTGCAGCGGCCCTTCTCGCCCTGCCAGAAGCACACCTGGCCGAACACGTCGAACCCGGCGACCCCGTTGGGGTCGATCTTGTCGAACCTGGGCTTCGGGATCTGCAGGCCGTTGATGCCGTCCCCGGCGAGGGGCCCGCTGGTCACCGTGCGGTCCGGGACGGGGCTGCCCTCCTTGAGGTCGCCCTTGAAGTAGAGGCTGCCGACGTCACCGGTGTTCCAGGTGCCGATGCCGTTGCCCTCCACGGAGAACGTCGGGACCGGCACGCCACCGAATCTGCCGGTGCCCTCCACCTCGAAGACGATGTCGGTCAGCTCCGGCGCCGCTCCGCTCGGCGAGCGGCAGTCCCGGTAGCCGATGTGCCCGGTGACCTGGGCTTCCCGGACGAGCAGGCCGAGCGGTGGGCTGAAGTTCACCTCGGCGTCCAGTCGGCACACGAGATCGGGCACCGGGGCCTGTGGGCCGTCCGGGGCCGCGTGGGCCGCGGGGGCGAGGAGGCCCAGGCCGGCCAGGAGGGCGGCGGGCAGGGCGACCCTGCGCAGACGGGTCCGCCGAGTGGTCGGCTGCTGAGTCGTCGCGATCTTCATGAGGGGTGTTTCCCTTCTGTCGGTTGCGGTGTCGGTCGCCGGGGTCACGCCGTGACGGTCCCCGAGCGGAGCACCTCGCTGGCGGAGCCGAGGTGCCGGGCGAGGTCCCGGTAGGACTCCAGGACCCCTGTCTCGGTGTACGGAATCCCGCGCTCGGCGCAGAACTCCTTGACCAGGGGGTAGGCGTGCCGCAGCGCGGAGCGCGGCATACCGGGGAACAGGTGGTGCTCGATCTGGTAGTTGAGGCCGCCGTAGAGGAAGTCGCCGAGGAAGCCGGTGGGCAGGGTGCGGGAGGTGAGCACCTGGCGTTCCAGCCAGCTCCACTCCCGGCCCACCCGGGTCGGCAGTCCCTTGTGGTTGACGGCGAAGGCCAGTCCGAGCAGATAGCCGAGGACGCCCTGGTGCACGGCCAGGAACAGCGCGACGGCCGGCCACGGCAGGAGCAGGAAGAGGGCGCCGAAGAAGAGCACGGCGTGCAGGGCCATCAGGCCTCCCTCCAGCCAGGGGCGGCGTACGGCGCGCCGGCGCAGCGCGATGACGCCGGCGATGCGCAGCACCACGCCCTCCAGGCCGAGCAGCGGGAAGAACAGGTGGCGTTGGTGGGCGGCGAGGAAGCGGGCCAGGCCCGTGCGCTGCCGGGCCTGTTCCGGGGCGAAGATCGCCACGCGGCGCAGGATGTCCGGGTCGAGCTCCAGGTGGTTGGGGTGGTTGTGGTGCCGGTTGTGGTGCTGGACCCACCAGCCGAAGCAGACGCCGAGCATCAGGTTGCCGTGGATCAGGCCGAGGGCCCGGATGGTCTTCTGGGACCTGCTGATCTGCCGGTGCCCGGCATCGTGCAGGAGGAAGGCGAGCTGTTCGTGCCAGACGGCGAGCCAGAGCGCCGCGAGGACCACCTGCCACCAGGCGCCGTCCGAGAGGACGAGCGCCGCCCAGCCGACGGCGTTCATCGTCCACACCACCGCGATGGCGGTGACGTACTGGCCGCGGCGGGCCCGCATGAGCCCGGCGTCCGTCACGCGCCGGGTGAGTTCACGGAAGTCCTCCTCCGCCGCGCCGGATTCCCGCGGCGCGGAGTCGACTGCCGGAATGTCGGTCATGGAGTGCCACCGGGCCTTTCGCTGTGGGGTGTTCGCGAGGGTTCACGTCGGGGGCTCACGGGGTTCACGGGGTTCATGGCGCCAGGCCCATGTCGGCGAGACGGGCCCGCTGGGTGGCGCGCGCCCACTCCGAGGCGGTCAGCATCCGCTCCTCGGGCGTGGTGTCGACGAGACGACGGCCCGGCCACACCTCGTAGTCGCCGGCGATGTCCCGATGCTGTTCCAGGCCCTGCTGGTAGAGCTGTTCGCGCCGGAAGGTGAGCTGCTGCACGGGCAGCCGGGACCACAACTCCGTTCCAAGGAAGACCAGTTCACGGATCCGGTTCAGGTCCTCGGGGTGCCGGAGCAGATGGCGCCGTACGATCGTGGTGCCGACGGAGAGATGACGGATCTCGTCGATACCGGCCGTCCGCTCGATCTCGGCGGCCGGCGGGTCGAAGGGCCGCCACTTGCGTTCGCTCAGCTCGGCGGTGGGTGCGAGTACGCCCTCGACGAGGACGGTGAGGGTCACCACGCCGCCGATGTAGTCCCGTCCGTCGCGCAGGACGCCGAGGCCGAACTCCTCCAACGGGGTCAGGACAGCGTCCCGGTCGGCGCCGGCGAGCGACTCCATCGTGGACTCCAACTCCTCCCCCGGGACGCCGAGTTCGAGGAGATGGCCGCGGAAGGCGTAAGCGTGCCGGGCCTCGTCGACCAGTTGGGTGGTGAAGAAGTCCATCCCGGCGAGGTCGGGGGCGTTCGCGACGAGGTGGGAGATGGCGCGGGCGGCCTTCTCCTCCGCCATGGAGCGGAAGGCCAGCTCCTGCATCACGGCCTGCCGCAGCGGGCCGTCTCGGAGCATGTGGTCGGGCACCGGCACGTCCGGCGATCGGCCCATCGGATCGCCGCCGAGCGTGCCCTCGGGCACGGCACGGAACCAGTAGCCGAGGTCGCAGCCCTCCGGCGTGAGCTCGGTGTGCAGGGCCCCGTCCAGCAGGCTCGGGGCACGGTGCCGGTCGGCCTCCGCCGGGACGTTCCCGGCGACGGCAGGGCCGTGCGCGATGAAAGTCGTCATCTCAGCCTTTCTCTCGAAGACGCAGATGGGTGGGGCTGCTCAGACCGCCTTGGTCAGGCGCATCAGCCGCCATACGGCGCCGGCGCTCACCCGGCCCTGGAAGGCCAGGTACTCGGGTTCGATCAGCTGCGGGCGCCATTTGAGCTTGAAGGACTCCTGGCTGGCCGCCGGGTACACCGCCTGGCCCTTGGCGGCGAGCAGTTCGAGGCAGCGGCGCAGCGCTCCACTGGTCGGGCCGAACGCGCAGTTGTCCGGCCTTAGTTGGACGAAGGGGGTGAAGCCGAGATGCAGCCAGCCGCACCCCTCCTCCTGGAACCGGCGCAGGGCGGTGGCGAACACCAGCTCCACCGTGCCGGGTGGGGCGTCGGGCAGACGGCGCGTCAGGTCGTAGAGCCAGCCCGCCCGTTGACCGAAGACGGGCGAGTACGACACATAGCCCACGGTCCGTCCGGCGTGGACGGCGGTGAACAGGCGGCGGTGGGGTGCGCCCGGACCGCCCCGTTCGCCGATCAGGAAGTCGAGCTCCTTGACGTGCCGGCCCTTGCCGCGCAGCCAGGCCCGGTCCACGGCGTCGAGGGCCGGGGCGTCCCCCTCGTCGGCCTCGGTGACGGTCACGCCCTCCCGGCGGGCCCGGTTGACCATGTTGCGCACCTTGACCATGCGCTGCCCGCCGAGGCCGTATCCGTCGAGGTCGATGCTGAACGAGGCGCCGAACTGGTTGACGACGAAGCCGTGGTGGGCATGGAGTTCGGCCGCCGCCCGCGACAGCTGGACCCCGGTGACCCGGCGGCCCTCCCCCACGGCCCGCGTGAGCAACGCGGTCAGCAGCCGCTCCCTGTCCCCGTCGGCGCAGACCGGCCCGCCGAGCTGGAACAGGTGCCGCCGTCCGCCCTCCCGGTAGGGGACGAAGCCGTCGACGCCTTCCGTGAGGAAGCGCCGGTTGCCGCTGTTGAGGGCGAGGAAGGCGCTGCTGTGGCTGCCGTGGCGGCGCAGCATGTCGTACGCCTCGGTGTCGGTCACCGTCTGCCGGGCCTGCCGGGTGCTCATCGGGTCGCCGCCTGGTGCCAGGGCACGGTCGCGAAGTCCCGTAGCGCGGTCTGGACGGCGGGGTGGGGACGTGGCTCGAAGGAGACGGTGAACGACTTGGGGAAGTTGCCGAACAGGGCGCGGTCGCCGCAGAGATGGATCGGCAGGACGAGCAGCGCCCACTCCCAGCCGAACGCCAGGACCCAGGCACCGAGGACTGCGCCCTGCACGCTCAGGCTGTGCATGAGGTTGTAGAGGACGTAGTGGACGCGGGGGATCCGCTGGTCGGGGCTGCGGTGGTAGGCGATCGCGCCGGGGAGATACCCGATGAGGTCGACGTAGAGGAAGAGGCCGGCCGCGACCCACCAGCGCACCTCGTCGAGGTGGGCGAGGAGGAAGCCGGCGGCGACCAGCAGGCCGAACAGGTACTCCAGGCGCAGCAGCCGGTAGGTGGTGGGGGTGTGGCAGAGGTTGTGGCCGTCCACCGCCGTCACCGCCCGCCGGACGGCCGGGTCGCCGTCACCAGGATCATGCTCTGCTTCTCCAGACCCGGGTACGCGGCCAGGTGCGGGGCGAACCGCTGGAGCGCGTACGGCAGGGCGAGGAGGTCCGCGACCCGGGCCTGCCAGCCGCGCTCGCCCCACCACTGCTCGGGGTCGGCGAGGTGCCACACCCAGGGCGTGCCCGAGCCGGAGAGGGCGTCCAGCCAGGGCCTGACGAAGGGCGAGTCGGCGGTGTCGGCGTTCAGGCACTCGGCGCCGAGTGTGCTGCCGGGCGCGGACAGCTCGCCCGCGGTGGCGACCAAGCGGTCCACGGCCTCGGGCGCCAGGTAGAAGAGGAGTCCCTCGCACAGCCAGGCGGTGGGGCGGTCGGGGTCGAATCCGGCCGCGAGCAACGGCTCGCGCCAGTCGGCGAGGAGGTCGGCGGCGACCGGCGTACGGCTCTCCGCGGCCGGGGTGTGCCCGGCCAGGACCCGCTCCTTGAAGGTGTGCACGGCCGGCAGGTCGACCTCGAAGACCCGGGTGCCGTCGGGCCAGTCGAGCCGGTAGGCGCGGGTGTCGAGGCCGGCCCCGAGCAGGACGACCTGACGGCGGCCCTCATGGGCGGTGGCGAGGAGGTGGTCGTCGAAGAAGCGAGTGCGCACGGCCAGCCAGTCGGGCAGCACCTGCTGGAGGAGACCGCTACCCGGCGGCGCGACCGCCGTCCCGGCGCCGGTCAGGAACTCTGCGGCCAGCGAGTCGTGGAACAGCGCGTCGCTGCGGGCGGACTCCTCGGCCCGCATACGGACGGTCCACAGGGCCGTGCTCGAGACCCCCTCCAACGGGGCGGTGACGGCCGGGGTTTCGTGGTGCGGCAGGAACATGGGCATGGCGAATCCTTGGTAAGTGATGTGCACGGTTGCGGTTGCTGTCGCGGTTGCGGTTGCGGTCAGCGGGGTGAGCGGCGGCGGTCGAGGAACAGGGCCGCGGCGCCGAGGGCCATGAGGCCGCGCGAGGGGGCCCAGGGGCGCTGGCCGCCGAGGGCCGCGGGCGTGTACGGCTCGTTGACCTGGACGGCGAAGCGGCGGTTGGCGACGTCGGCGAGCAGGCCGCGCCACTGCTCCGGGCCCGTGGTGACGGCGGTGAGGAGGTCCATGGTGTTGCGGGCCACCTGGTCGACGGAGAAGTACTCCCGCAGCAGGGCGAGGATGATGCCGCGCGCCTCCGCCTTGAAGACCTCCGCGAGGGCGATGTCCGGTGCCAGGCACCGCACGGAACCCTCCAGGTTCGCGAAGGACTTGCCGAGCAGGGAGATGGCGGGCGCGGAGCCGATGCCCCGTCTGGTCGCCTTCTCCAGGACGGTGGTCAGGGAGACGCCGAAGTTGATGTCCTCCAGGGAGGCGGTGGCGACCTTGGGCACCAGGGCCGCCATGTCGGAGGCGAAGGCCGGCAGGTTGGACCACGGGGTGACCCGGCCCATGTCCGCCCAGGCCCAGGCCAGGCCGTGGCCGTCGTTCTGGGCGATGGACATCAGCAGCGGCAGCAGGCGCAGGCTGGTGCGCCGGTCGAGTCTGCCGACCATGCCCCAGTCGATGAGGGTGGCCGGGCCGCCGGGCTGGGCGAAGACGTTGCCGGCGTGGGGGTCGGCGTGGAACATCCGGTCCACGAAGTAGCCCCGGTACATGAAGCGCAGGAGGTCCTTGCCGATCTCCATGCGCTCGCTGTCGCGGAACATACGGCGGTCGAGGTGGCGTACGGAGGCGCCGGGGGCCAGCGACTGCACCAGCACCTTGGGGGTGGCGTGCAGGACGCGGGGCACGGCCAGGGTGGGGTAACGGCGGATGTACTCGCGGGCCTCGTCCATGTTGCGGGCCTCGCCGGTGAAGTCCAGTTCCGGTTCCATGGCGTCGAAGATGGAGTCGAGCATGGCCTCGACGTCGATGACCTCGTTGAAGCGGGGTGCGGTGCGGGCGACGATCCTGGACGCCTTGCGCATCAGGGCCATGTCGGCGCGGACCGCGTCCCGGATGCCGGGCCGCTGCACCTTGATCACGGCGGGGCGGCCGCCGGGCAGCAGCACCTTGTAGACCTGCGCGAGAGAGGCGGCGCCGAGCGGGCTGGTGGTCTCCACGTCGTCGAAGCGCAGCTTCCAGTCGGGGCCGAGCTCCTCCCTCAGTACCGGTTCGAAGACGGAGAACGGCTGGACGTCGACTCGGTCGTGCAGGTTCTGGAGCTCGGCGATCATGGCCGGGGGGACCATGTCGGGGCGCGTGGAGAGAATCTGCCCCAGCTTCACATAGAACGGCCCAAGGCTCTCCAACGCCTGCCGCACGGCCCGCGCCCGCCGCGCCCCGTCCCCCGCGCCCCCCTCGGCCTCCTCCGGCGACGACCGCCCCCCACCGAACCGCCGCCGAGCCCGCGCCACCTGCCCGACCTCCTCGGCGACAAGACTCCCCAACACCTTGACGACCAGCCGGAGTCGGGGTCCTAGGGGGGCGGGCATGGGGTACCTCCTGGGGTGGGGGGCCGGTTGGTTGGCGGGGGTGGGGGTCGGTTGGCGGGGGGAGGTGTCGGTCGGCGGGGTGAGTGGCCGGTCGGCTGCGGTCCGTCGGGGGTGAGTGGCCGGTCGGCTGCGGTCCGTCGGGGGTGAGTGGCCGGTCGGCTGCGGTCCGTCGGGGGGCAGGGTGGCCGGAGGAGCAGGGCAGACGACGCCACCCGACACCGATCCGACCGCCCAGCCGACCACGCAAGCCCCGCCCGCCGGGCCAGGACAGTCCCACCCGCGCAGGCTCCGCACCCCTGCCAGGGCAGCACCGGTCCGCCCCGCCGAGGGCAGCACAAGAGCCCACCCGCCCGGGCCGGCACAGCCCCCTCCGCCCCGACGAGGCCACGCAAGGGCCGCCGTCCGCTGCCACCCCGCCCGGAGGCCGACGCAGAGGCCCCCTAGGTCAGGTCGTCTTGCGGCCCGCGCCCGATACCGCTCCGGTGACGTGCTGGACGTTCTCCAGGACGCCGGCCAGGGAAGCGATGAGCTCGGTGAGTTGGGCGATCTGGCGGGGCAGGGCAGCAAGGCCCTCGGCCGCTTCCGCCGCTCCGGACACCACGGATGCCGCGCCGCCCGCGACCTGGCCGAGGGCGCCGAGGGGGTTCGCACCGGTGAGTACGGCGAGCGGATTCGCGCCGCCTGCGAGGGCCGCGAGCGGGTTGCCGCCCGCCACCGCGGCCAACGGGTTCGCCCCGGTCACCGCGGCCAGCGGGTTCACCCCCGCCAGTGCCGCCAGCGGGTTGGGCGCCACCCCGGCCGCCGCGTTCGCCAGCGCCGCGACGGGGTTGGCGACACCGCCGAGGGCCGACAGTGCGCTGACCGTCCGCAGGACGTCCGCCGGCAGCCCGTTCAGCGCCTGATAGGACTGACCCGGATTGAGCCAGTCCCGGGAATTATCATCGTCGCCCTTCCGGTCGAGGATCTCGTCGAATGCCTTTTTCGTGCTGTCGGCGATATCCCCGATGAGGTCCTTGATCGTGTCCTGTGCGTTGTTCTTCCCCACGGTCACTGCCCTTTCACTTCACCGTCCCCCTGAATCCCAGGGGGCACTCTCATGAATTTCCGGGAAATGGAGTTCCGGGAAATTGAATTCCGGAAGAAATAGGGGTTCGGTCAGGCCGCCGCACCGTCCAGAGCTTGCGCGCAGACGAGTCGCAACCGCGCCCGTCCCCGCGTGAAAGCCCCTTCCGCCGCCTTCACCGAGATCTGGTGCATCCGCGCGAACTCCAGCGTGGAGATCCCCTGCGCGCGGGCCAGCACCACCTGTCTCTCCCGCCCGCGCAACTGGTCGACCTGCCCGAGCAGCCAGCGCCCGAAGTCCTTGTCGCAGACGCCCTCGTCCGGCAGCTCGGGCCCGCGCACGTCCGCCGCACGGGTCAACAGCCGCCGCCTGCGCTCCTGTTCACGGTAGTGGTCGACACACAGGCGCAGGGCGACGGAGGTCAGAAAGGGGCCGATCCGAGCCCGGTCCAGATTGCCGTGGGCGGCGGCCCGCAGCATCGCCTCCTGGACCAGGTCCTCCGCGTCCTGCGCGTTCGGCAGCCGTCGGCGCACCAGCCTCATGAGGCGTTCACGGTGACCGGCGATCGCATCCCAGGATAATTCCCTTGGGAACTCATTCGAACAATTCACTAAATCCCTCCACCCGTCACGGAAAAGTTGTCCGACGGCAGACTCGGACAAACGGGGGAAGGACACGTCCACTCATCAGCATGAAGCTGACCGGATTACCCTGCGCCAGGTTCCGCTTCGTGCTAGAAATACCCTGAAAAAAGCCGGTCGGCAGGCCGGTTTCTGCGGGGAAACGTCACACCGCAGGGGAAAGCCTCACGGAGGCAGACAAAAAGGGCTGCCGCGGCTACTGGGACCGAAGCACGAAGGGGTCGCCCTGGGGTCCGTCGCTGGTGTTGACCCACACCGACTTCAGGCGGGTGTACTCCTTGATCGTCTCGGTGCCGTGCTCGACGCCCATTCCGCTGTTCTTGAACCCCGAACGCTGCGACATCGGCGCCATGGCCCGGTAGGTGTTCACCCAGACCGTGCCCGCTTCGAGTGCCGAGGCCATCCGGTGGGCGCGGCCCAGGTCCCTGGTCCAGACACCGGCGGCGAGGCCGTAGTCGGTGTCGTTGGCGAGCCTCGTCACCTCCTCCTCGGTCTCGAAGGGCATGATCGAGGCGACGTCCACTCCCCCACTCCCACCAGGCCGCGGCCCTCACCCTCAGGAGGAAACGACATGTCCGACGACGTCCGCAGGACGCGGGTCATCGAGACCTGGGCCGCGGCCTGGGACCGCGGCGAGGTCGACGCTCTCGACGGCCTGCTCAGCCCCGACTACCGCCGGCGCAGTTCGCCGGCCGAAGAGGGCCAGTCCCTGCGCGAGTTCAAGGCGTCGATCATTGCGGCACGCTCGGCGTTCCCCGATCTCGCCACGACCATCGACGAGATCGTGGCGGAGGGCGATCGTCTGGCGGTGCGCTGGCACAGCTCCGGCCGGCACCAGGGCTCCTTCCTCGGCGTGCCACCGACCAACCGGTCCGTCGAAGTCGACGGGGCCACCTTCGCCCGCTTCGAGGACTACATGGTGGTCGAGGAGTACGTCACCTGGGATCCCCGTACGCTCCTCGCCGCACTCGGCATCATCACCGTCGGGGAGGACCGGTGACCCTCCCCACGCCTACTGACGAGGCAACTGTGAACCAACTCCGCACCCAGCCCGACCAAGAAGTGATGAAGCAGGTCAACCGACGGTTCGTCACCGGGGTGACGGTGGTGACCGCAATGGACGGGGACCACCCCAGGGGGCTGGCGGTGAACGCGTTCGCCAGCATCTCCCTCGGCCCGCCGACGGTGATGGTGTGCGTGCAGCGCACCTCGTCGACCTATGCGTGTCTGTTCCGGGCCTCCCATCTCGCGATCAACATCCTGTCGGCGGAGCAACTGGACGTCGTCCAGCGCTTCGCCGCCAAGTCCGACGACAAGTTCAGCGGTCTCGACTGGGAGCCCGGCCGGTACGGCAGCCCCCTGCTCGGCCGCAGCAGCGCCCAGATGGAGGTGGGAGAACCTCGTCGAGGCCGATGCCGCCGTCGAGGCCGACGACAAGGGGCGCTACGCCGAGCTCGTCGAGGAGTTCCACGACCTTCTGATCACCGGTGCCGACAACGCCAAGCTGGGGGCGCACTACCGCATCCTCATGAACCAGCTGGCCTACTCCCGGCTGGTGACGACCTCGCTCAGCGAGCCCGGCCGGGCCCTGCAGTCCGACCGTGAGCACCACAACGTCGTCGAACTGATCATCGCCAAGGACGGGGACAGTGCGGAGCGGGTGATGCGCGACCACGTCCGCGCGAGTCGCCTGGCTCTCATGGCGGGTCTCACCGCCCTGGGCAACCCCTGACGCCCGACCCGCACACAGCGGGGGAACGAACAAGAGGCCGTATCGACACATCTCGATACGGCCTCTGACCTGCTTCTTCGCAAGTCGGGACGACAGGATTTGAACCTGCGACCCCTTGACCCCCAGTCAAGTGCGCTACCAAGCTGCGCCACGTCCCGGTGCGCCGCACGTGGTGAACCACGTGAACGCGCAGATAAACCCTACCGCACGCCTGCCCGTGCCCCGCACCGCACCGAGCGCTTTTTGGTCTGACCTTTGATATGTTTCATGGATCCGCTGCGTACTCGTGCTCGACGAGAGGCCCGAACCCGTGCAGAGCGCCGCGCCCCCGCCCCGCAGCCCGCGCTTCGCGACGCTGACCGTCCCGAAGGCGTCGGACGTGCTGGCCGCCGAGGTGCGCGAGCGGATCCTGTCCGGGGAGTTCCCGGAGGGCATGGCGCTGCCCGCGGAGCGGCAACTGGTCGAGCAGACGGGGCTGAGCCGCGCGACCGTACGGGAGGCGCTGCGCATCCTGGAGGTCGAGCGGCTCGTGGAGATCCGGCCGGGGCGCGGTGGCGGGGCCTTCGTGCGCAGGCCCGGCCGGGAATCGCTCGTCGGCACCGTGCAGTTGGTCATCCGGGGACAGCGGATCCGGCTGGATGCGCTGCACGAGACCCGCGAGGCGATCGAGCCGACGTGCGCGGCGCTGGCGGCGAAGCGGCGCACCGAGCGGGACCTGGCGGAACTCGACGCCGCCCAGGCCGAGTCGGTCGCGGCGGGCGACGACAGCCGGCGGTTCCTGCGGGCGAACGTCCGCTGGCACGACGCGGTGGCGAAGGCGGGCGACAACGAACTGCTCATCGGGTTCATGAGCGCGCTGTCGCAGTCGATCCACGCGGCCACGGACCTGGAGCCGTTCCTGAACGCCGACTTGCGCGAGGCCACCGCCCGCACGCACGCGAGGATCACCGAGGCGATCCGGGCGGGCGACGAGGGGGCGGCGATGCGGCGCATGTCCCGGCACGTGTGCGGGTTCGCTCGCGCGGCGGCGGACGTGGATGTGCGGGAGCGGCCGGCGCTCGACTGAGGGGTGCCGTCGCGCTGAGGCTGTTCGGCGGCTGCGGGTGTGCTGGGGCTGGTCGCGCAGTTCCCCGCGCCCCTACGGGGCACGTCCGGCGTGCGGGTCGACGAAATCGTCGGACGCCGATAAGGAAAGGCGCACCCCTTACAAGGGTGAACTACCCCTGTCCCGA
Organism: Streptomyces sp. NPDC002888; assembly: GCF_042888465.1. Taxonomy (NCBI): domain Bacteria; kingdom Bacillati; phylum Actinomycetota; class Actinomycetes; order Kitasatosporales; family Streptomycetaceae; genus Streptomyces; species Streptomyces sp. NPDC002888. Next base: position 64,297 of record NZ_JBIAPU010000042.1, on the reverse strand, counting down.
ATGGAATTGCTCCGTTTTTCCGGCCTTCGGGCGGCTACCGATGTTGACCGGATCGATGCGGCGCCGAACTGCGGCGGTCCTTCAACATTGACCCGCGAGTAATAACCGGACCGGACCCCTCATGCCCTCCGGTGAGTTCCGATTCGCCGTCTTTGTTGTGCCGCACCCCCCACCGTGCAGTTTCATCCTTGATTCGGAGAATCATGACGTTTGCTGTGCGCTCCGAGGACGTGATCATCGGCATCACCCCGTTCGGCGAGCCCGACCCCAGGCTCGCGGCGGCGGTCACGCGGGCCGGCGGGCTCGGCGTGCTCGACCTGGCGACCGGCGACCGAAGAGCCCGCGACGCGCTGGCGCGCCTCCGCCGCCTGACGCCGGGCCCCTTCGGTGTCCGTGTCGACGCGCGTTGCCGGCTCGACCTGGCCGACGTCACCTCCGCACCCGGCGACGACGGACTGCACACCGTCGTCCTCGCCGCGGACTCGGCGTGGCGGGTGCGGGACGTCGCCGCCCGGTACCGGGTGCTGGTGGAGGTCACCGACCTGGACGGTGCGCGGGAGGCGGTCCGCGCCGGGGCGCACGGGCTGATCGCCCGTGGCAGCGAGTGCGGCGGCAGGATCGGTGAGCTCAGCACGTTCGTCCTGCTGCAACGGCTGCTCGCCGTGCCCGACGTGGAGCTCCCGGTGTGGGCCTGCGGCGGAATCGGCCCCCGGACGGCGGCCGCAGCGGTGGTGGGCGGGGCGGCCGGGGTCGTCCTGGACACCCAGCTCGCGCTGCTGGCCGAGTCGGCGCTGCCGGAGGCGGCCTCGGCGGCGCTGCGCTCCCTCGACGGCTCGGAGACCGTCGTCGTGGCCGGCCACCGCGTGCTGCTGCGCCGCGGCCCGGACGCCCCGCCGATCCCGGCCGACGACCCGGAGGCGATGGCGGCGGCTCTGGGCGCGCAGGACCCGCGCACCCAGCTGCTGCCGGTGGGGCAGGACGGCTTCCTCGCCGCCCGTTTCGCCGACCGCTGGGGTGACGTCGGGCGGACGGTGCGCGCCCTGACGGACGCGGTGCGCGACGCCGTACGCGACGAGGTGCCGGCCGGGGCGTTGCGGGCGGGGTCGGCGATGAGCCGGGCGCTCGGCACCCGGCTGCCCGTCGCCCAGGGGCCGATGACCCGGGTCAGTGACGGGCCCGCGTTCGCCGCTGCCGTCGCCGGGGGCGGCGTGCTGCCGTTCCTCGCGCTGGCGCTGGCGAGCGGCGAGCAGGCGCGGGAGATGCTCACGCGGACCCGGGACGAAGTGGCCGGCCGGCCCTGGGGCGTCGGTGTGCTCGGCTTCGCGCCGGAGGACGTACGGACCGCGCAGCTGGAGGCGGTACGGCAGCTGCGGCCCACGCACGCGATCATCGCGGGCGGGCGGCCCTCCCAGGCTCAGGCGCTGGAGCGGGACGGGATCCGCACCTTCCTGCACGTGCCCTCGCCGGGACTGCTCGGGCAGTTCCTGCGGGCCGGGGCGCGCCGGTTCGTGTTCGAGGGGTCCGAGTGCGGCGGTCATGTCGGGCCGCGCGGCAGCTTCCCGCTGTGGGAGGCGCAGTCGGCGGTCCTGGAGGACTTCCTTCAGGACCACCCCGCCGACGACGTCGAGGTGTTCTTCGCGGGCGGCGTCCACGACGAGCGGTCGGCGGCGATGGTGGCCGCGCTCGCCGCGCCGCTCACCGCGCGCGGCGTCGCCGTCGGCGTCCTCATGGGCACCGCCTACCTGTTCACCGAGGAGGCCGTGGCACACGGCGCGATCCGGCCCCTGTTCCAGCGTCGGGTGCTGGACGCGGACCGCACGACCCTGCTGGAGACCGCGCCCGGCCACGCCACCCGCTGCGTGCCGAGCCCCTTCACCGCCGACTACCGCGAGCACGAGGCGCGGCTGCGTGCCGCAGGCGTGCCCGACCGGGGGATCTGGGAGGAGCTGGAGCGGCTCAACGTCGGGCGGCTGCGCATCGCCAGCAAGGGCGTCGAGCGCGACGCGGGCGGGGCGCTCGCTGCTGTTGACGAGCAACGCCAGCTCACCGAGGGGATGTTCATGGCCGGGGAGGTGGCCGTCCTGCGCTCGGCGACCACCACCGTCGAGGCCCTGCATCACTCGGTGACGACCGGCGCCGCCGACTTCCTCACCGCACGCGCGCAGGCGTTGCGCGGCCGCTTCGGCGTCGACACCGTCCCGGAGCCCGCGGCGCCCGCCCCGCTGGATGTCGCCGTCGTCGGTATGGCCTGCATGTTCCCGCAGGCGCCCGACCTCACCGCGTTCTGGGCGAACGTCCTCGGCGGCCATGACGCCGTCACCGAGGTCCCGCCCGAGCGCTGGGATCCGGCCGTCCACCACGACCGGGGCGCCACGACCTCCAAGTGGGGCGGCTTCCTCCCGCCGATCCCCTTCGACCCACTGCGCTACGGCATCCCGCCCGCCTCCCTCGGCGGCATCGAGCCGGTCCAGCTGCTGTCCCTGGAGGCCGCCCGGCGTGCGTTGGAGGACGCCGGATACGGCGACGGCGGCCGGGACTTCGACCGCTCCCGCACCTCCGTGGTGTTCGGTGCGGAGGCGGGCAGCGACCTGTCCAACGCGGCGACGCTGCGCGCGGTGCTGCCCTCGTACTACGGGAAGGTCCCGGACGGTCTCGACGAGCAGTTGCCCAGGCTCACCGAGGACTCCTTCCCCGGCATGCTCTCCAACGTCATCTCCGGCCGCATCGCCAACCGGCTGGACCTCGGGGGCGCCAACTACACGGTGGACGCGGCCTGCGCCTCGTCCCTGGCCGCGGTCGACGTCGCCTGCAAGGAGCTCGTCGGCGGCACCAGCGACGTCGTGCTGTGCGGCGGTGCCGACCTCCACAACGGCATCAACGACTACGTCCTCTTCTCGTCCGTGCACGCCCTCTCTCCCACCGGCCGCTCCCGTGCCTTCGACTCCTCGGCCGACGGCATCGCGCTCGGCGAGGGCGTGGCCTGCGTCGTCCTGAAGCGGCTGGCGGACGCCGAGCGCGACGGTGACCGGATCTACGGTGTGATCAAGGGGGTCGGCAGCGCGAGTGACGGACGGTCGCTGGGGCTTACGGCACCCCGCCCGGAGGGCCAGCGGACGGCGTTGGAGCGGGCCTACCGCAACGCGGGCGTCTCCCCCGCCGATGTCGGGCTCGTCGAGGCGCACGGCACCGGGACCGTGGTCGGCGACCGTACCGAACTCACCGTACTGAGCGAGGTGTTCGACGCGGCCGGGGCGCGGCCCGGCGGGTGTGTGCTCGGCTCCGTCAAGTCGCAGATCGGCCACACCAAGTGCGCCGCCGGGCTCGCGGGGCTGATCAAGACCGTGCTCGCGCTGTACACCGGCGTCCGCCCGCCCACACTGCACGTCGAGCGGCCCAACAGGGCCTGGGAGGCGGGCGGCAGCCCCTTCGTCTTCCACCAGCGGGCCCTGCCCTGGGCGGCACCGGCGGAGCAACGCCTCGCGGGGCTCAGCGCGTTCGGCTTCGGCGGCACCAACTTCCATGTGGTGCTCGCCGCCCACGCGGATGGCGTACCACCGGAACAGGGCCTCGACGCGTGGCCCGCCGAGCTGTTCACCTTCCGCGGCCGGGACACGGCGGCGGCACACCGCGCGATCGAGGAGCTGCTGGCGGTCGCCGAGGCGGACGGTCACCCGTGGCGACTGCGCGACCTCGCGCTGAGCGCGGCCCGCCGCGGCGACCCGAGCCACGAGCCGGTCCGGGTGGCTGTCGTGGCGACGGACGTGGAGGGGCTGGTCGGCCTGCTGCGGCGGGCGCTGGCCGGGGAGCACGATCCGGCGCGGGGGGTTCATCTGGCGGGACCCCCGGCACAGGAGACCCCCGGCAAGGTCGCCTTCCTCTTCCCCGGTCAGGGCAGTCAGCGCGTCGGGATGCTCGCCGATGTCTTCGTCGCCTTCCCCGAAATGCGGCACTACCTCGAACTCGGACGCGACCACGCCGACGTGCTCTACCCGCCCGCCGCGTTCGACGACGCCGTGCGCGACCGGCAGCGGGAGGCGCTCACCGACACGCGGGCCGCGCAGCCCGCGCTGGGTGTCGCCGGGCTCGCCGCGCACGCCCTGCTCACGACGGCGGGAGTGCGCCCCGACATGGCGGCCGGGCACAGCTACGGCGAGCTGGTCGCCCTGTGCGCGGCCGGGGCGCTCGACCCCGAAACCCTGCTGGAGCTCAGCACGGAGCGGGCGGCGGCGATCCTCGCGGCCGCCGGGGACGACCCGGGGACCATGGCCGCCGTCTCGGCCGGTGCCGAGGACGTCGCAGGGGCGCTGCGCGCGGCGGGCGCACCGGACTCGGTGGTCGTCGCCAACCGCAACGCGCCCCGCCAGACGGTGATCTCCGGCCCGGCGGACGCCGTCACCGACGCGGTGCGGCTGCTGCGCGAGGCCGGGCTCGGCGCCCAGCGCATCCCGGTGGCCTGCGCCTTCCACAGCCCGCTGGTCGCCGGTGCCACCGACCGGTTCGCCGAGGTGCTCGCCGACCGGCCCGTACGCCCGCCCGAGTTCCCGGTGTGGGCCAACCGCACGGCCGCGCCGTACGGCGCCGACGCGGACGCGGTACGGGCCGAACTCGCCGCCCAGATCGGCGCGCCGGTCGCCTTCGTCGAACAGGTCGAGGCGATGTACGAGGCCGGCGCCCGCGTCTTCGTCGAGGCGGGGCCCGGTTCCGTGCTGACCCGGCTGGTCGGGCAGATCCTCGGCGACCGCCCGCACCGCGCGGTGGCGTGCGAGCCGCGCCCGGACAGCGGTCTGCGTGGCTGGCTCGACGCCCTGGCCCAACTCGCCGTCGCGGGGCTGCCGGTGCGCACCGGGTGGCTGCTGCGCGGCCGGGACGCCGTCGACGCGGTGCGCACGACGGTGCCGAAGCGGCCCGGCTGGACGGTCGACGGACAGCTGGTGCGCACCGCCGCCGGAGAACTCCTGCCCGGTGCGCTCGCACCGGCCCGACGAGTCGTGGAGCCGACTGTGACGACGAATCCCCCGAACGGCGTCCCGTCCGACCGGGACGCCCTGATCGCCGAGTTCCTGCGCACCAGCCGCGAGATGGTCGCCGCCCAGCGGGACGTGCTGCTGACGTACTTCGGGGCGGTGCCCGGGGAGCCGATCGCGGCGCCGGTCGTGCCCGCGGTGGCGGCACCGGTCGCCCCCGTGGCACAGGTCGAGCCCGCGCCGGTGCCGGAAGCCGAACCGGCCCCGAGCCACGACTCCCCCGGGGTGACGGACGTGGAGCGGGTGGTGCTGGAGATCATCAGCAAGCGCACCGGCTACCCCGTGGACATGATCGAGCCCGACCTCGACCTGGAGGCGGACCTCAGCATCGACTCGATCAAGCGCGCGGAGATCGCCGGTGAGCTGGCCAGGCGCCTGGGCGCCGGGGACGGTACGGACCTCGCCGGTCTGGACGACGCCCAGCTGGAGGAGCTGGCGAAGGCGCGGACGGCGGCCGCGGTGACGAGCTGGCTGACGGCGCGACTGGGCGCACCCGCGGCTCCCGCGCCCGCGGAGCAGCTGCCCTCCGCCCCGGCCCCGAGGGGTCCCGTGGAACAGCCCACCGACACCACAACGGCGGCCCCGGACAAGCACCCCGCCGCCTCGGACGAACCTCCCGCCTCCGACGTGACCGGCGAGGCTCCGAAGCGGTACCTCATGCGGCCCGTCCCCCTCGCGCAGGACGGCTCCGCGGACCCCGCCGCCGTCCTGTCCGGCACGCGGTTCGTGATGCTGGGCGACGGCGCCGGGGGCGTGGCCGAGGAGGTGCGCGCCAGGTTCGTCTCCCACGGCGCCGATGTCGTCGTACGCGCTCGGGAGCACCTGCTCACGGAGGCGGACGGCACGGTCGACGGGGTGCTGTACCTCGCTCCGCTGGCGGCCGACGGCGCGCCGGTGCTGCCCGACGCGTTCCCGGTGTTGCAGGCCGCGCTGGCCCGTGGCCCAGGCAGGCTGCTGGCGGTCCGGTCCGCCGGGGGCGATGCGCCGGACCCCGGGACGGCCGGGTTGCACGGGCTGTTCCGTACGGTGGCGCGGGAGTACCCGGACACGGTCGCGCGGGTCGTCGACCTGTCCGACACCTCGCCCGGGGCCGTCGCGCAGGCGCTGGTCGCCGAGCTGACCGCGCCCGACCGGGCTCCGGTCGTCCTGCACACGGCGGCGGGCCGGCACGGCCTGGAGCTCGTCGAGACGCCGCTCGGCGCGCTGGGCACCACGGGTGCCGGGCCGGCCGGGGACGGGGCCGCCGAGGCCGCCGCGCTCGGCCTGGACCGCGACTCGGTGGTCCTGCTGGCCGGCGGGGCCCGGGGCATCACCGCACGGTTCGCCGCCGCGCTGGCCGCCGCCTCCCGGTGCCGCGTCGAGCTGCTCGGCCGGACCCCCGCCCCCGACGGGCCCGAGGACCCGGCGACCACCGGTGCCCGCACCGCCGCCGAACTGCGCGCGGTGCTCGCCTCCCGGGGCGGCCTGACCCCGGCCGAGATCAACCGGGCCGCCGGGCTCGTCCTCGCCCAGCGGGAGATCACCGCCACGCTGCAGGAGCTCACCGCGCTCGGCAGCCGGGTCCGCTACCGCTCGGTGGACTTCCGGGAACCGGACGCGGTGCGCCAGGCGGTCAAGGAGACCCAGGTCGAGCACGGGCGCCTCGACGGCGTGGTCCACGCGGCCGGGGTCATCGAGGACCGGCTGATCGCCGAGAAGACGGCGGAGTCCTTCCAGCGCGTGTACGGCACCAAGGCGGCGGGCGCGGACGCCCTGTTCACGGCGCTCGAGGAGCTGCCCGAGGGACCCGCGTTCGCGGTGCTGTTCGGCAGCATCTCCGCCGTCCTGGGCAACCGGGGCCAGGCGGACTACGCGGCCGCCAACGACGCCCTGGAGACCCTCGGCGCCGCGTGGGCCGCCCGCACCGGACGCCGGGCGCTGACCGTGCACTGGGGGCCGTGGGCGCCCGGCGGCGGCCACGACGGCATGGTGAGTCCGGAACTGGCCCGCGAGTACGCCCGGCGCGGCATCCGGCTGATCGACCCCGAGGAGGGCACCGCGGCCCTGCTGCGGGAGCTCGCCTGGGGCGAGCCGTCGGCCACGTCCGTCGTCTACACCGCGTCCGGCTGGTGACCGGCCCCGTGACGCGGCGAGGATCCGCGGCGTCCGATCCCACTTCGGTGACGGTGCGTCAAGTGCCGGTCGCGGTCGTGGGGATGGCGGTGCTGCTGCCCGGTGCCACCGACCTGGACACGTACTGGCGGAACCTGCGGGACGGCGTGGACGCGATCGGTGAGGTGCCGGACGGGCGCTGGGACACCGCCTACTACCGTCCCGGCACCGCCTCCGAACCCGCTGTCGCGGACCGGGTGTACGCCCGGCGGGGCGGATTCGTGGACGGGCTGGCCGAGGTGGAGGTCACCCGGTTCGGGATCATGCCCCACTCGGTGGCCGGCACCGAGCCCGACCAGCTCATCGCGCTGCACGTGGCCGCCGCGGCCCTCGACGACGCGGGCGGCACCGACCGCCTCCCCGACCGGGGGCGCGTCGGCGTCGTCCTCGGCCGGGGCGGCTACCTCACGCCCGGCCTGGTCCGGCTGGACCAGCGGGTGCGTACGGCGGCCCAACTCGTCCGTACACTGGGCGAGTTGCTGCCCGACCTGACGCCCGGCCAACTCGACCGCGTGCGTGCGGCGTTCACCGACCGCCTGGGCCCCGACAGTCCCGAGTCGGCCATCGGCCTGGTGCCCAACCTCGCCGCCTCCCGGGTCGCCAACCGGCTCGACCTGCGCGGCCCCGCCTACACCGTGGACGCCGCGTGCGCCTCGTCGCTCGTCGCGGTCGACCAGGCCGTGGGCGAACTCGCCACCGGGCGCTGCGACCTGATGCTCGCCGGGGGCGTCCACCACTGCCACGACATCACGCTGTGGAGTGTCTTCTCGCAACTGCGCGCACTCTCTCCGAGCCAGCGCATCCGTCCCTTCCACCGGGACGCCGACGGCATCCTGATCGGCGAGGGCACGGGTGTGGTGGTGCTCAAGCGGCTGGCCGACGCCGAGCGCGACGGCGACCGGATCTACGCGGTGATCCGGGGCACGGGAGTGGCCAGCGACGGTCGAGCGGCGGGCCTGGTCAACCCCGACCCCGGCGGCCAGGCCCTGGCCGTCCGCAAGGCCTGGCGGGCAGCCGGCCTGGACCCGGCCGAACCCGGTTCCGTCGGCCTGCTGGAGGCGCACGGCACGGCGACCCCGGCGGGCGACGCGGCCGAACTGGCCACGCTGGCGGAGGTGTTCGGCCCGGCGGCGGAGCGGGAGGGCGACTGTGCGGTGATCGGCTCGGTGAAGTCGATGATCGGGCACACCATGCCCGCCGCCGGAGTCGCCGGCCTCGTCAAGGCGGCCCTCGCCCTCCACCACGGCACCCTCCTGCCGACCCTCCACTGCGACGAACCCCACCCGGCGCTGACGGCGACACGGTTCCGCACGCTGGAGAAGGCGACCGCCTGGGAGACGAGCCCCGACCGGCCCGTGCGCCGGGCCGCCGTGAACGCCTTCGGGTTCGGCGGGATCAACGCGCACGTGGTGCTGGAGGAGGCACCGGAAGCCGGGAGTCGCCGAGCACGCGGGCCGGCGACGGTCGTGGACGTCACCGAACCCGAGCCTGTGCTCCTCCTCGCCGCCGACACCCCCGACCGGCTCGCCGCCCTGCTCGCCGCCGACGACGACTCCGTACGCGCCGCCGGTCTCGACCCCGCTCACGCGCATCCGGACGCGGGGCGGGCCCGCCTCGGCATCGTCGGGCCGACCGCCAAGCGGCTCGCCCTGGCCCGTCGGGCCGTCGCGAAGGGGCGGGCCTGGAACGGCCGGAGCGACGTATGGTTCCGTCCCGGCCCACTGCTCGGCGCCGGGGCCGAAGCGGGGAAGCTGGCCTTCGTCTTCCCGGGCCTGGAGGGCGAGTTCACGCCGCAGGTCGACGACGTGACTGCGCACTTCGGGCTTCCCGGCCCGCCGGTTCACCGCGGCCGGGTCGACGACGTGGGCCGGCACGGGTTCGGTGTGGTCGCCGTCGGTCGCCTCCTGAACGCCGCGCTGCGCCGCACGGGCGTCGTACCGGACGCGGTCGCCGGGCACAGCGTCGGCGAGTGGACGGCGATGACGGCGGCCGGGCTGTACTCCGGGGACGAGGTCGACGCCTTCATGGCGACGTTCGACCCGGACACGGTGAGCGTCCCGGGCCTCGCCTTCGGTGCGCTGGGCGCCTCCGCGGAGCGCGTGCTCGCCGCCCTGGAGAAGGAGTGGGCGGGGTCCGGGCTCGTACTGTCCCACGACAACGCGCCGGGCCAGTCGATGGTGTGCGGGCCGGACGCGGCGGTCGAGGAGTTCGTGCGGTCCTTCCGCGCGCGGGGGGTGCTCAGCCAGGTGCTGCCGTTCCGCTCCGGCTTCCACACCCCGATGCTGGAGCCCTACCTGGGCCCGATCAAGGAGGCCGCCCAGCGCTTCCGGCTGCACCGGCCCACCGTGCCGGTCTGGTCGGGGACGACCGCCGCGCCCTTCCCCGGCGACGAGGCGGAGATACGGGCCCTGTTCGTACGGCACCTGCTGGAACCCGTCCGCTTCCGGCAGCTCACGGAGGCCCTGTACGCGGCAGGACACCGGGCGTACGTCCAGGTCGGCCCCGGACAGCTCGGCTCACTCATCGGCGACACCCTCGGCACCCGCGACCACCTCGTCGTCCCCGCCAACTCCCCCCACCGCACCGGCCTCGCCCAACTGCTGAGGGTGACGACGGCACTGTGGACGGCGGGCGCGAGCGTGGCTCCGGCACTACGGCGGCCCGGGGGCGCGGCCGACACCCGGGCCGCCCCGCGAACCGTGAGAGCGCAGCGGCCACCCGTACGCCTGGACCTCGGCGGCGCGCTCGTGTCGCTGGAGCCGCAGACCCTCGCCGGGTTGCGTGCGGAACTCGGCGTGCCGCGTCCGACCAGGGGGTCGGCACCCTCCGCACCGGTGAGCGCCCAAGCCCCCGAGGGCCCACGCAGCGACGCCGCCCGGTCGCCGCTGGACACACTCGCCGGGCACCACCCCGTCGCCGCGGAGCTCAGCGCGCTCCTGCGTGACACGGCGGACACGGCCGCGGCCCTCATCACCGCGAGCGGACGGCGCGCGGCGCAGGTACCCGTCCCCTCCCGGACGCCCGCCGCCGGCACCCTCCCGTCCCCGGCCCGCCCCTCCACGTGGCACACCACCGTCCACGTCTCCCCCGACACCATGCCCTACCTCCTCGACCACTGTTTCTTCCCCCAACGCCCCGACTGGCCGGACATCACCGACCGTTGGCCCGTCGTCCCCGCGACGACGATCGTGCAGCACCTCATGGACGCGGCGCGGGAAGCGGCCCCCGGGGCGGCGGTCCCCGTCGCCGTGCACGGCGCACGGTTCGAGGAGTGGCTGACCGCCACGCCCGCCGTCGACGTACCGGTCACCGTGAAGCCTGAGGGCTCGGACCGCCTGGCCGTCTCCTTCGGTCCCCGCGCCCGGGCCGTCGTGGAGGTCGCCACCGCGTACCCGGCGCGGCGGCCCGCCCGCTGGCACACGGACCCCGCCTCGGAGCGCACCCCGGACCACACCGCGGCACAGCTCTACGGTGAGCGGTGGATGTTCCACGGCCCGGCGTTCCAGGGCGTCACCGAGCTGACGGCGATCGGCGAGAGGCAGGTGCGGGGCGTCATCACCACCCCGCCCGCGCCCGGCGCCCTGCTGGACAACGTGGGCCAGATCCTCGGTTACTGGATCATGGCGACCCGCACCGAGCGGACGGTCGTGTTCCCGGTCGGGATGCGGGAGATGCGCTTCTACGGACCGCACCCGACGCCGGGGACCGAGGTGGCGTGCCTGGTGCGGATCACCTCGCTGACCGACACCGTCCTGGAGGCCGACGTCCAGCTGACGGTCGACGGCACGGTGTGGGCGGAGCTGTACGGATGGCAGGACCGCCGCTTCGACAACGACCCGAAGACCCGTCCCGTCGAACGCTTCCCGGAGCGCAACACGCTCTCCGAGTCCCGGCCGGGCGGCTGGTCACTGCTGCACGAACGGTGGCCGGACCTGGCCTCCCGCGAGCTGATCATGCGCAACTCGCTCGGCGGAGCGGAGCGTTCGGAGTACGCCGAGCACGCCCCGCGCGGGCGTCGGCAGTGGCTCCTGGGCCGGATCGCGGTCAAGGACGCCGTGCGGCGGTGGCTGTGGGACCACGGGGAGGGCCCGGTCTGGCCGGCCGAACTGCGGGTGCACAACGACGACTTGGGGCGCCCGTACGTCACCGGGGTGCACGGCCGGACGCCGCCCCCGCTGGACGTGTCGCTGGCCCACTGCGCGGAAACGGGCGTCGCGATCGTACGGCCGCACACGCCAGGCCCCGGCCCGGGCATCGACGTCGAGGAGGTCACCGACCGCTCGCCGGAGACCCTGGCCGCCGCCCTCGGCGCGGACGAACTCCGGTTGCTCAAGGACGTGTCGATCACGACCGGAGACTCCGAGGCGCTGTGGTTCACCCGCTTCTGGGCGGCGAAGGAGGCGGTCGCCAAGGCGGAGGGCACCGGATTCGGCGGCCGGCCACGGGACTTCGCGGTCCTCGAGGTGACACCGGACGGCGACCGGCTGACCGTCTCGGGCCGCCTGGAACGCGCCTACACCGTGCACTGCGCCCCGGCCGCCAACCCGCCCGGCCTGCCGGAGCGGGCCTACGTCGTGGCCTGGACGACGGGACCCACCGAAGCGAAGGAGTACGCCCGATGAGCCCCCACACCCCCGTCACCGCCGACGAGGAGTCCGTCCTCGCCGACATCACCGGCATGCTCGCGAAACTCCTGGAGGACGAGTACGGCCTCGACGACGTCGAGATCGGCATGGCGACCACGTTCAACCGCGATCTGGAGCTGGAGAGCATCGACCTGGTGGCGCTGGCCGGCCTGTTGGAGGAGCGGTACGGCGGACGGGTCAACTTCGCCGAGTTCCTGGCCGGCATGGAGTTCGAGGAGATCATCGAACTCACCGTCGGACGGCTCGTCGAGTACGTCGTGACCAGCCTGAAGGCGGCGGGGGCGAGCTGACGCATGGCGAAGGTCGACACCGGCACCGTCCGGTTGCACGTGCAGCGGATCGGTCCCCGGGAGGGCCAGAAGCCCACCGCCACCGTGGTGCTCGTACACGGTCTGCTCACCGACAGCCTGGCCAGCTACTACTTCACCGTGGCGCCCGCGTTCGCGGCGGCCGGCCTCGACGTCGTCATGTACGACCTGCGGGGTCACGGCCGCAGCCAGCGCCCGGCGTCGGGCTACACCCTGGACCACAACATCGACGACCTGGAGGCACTGCTCGACCGGCTCGACGTGACCGGCCCGGTGCACCTGGTCGGCAACTCCTACGGCGGCACGATCGCCTTCGGGTTCGCGGCACGCCGTCCGGAGCGGGCGGCGAGCGTCACCCTGATCGAGTCCGAACCGGCCACCGCCGCCTGGGCCGTGAAGCTGGGCGGCATCCTCGACCGGGTGGTGACGCAGCTGGCGTACAACGAGCCCGACGCCCTGACGTGGATCACGGCCAACCGCGGCCACAACACCGCGCGCCTGGCCAAGGGAGCGGCCCGGCTCGCCCGTGAGACCACACTCGGGCAGGACATCCCGGCCAGCCGGGTGTTGACGGAAAATCAGATACGGGCGGTGCGCTGTCCGGTGCTCGGGGTGTACGGCGGTGACTCCGACCTCGCCGAACTGGTGCCCTGGCTGGAGTCGTCGCTGCCGGACTGCCGGACGGTGGTGGTGCCGGGGCACGAGCACTCGGTCCTGGTGGAGGCGTCGAGGGTCGTGGGCGGGGCCGTCCTGTCCCTGATCGACCGGGCCCGCGGAGCACGGACGGGGGTCGAGGCGCGATGAGCGGTTTCCTCTTCGTCGTACCGCCGTTGACCGGGCACATCAACCCGACCGTGGGCGTCGCCGCCCAACTGCGTTCGCGGGGGCACCGAGTGGCGTGGGTGTGCGCCGATCCCGGGCTGGTCCGGCGGCTCGCGGGTGACGGGGCCGAGGTGTTCGTGTGCGCCGGGGCGGCGGCGGGGAGCCGGCCGCCCGAGCTGCGGGGGCCGGAGGCGCTGAGGTTTCTGTGGGAGTGGTTCCTGCTGCCGCTGGCCGACGCGATGGCGCCGGGGGTGCGGGCGGCGGTCGAGGGGTTCCGGCCGGATGTGGTGGTCGCCGACCAGCAGGCCTTCGCGGGCGCGCTGGTGGCGGAGCGGCTGGGGGTGCCGTGGGCGACCTCGGCGACCACGTCGGCCGAGTTCACCGACCCGCTGGCCGGGCTGCCCAAGGTCCAGGAGTGGCTGGAGAAGCGGCTGGCCTACTTGCGGGCCGCGATCGGGGATCCGGCGGGCACCGCGGATCCACGGTTCTCACCCCACCTCGTACTCGCCTTCAGCACACCGGAGTTGGCGGGGCCCGCGCCAGATGTCCGCTGGGTCGGCCCCTCGATCGCGCCCCGCCCTGCCGAGTCCGGCTTCCCGTGGGAGTGGCTCGACGCCGGCCGGGCCACCGTGCTGGTCACGCTCGGCACCGCGAACACCGACGTCGGCGGCCGCTTCCTCGACGTGTGCCGGGAAGTGGTGCGGGAGCGGGCGGACCGGACGCAGGGAGTGCTCGTCGATCCCGGCGGAGCGCTCCGGGTACGGGGCGACGACAAGGACGTCCTGGTCGTACCGTCCGTACCCCAACTCGCCCTGCTGGACAGGGGCGTGGATGCGGTGGTCTGCCACGCCGGGCACAACACCGTGTGCGAGGCGCTGTGGCACGGGGTCCCGCTCGTGGTGGCGCCCATCCGTGACGACCAGCCGGTGGTGGCCGGGCAGGTCGCGGACGCGGGGGCCGGGGTGCGGGTGCGGTTCGGCCGGGTCGCCGCGCCGAAGCTGGGCGCGGCCCTCGACAGCGTGCTGGACGAGCCCGACTGCCGCGCGGCGGCCGACCGGATCCGTACGGCGTTCCGCGCCGCCGGCGGTGCGCCCGCCGCAGCGGCCCATCTCGACGAACTGGCCAGGGAGTTGTGATGAGCGACGACACCAAGCCCATCGATCACGGTGACACCGGGCCCACCGAACGGGACGACACCGAGGCCGCCGAGCCGGCCGCGCGGATCGCCGCACTGCGCCCCGGCTACCAGGCCGACCTGGCCGACGGCGTGGACCGCTTCTTCGAACCCCGCGCCACTGCCTGCCCCTGGTGCGGCTCGGACCGGCTGACCACCCGCCTGCGCACCACCGACCTGCTCCAGCACAAGCCCGGCCGCTTCGTCCTGGACCGGTGCGAGGGGTGCGGGCACACCTTCCAGAATCCGCGTCTGAACGAGGCGGGTCTGGAGTTCTACTACCGCGACTTCTACGACGGCCTGGGCGAGAAGAAGCTCGGCGACACCTTCGGCGGACGCACGAAGATGTACCGCGGCCGCGCCGAGTCGATGCTGCCGCACGACCCCACACCGAAGAACTGGCTGGACGTCGGCACCGGCCACGGCCACTTCTGCGCCGCCGCCCGTGACGTCCTGTCCGGCACCGTCTTCGACGGGCTCGACTTCACCGACGGCGTCGAACTCGCCGAACGTGAGGGCCGGGTGGAGCGCGGTTACCGGGGCAGCTTCCCCGACCTGGCGCCCGAACTGGCCTCCCGCTACGACGTGGTGAGCATGTTCCACTACCTGGAGCACAGCACCGACCCCGACCGTGAACTGAGGGCCGCGCGGCAGGTGGTGCGCCCCGGCGGTCACCTGCTCATCGAGGTGCCGGACCCGCAGAGCCGGTACGCGCGCCTCCTCGGCCGCTGGTGGCTGCCGTGGCTCCAGCCGCAGCACCTGCACTTCGTGCCGGTCGCGAACCTGCGGCGCCGGCTCACCGACCTGGGCTTCACCGTCGTCGCGGAACAGCACGCCGAGCCGCACGACCCGGTGGACCTGCTGGCCGCCGTATGGCTGGCGCTGGACCACGCGGCCCCGCGCGACGACGCGCCGTGGCTGCCCGAGCCGCCGGGCGCCCTGCGCCGCACGGTACGCGGCGCTCTGTTCCTCGCCGGAATCCCCGCGCTGGTAGTGAGTACCCTCCTCGACCGGTTCGCGGTGCGGCCGCTGGCGCAGCGGCTGGGCCTGTCGAACGCCTATCGGATCGTGGCCAGGCGCGACTGATCGTGCTAGCTTCTGCTCACCCCATTACCAGGAAACCTGATAATGGGCGGCGTCAATCATTACGACCATCATTACGACGCCCGGGCACGACGATCGGAACCGCATGTCCCTCCTGGCCAGGCCGGCGGTGGCCTCCTTCGCCGCCAAGTCGATGCAACGTCTCACCCTGCTGGCCGACCGACGGGCGAGCGGGCCGGGGTCCCGTGCCTCCTGGCACGCCCGCTTCCCCGAGTTCCCGCGCGACGTGAGCGAGTTGACGGTTCCGACGTCGGTCGCACCGGCTCAGGTCACGGTGTACCGGCCCGCGACCGACGTGCCGAATCCGCCGGTGCACGTCAACTTCCACGGCGGCGGTTACGTCCTGGCGCTCACGGAGATCGACGACCCGTTCTGCCGGTTCGTCGCCGCCGAGGCGGGGGTGGTGGTGATCAACGTGGACTATGTCGTCGCCCCTCAGCATCCGTTCCCGGCCCCGCCCCGCCAGGCCTTCGAGGTCGTCCGCTGGATCGCCGAGCACGGCGCGGAGCACGGCTGGGACGGCGACCGGCTCACCGTCGGCGGGCAGAGCGCGGGCGGCGGGCTCGCGGCGGCGGTGGCCCGCCAGGCCCTGACGGAGGGCGGACCGTCGATCGCGCTGCAGGTCCTGCACTACGCGCCGCTGGATCTCGCGACCAACGCCAAGGACAAGCGGGCCGCCGTCGCCAAACCGGTGCTGCGGCCCTGGATGGCGGACGTCTTCGACACGTCGTACGTCCCCGAGCCGCACCGGCGCGCCGACCCGCTGGTCTCCCCCGCCCACCCGTCGGACACGGCCGATCTCAAGGGCATCGCCCCGGCCCTGCTCGTCACCGCGGCCCACGACCTGCTGCGCGCCGAGGGCGTCCGGTACGCCGACCGTCTGCGCGCCGCGAACGCCCTCGTCGACCACCACGACGTGGCGGACGCCGACCACGGCTACGACGGCAAGGACGAGGAGAAGGCCCGCGAGACCTACGCCCTGATCGCCCGGCACGTCCGGCAGGCCCACACCCCCTGAGACGGGGGTCAGTGCGTGCCGATGAGCTCCTGGCGTGTGCTGCTCTCCCCGGCCGTCCTCGATCCGCGCAGCGCGGCGACGCCGATGAAGACCATGGAGGACACACCGGCGAGCGCGAAGGCGGTGAAGCCCCAGTCGCCGCGGTTCGCGGCGAGCAGCTGGCCGCCGAGCCACGGGCCGAAGACGGCGCCGAAGCGGCCCATGCCGGAGGTCCAGCCCACGGCGGTGGCGCGCTGGTCGGGGTGGGAGCGGATGGAGACGGTGGCGTAGATCATCGTCTGGGCACTGTTGAGGAAGACGCCCGTGAGGAAGACGACGACCATCGTCACGCCCATCGGCATGTGGACGCTGAGCAGGTAGACGCCGGCGGCGGTCAGCGCGAACCAGATCGCCGAGATGCGCGGGGCGCCGAACCGGTCGGCGGCCCGGCCGGCAACCAGCATGCCCACGATGCCGCCGAGGTTGAAGACGACCACGAAGGACAGGGCGGAGCCCAGCTCGTAGCCCTCGGCCCGCATCAGGGTGGGCAGCCACGTGGCGACGCCGTAGACCAGCAGCAGGCCGCCGAAGGAAGCCACCCAGTACAGCAGGGTCTGGATCCACTCGCCGCCGCGGAAGAGGTTCACCAGGTTCGTCCAGCGGTCGGTCGCGCCCTCCTTGCCGGCCTTGGCGGCGGGCAGCTCGACGTCGTGGCGGGCGGCCAGGGCGCGGGCCTCCTCGGTGCGGCCCTTGGCGACGAGGAAGCTCAGCGACTCGGGCAGCAGCCGGGCGAGCACCGGGACGAAGAGCAGCGGCAGCACACAGACCCAGAACGCGGCACGCCAGCCGACCGGCTCCACGAGCCACTTGGCGACGTAGGCGGAGAGGATGCCGCCGGCGTGGTGGGCCGTCATCAGCAGGCCGATGACGAGGGCGGCGCGGCCGCGGGGGGCGTAGTCGGAGACCATGCTGATCGCGGTGGGCAGCAGACCGCCGAGGCCGACGCCCGCCAGGGTCCGGCCGAGACCGAAGACCGCCACGCCGTCCGCCAGCGCGCACACGCCGGAGGCCAGCGAGAAGAGGGACACGCACGTGACCATCAGCTTCTTGCGCCCGATCCGGTCGGCGACGGTGCCCGCGGCCAGGGCGCCGACCAGCATGCCGAAGGTGGCATAGCTGCCGAGGTCGCCTGCCTGGTCCGCGGTGAGGCCGAAGGTCTTCGTGGCCAGCAGGTGCGGCAGCACCGAGCCGTAGATGAACATGTCGAGACCGTCGAAGAGCACGGCCAGCCAGCACAGGCCGACGGCCAGAGCGGCCAGTCTGCTGCCGCGAGCGGACCGGGGCGGCGACGTGGACGGGGAGGAGGACATCGTTGTTTCCCTCTCGAGCGGGGTGGGTCCTCAGACGCTAAGGACCCGCCCCGAAAAGTGTCAACATTTTTGTCCACAATCTCACGGCAACTATAGGGGTGCTTCGTTAGGGGACGGTGTTCCTCGAGGACGCCGGCGACGGCCCGCCACCCGTCGGCCTTGACCTCATATCGGGTCTGGGCGCCCGGCCAGTGGTCCTCGGCAGGAAGGTCCCGCGCGGTGACGGGGCGTACGACATCGACGGGCGGGCGTACGGGGACATCCTCGCGGGCCATGGCCTTCAGCGCACCGGACGAGCGCTCCGCACCGGGTGTGACGCGCGGGGAGCAGAAGCAAGATCCACCGGTTGGCCGTGCCCGGCCGGACCGGTCGCGAGTGTCGTCGCCGTAGCGGCTGGTCGGGCAGGATGGCCTCGTGAAAACATGGCACGTCACGATGCAGTCCAGGCCCAGCGGCCCGGCCGTGGAAGGCACCTGGACCGACCACGCCGTGGCGTTGGAGAAGTTCCGCGGCTGGCTGGGGATACACGGCAGCCGTGACGGAGTGACCATCGTCTTGCTGGAGGACACCGGCGGGGAACGTGAGCCTCTGCGAACGTGGACGAAGGAGCGCGGCGAGGTCATTCACCGTGCCGCATAACGCATCCGGCCCCCGCGACATGGCGTCACAGGGGCCGGAGTTGGTAGCGGGGACAGGATTTGAACCTGCGACCTCTGGGTTATGAGCCCAGCGAGCTACCGAGCTGCTCCACCCCGCGTCGATAGACCGCAGCCTACGGCATGCGAGTGATCCAAGCGGACCATCACTCACTGCCGGAGCTGTACGGGCGACTCCAGACGTCAACATGCCAGCCCGCCGCTGCGGCCATGACGAGCATCACAGTTGGCCACCCTCTCTGACCTGGAGCGCGCAGGTCAGGTGAGCGCACCGACCGCGTAGAGGGTGCCGAGCGCGGCGGCGAGGGCTCCCAGCAGGAGACGGAGGAGTGTCTCGGGCAGGCGGGGCTGGAGGTGCGCGCCGAGGTATCCGCCGATGAGGCCGCCGAAGCCGCAGGCCAGGCCCAGGTACCAGTCAGGGGCGATGCTGCCGGAGTGAGTCAGGGACAGCAGGGCGTATGTCGAGGCGCCGACGATGGAAGTGGCGAAGGTGGAGGCCAGCGCGGCGGGGGCAACTTCGGCGACGGGAATGCCGCGGCCTGCGAGGATCGGACCGAGGATCGAGCCGCCGCCGATGCCGTAGATGCCGCCCATGACGCCCACGACGAGTGCGAGCCCCGTGATCGTCCGGGGCGCAGGCTGGGGGTGCTGGGTGCCGGAGCGAGCAGGGCGGAGGGTCCTGATGATGAGCCAGGTGCCGATCGGGAGCATCAAGGCGGCAACCAGCAGCCGGAAGACGCGCGGTCCGGGAAGGGCGAACACGCGGATGATCGCGCCAAGGATCACGCCGGGCAGGGTACCGAGCACCAGGCGGCGTACGAGCGGTCCATGCAGCGCGCCGGCCCGCCGATAGCGCAGCAGGGCGCCGGGCCCCGCCACCACGTTGTAGAGCAGGTTCGTAGGAGTGACGGCAGGGTTGGGCACGGCGAACACGCTCAACTGCACAGGTAGCAGGAACACCGCTCCGGACACGCCGACCGGCGCGGTCACCACCGCGATCAGCAATCCGACCGCGACGCCGGCCGCCCCCAGTTCCCACTCCACCCGGCCCCCCGATGTACGGCGCGTCAGCTGATACGGGGCTCCTCGGTTCGCCCGCCGCCCCGAGCGTAGGACCACCTCATCGACCTGGACAGGTCAGCCCTGGCCAGCCACTCCGCCGCCCAGGAAGCTCGTGGCTCGTGGAGCGGCTCAGAGCCCGAAGGCGCCGCCTTCGATGAGGATGAGCAGGCCGATGGCGATCAGGACCAGGGGCAGCAGAATGTGACCCCAGCGGCTGAGGGCCTTGGCGATGAAAGGCCGGGTGGCGAAGAACTTGCCCGCGAAGCACCACACGGCAACCAGGGCGAGGAAGACAACCGCGTACACGCTCATGCCGCCGATGCCGGCGGTGGCGAACACCGGGACGTAGACGCCGATGTTGTCGCCGCCGTTGGCGAAGGTCACCGCGGCGACCTCCAGCGGGCTCGGCCCACCCTCCTTTACCTCGTCCTCCTCCTCGTCCTCCTCCTCGCCATCGCCATCGCGACGGTTCTTCCACGCCTGCCATGCGGCCTTGAGGCCCAGGGCGAGCGGCAGCAGACCGAGGTAGGGGATAGCCGACTCGGGCAGGAACGTGGCGCCGAACGCAGCGGCCACGGCCACGGCCACGGCCAGAATCGCGGCGAAGCCAAGGTATTGGCCGAGCACGATCTTGCGGGTGGATCCGCGGCGCCCGACCCCTGCGCGAAGAACAGCGCGAGGATCAGGATGTCGTCGATGTTGGTGACAGCGAACAGCCCTGCTGCCTGCCCGATCATGCCCAGGTTCACTGACCAGCCTGTTTCCGCTCGCACGACACCGACCGGACGACCCTACGCAGCCTCCGGTATCGCTGAGCGTCGGAGCGGCCAGCTGAAGCACTCAGTGGCCAACTGTGCCGCTAAGTCACACGCCCCTCGGGCGACACGTGGACGTCACCACCCGACGAGTTCGAACATATTTTCGGTTTTCGGTTATGGTGGAGACCTGGAGGGACACCGATCAGGGGAGGGACAAACGAGAGGCAGGAGGTGCGCAGCGGTGGATTTACTCATCTGCACGTCGCCTCCGGTTACTCCGCCCGCTACGGCGCCTCCCTCCCCGATGCCCTCGTGCAGCGTGCTGCAGAGCGTGGGATGACGACGCTCGCGCTGACCGACCGGGACACCGTCGCGGGCACCGTCCGCTTCGCCAAGGCCGCCGGCATCCGCGCCGTCTTCGGCGTCAACGTCGCCGTCGCCCCCGTCCGCACGCCCGACCCGGCTGCCGGTCGGCCGCGTACACCCGTACGCGGCGGCGCTCACGTGGTGGAGCCGCCATTGCGGATCACCCTGCTCGCGCAGACCCCCGCCGGGTGGGCGCGGCTGTGCCGTCTCGTATCCGCCGCGCACGCCGAGGCGAACGGAGGCCTGCCGGTCGTGTCCTGGCCGGTCCTGCGCGAGTTCGCCGACACCGACCTGCTGGTCCTGCTCGGTCCCGCCTCCGAACCGGTCCGGGCCCTGTCCGCCGGCCGCCCCGACGTCGCCGAGCAGCTGGACGGCGGCGAGCGCTGGCTGAAGGGTCCGCCCGCCATGACGGCGGCCGCCGAGCGGATCGCCCAGGCCGTCGGCGACGACCGCGCCCGGGCCGTACGCCTGCTGGCCGAGACCGAGGCCACCGGCCAGTCCTGCACCCTCACCCCGGCCGATCTCGGGCTGGGACAGACGCACTTCCCCGAGCCGTCCGTTGTGGGCGCGGGCCCGGAGCCCGGTTCAGCGATGCGGCTGCTGCGGCAGCGGTGTGAGACCGGGATGGTCGCCCGCGGATTGGACCGGGACGAGCGTTCCGTGCGACAGCTCGCATACGAGCTGGAGTGCATTTGGCGCCTCTCGTACGAGGGGTACTACCTGGCCGTGGCCCAGGTGGTCGCGGACACGCGGGCGCTCGGGATCCGGGTGGCCGCGCGCGGCTCCGGCGCCGGGAGCATGGTCAACCATGCGCTGTTCGTGGCCACCGCCAACCCCCTCGAACACCACTTGCTGTTCGAAAGGCACCTCAACGATCGCCGCACCTCACTGCCCGACATCGACCTCGACGTGGAGTCCGAGCGGCGCCTGGAGGTGTACGACGCGATCATCGAGAGGTTCGGGCGGGAGCGGACCGCGGTCACCGGCATGCCCGAGACCTACCGGGCCCGGCACGCACTGAGGGACACCGGGCTCGCCCTCGGGATTCCGCCGCAGGTCGTGGGCGAGATCGCCAAGAGCTTTCCGCACATCCGGGCCCGGGACATCCGCGGCGCCCTGGCCGAACTCCCGGAGCTGCGGCAACTCGCTGCCCAGGCGGGCAAGTTCGGGCCACTGTGGGAGCTGGCCGAGGGCCTGGACGCGCTGCCACGCGGCTACGCCATGCACCCCTGCGGGGTGATCCTGTCGAACGCGTCGCTGCTGGACCGGCTTCCAGTGCAGCCGACGCCCGCCGGCTACGCGATGCTGATGGCCGACAAGGAGGACGTCGAAGATCTTGGACTTCTGAAACTCGACGTCCTCGGCGTTCGCATGCAGAGCGCCATGGCGCACGCGGTCGCCGAGATCCGCCGCACCACCGGCCGCGCGCTCGATCTCGACAACCCCGACCATGTCAGCCTGAACGACCCGCGGGCCTTCGAGATGATCCGCGCCTCGGACACCGTCGGCCTCTTCCAGCTCGAAAGTCCTGGTCAGCAGGATCTGGTGGGTCGTCTTCAGCCGAGGCACATGCAGGACGTCGTCGCGGACATCAGCCTCTTCAGGCCAGGACCCGTATCCGGGGGCATGCCCGCTTTGTATATCGCCGCCCGGCACGGCGCCGCCCCCAAGTACCCGCACCCGGACCTGGAGCCGGTGCTCGCCGACACCTAGGGCGTGGTCATCTGGCACGAGCAGATCATCGCCATCCTGACGACCATGACCGGCTGCGACCGTGCCGCCGGCGACGTCGCCCGCCGCGCCCTGGCCGACCCCGACCGGCTGACGAAGGTCGAGGCGTGGTTCCGACGTACGGCCGGGGAGCGCGGCTACGCCAAGGACGTGCTGGACGAGGTGTGGGAGACCGTCTCCTCCTTCGGCGCGTACGGCTTCTGCCGCGCGCACGCAGTCGCCTTCGCCGTACCCGCTCTGCAGTCCGCGTATTTGAAGGCGCACTTCCCGGCGTATCTGTACGCAGGGCTGCTTGAGCACGACCCCGGCATGTGGCCCCGATTACTTCCGCACTCGCTGTGTCCCGTGCTGGTCATGTCTCATTGTGGCGAGGTCACGTCGCAGGCTGCGTCCCGGGGATTTGGCTGGCCGTGTCGCTCTGATGCAGGACGAACATGGGTGGTTTCCGAAAGGATCGCCAGGCCGCAGCGGTGGTCCCCGGCGCCGTCCTGGGGCCGGCGCCGGGGTATGTGCGGAGCGCGAGAGCCGGTCGAGCCGGGTGACTTTCAGCGTGTCGCCCTCGCGCAGCAACGTGAGGACGAGGTCGAGCTTGGGGCGGGAGGCCTTCGCCCCACTCGCCGTATCGAGGTGGATGTTGACGGGGTCGACGCCGGCCCGCGGCAAGGCGTCGATCTGGTGGTCGGGGTTCTGGTTGAGCGCTCGCTCGTCCTACGGCGTCGGTACGGCGCCGATCTGCTGCATCACCCCGAGCAGGTCGGGCTGCCCCCGTTCCCCGATGATCCGGCCGTCGGCCAGATAGTAGAAGTTCATGGCCTGCGCCGAGATCTTGTTGCCACTCGCCGGAATCCCGAAGAATTCGCCGTCGTGGGTGCCTCGCATGGTGAACCGCGCGGCCACCGTGTCACCTTCGGTGATCATCTCCTCCAGCGTCCACCGGACGTCCGGGAAGGCGCTGCGCATCATCCCGATGACTTCCATGTACCCAGCGGGCCCCCGCAATGGTTCCGGGTGGCTTGGTGCATGGAACACCGCATCCGGAGAAATGACCTCGCGAGCAAGGTCCTCGTCGGCGGTATTGATGAACTCGACGAAGCGGTTCATCACTGACTTGGTGGACTGCAGTGGCATCTCGCGCTGCCTCTCAGGAGACGTTGATGGAGGCTTAGAGCCTAACATCGAATCGATGTATGCATCGATTCGATGTGTCTGTGTGACAATGAAGCCATGCTGGAACTAGCGATACTCGGCTTCCTGGCCGAGGGCCCCCTGCGCGGCCATGAGCTGCGCCGCCGCGTCGCACAGCTGACCGGGTACGCCCGGCCGGTGAGCGATGGCACCCTGTACCCCGCGATCAACCGCCTCGCCAGGGCCGGCCTGCTGGAGCGGAGCACCGATCCGGGCGCCGGTGCCGCACGCTATGTGCTGAGCCTGACCGACGACGGGCGGGCCGAGATGCTGGAGCGCCTGCGCAAGCCGGCCGACCATGAGATCACCGACTTCAGCCGGTTCTTCACCATCCTGGCGTTCCTCTCGCTCCTGCCTGACATCGCCGACCAGCACGCGGTGCTGCGCCGTCGACTGGACTTCCTGCAGGCGCCGGCGAGCTTCTTCTACGACGGTGACGAGCCGCTGCGCGCAGAGCAGGTCACCGACCCCTACCGGCGAGGGATGCTCCTCACGGCCCGCGCCACCAGCCGCGCCGAGCGCGCCTGGCTCCGTGACCTCCTCGGCGAGGGCGAGCCGGGGCCCGATGCCGCGCGCACCCGCAACGATCCCCCTACGCTCGAAGAACCCGCGGGCTGACAGGTGATGGAGGTTCCCCGCATGCTTGCCTCCTGGTACGACGCGCAGGGCCCCGCTGACGAGGTGCTGCACGTCGGTGAGCTGCCCGTCCCCCGGCCCGGCCCCGGCGAGGTGCGCGTCCGTGTGACCGTCTCGGGCGTCAACCCCGGTGACACCAAGAAGCGGCGTGGCTGGCTCGGCTCGACGATGCCCTTTCCCCGCGTGATCCCGCACAGTGACGCCGCCGGGGTCGTGGACGCAGTCGGGGAAGGCGTCGATGCGCGCCGTACGGGGGAGCGGGTGTGGGTCTACGGCGCGCAGTCCTACCGGCCGTTCGGCACTGCCGCCCAGTACACCGTCGTCCCCGCCGACCTGGCCGCTGTTCTGCCCGACCACCTTGGCGACGAGCTCGGGGCGAGCCTGGGCATCCCCGGGATCACCGCCCACCGCACTGTCTTCGCCGACGGCCCGGTCGACGGCAAGATCGTCCTGGTGCACGGTGTGCTCGGCGGGGTCGGCTCTCTGGCCGCACAGCTCGCCCGCTGGGCCGGGGCCACCGTGCTCGCCACGGTCCGGCGCGGGAAGGACCTGGACCGCGTCGATGCCGGCGTGGTCTCTCATGCCGTCGCCCTCGACTCCGGCGACCCGGCAGCGGAGATCCGCACGTGTGCGCCGAAGGGAGTCCACCGCATCGTCGAGGTGGCCCTGTCCGACAACGCCGACCTGGACTGCGCCGTCGCCGCAAACGATGCGGTCATTGCCGCCTACGCCACCCGCGCCGACCGGACCGACATTCCCTTCTGGCCACTGTTGTTCAACAACGTCACCCTCCGCCTGCTCGGCAGCGACGACTTCCCCGCCGAGGCCAGACGGCAGGCCGCCCGCGATCTCACGGCCGCGGCCGCCGTCGGCGCCCTCACGGTGGACATCGGCGCCCGTTTCCCGCTGGAGGAGATCGCCCAGGCGCACGACCGCGTCGATGCCGGCGGCCGCGGCCGCACTCTGGTCACCATCCCCCGGTGATACAGCTGGGCCCACGCGACGGACGGCCGTAGCGTTCCGCGGCAGAGGGAACAGGAGCTCCTTCAACCACATCCAGGAAGGCCCGCCCGGCCCGTCGGCCTCGCTCGGCGCAGTGCCCTGTCGGCCGGTGTCAGCCGGCGGCCGTGTCGCGGGCGTCTTCGGCAGCGGCCGGTGCGGAAGCCGGCGCGCCGGTCCAGCTGGCGAGGGCCTCCGCGGAGGGGGAGGCGGGCTCGGGGGTGAGGATGACGAGGGACTGGTCGGGGGTCCCGGCGACGTCCAGGGTCACGAGGTCGAAGGCGAGGTCACCGACGTGGTTCTGTCGGTAGTTGGTGACGTCAGTTGTTGTGAAAGCTGACGGCACCAGGTGATGGCCCAGAGAGATGTTCGCGAATTCTGACGTCACCATCGGGGTTGCGGTGTCAAGCTGGATGTGCTCAGTAAAGGAGCACCCCCGATGCCGCCTGGCCAGTCGAATCGAGTTGTACGCCGCGCTGCGGCGCGACTCCCGCGATGGCATGTCGAACCGGGCGTTGCAGTGCAAGTACGGCGTCACCTGGAGCACGGTCAACAAGGCCCTGACCTCGGCTTGGCCGCAGCCACGCACGACAACCGCTTCGGCGCGGCCGTCGAAGCTGGATCCGTTCACGCTGCTGATCGACGAGATCCTGCTCATTGATCTGGACGCGACCAGGAAACAGCGCCACACCGTCACCCCGGATCTACCGCCGTCTGATCGACGAGCACTCCTCGTCCGAGGCGTTGCGTTGACCACTTGAACCCGCACCGATGAGAGGGCGCAAGCGTCCTGCGAGCAACCGCGCGGTCCGGCCAGGGACTGAGAGTCCGGTGTTTATACCTTGCTCGCGACCACCATGTAGTTCTCGGCCTCAAGATCGAACGTGCTCAGTTCCGTTTGGAGTCCGACCCGGTGCAGCTCGACTTCGAATTCCTCGTACCGGTAGGGCCAGCAGGACAGCAGTTCCGAGCGGACAAGAACCAACCCGGTCGCATCAACTTGCGCGATCGCAATCTCGATGTGGTGCTCCTCCTCCCAATGCGGCGCAATCTCCCAGCGGTAGACCACGACGGCATCGCGACCGTTCCGGCGGACGAGTCGGTCACTGATCTCCAGCCGGGAACCTCTGGCCCTCACGAGTTCCCAAGTGCGGGATGTGAGTACCAAGCGCCCGCCGGGGCGCAGAAGCCGTGACATCGACTCCAGAGCAGCACCCCTGCCTGTCGCGCCCGCGGCATGGTGAAGCGAGTTGCCAACGCAGAACACCATGTCGAACGTGTTGTCCTGGAAATGGTCGGGCAACTCTTCCCAGTTCGCCCGTACGGCCCGGACGGATGCCCCGAACTCCTCAGACAACTCTGCAGTCCGACGAACCATCGCCTCGCTGGCGTCAGTTGCGACAACCTGCATGCCACGACCGGCGAGGCCAACCGCCAACTGTCCGGTTCCGCACGAACAGTCGAGGACGTGAGCGTTCGACGGCAGGAGATTGAGAACGTCGTCGAACGACGCAGCGAACTCGGCTGGAGGCAACTTTGCATCCGAGATGAGCCATTCGTACACCTCGGCAAGCACGTCATAGCCTGTCACAACCACTACCTCCGTCACGCGGCAGACTCACGGTGGGACGTCAGTCCATCAGCGGAGCAAGCCGGGCACCAATGGTTTTCGCAAGGATGGCTCTGACGGTGTTTGTGGGTTGTCAGTTGTCCGTCTGAGTGGATGTCACCGGCTGGTTAGCTGGGAAGTTGCTCGTGAGAAGTAGTGTCACTCGCGGGGTTGCGGTGGCAAGGTGAATGTGCTCAGTGAAGGAGCACCGCCGATGCCGCCTGGTCAGTCGAAGGTCGAGTTGTATGCCGCGCTGCGGCGTGACGCTCGCGAGGGCATGTCGAACCGGGCGCTGGAGCGCAAGTACCGGGTGGGCTGGCGGACTGTTCAGAAGGCGCTGAGTTCGGCGTGGCCGCAACCTCGGGAACCGTACGCGCCTCGCCGTTCCAAGCTGGATCCGTTCAAGCCGGTGATCGACCAGATGCTGCTGGCTGATCTGGATGCGCCGAGGAAGCAGCGTCACACGGTGGTCCGGATCTATCGCCGGTTGATCAACGAGCACGCGATGGACGACGTGTCCTACCAGGTCGTGCGCGCGCCTACGTCGCCAAGCGGAAGCCGGAGATTCGGGTCGAGGCCGGCCGTGGCCCGGCGCAGGTGTTCATCGAGCAGTCGCACCTGGCCGGCGCCGAAGCCGAGGTCGACTTCGGCGAGGTCGCGGTCCGTTTGCGGGGCGAGCTGGTGAAGTGCCATTTGTTCTGCCTGCGGTTGTCGTTCTCCGGGAAGGCGGTGCACCGGGTGTTCGCCTCCGGCGGTCAGGAGGCGTTCTTCGAGGGCCACGAGCACGCTTTCAGAGTGCTGGGCGGCGTGCCGTTCGGCAAGATCCGGTATGACAACCTGAAGGCCGCGGTCGCGTCGGTGCTCGGCTTCACGCGGCGCCGGGTCGAGACCGACCGGTGGACCGCATTTCGGTCCCACTACGGCATCGAGCCGTTCTACTGCACGCCGGGAATCGAGGGCGCCCACGAGAAAGGCGGCGTCGAGGGCCAGATCGGCTGGTTTCGCCGCAACCACTTCGTTCCCGTCCCCGAGATCGACTCGCTGGCGCACTTGAACATACTGATCGACGAGTGGGATCTGGCCGACGAGGCCCGGCGGATCGGGACCCGTCCCCGCACGATCGGCGAGCTGTTCGCCGTCGAACGGCCGTCGTTGAAGCCGTTGCCCGTCGAGACGTTCGAGACCGGCCGCTGGTTCACCCCACGGGTCGACCGGTTCTCCCAGATCACCGTCCGCACCAACCGTTACTCGGTCCCGACCCGGTTCATCGGCCGCCAGGTCCGGGTCTTGCTGCACGCCTCCGAGCTCGTGGTGTTCGACGGCCGCACCGAGATCGCCCAGCACGAACGGCTGCTGACCAAGAGCGGATCACGGCTCGAGCTCGATCACTATCTCGAAGCGCTGCTGCGCAAACCGGGCGCGCTGCCCGGCGCCACGGTCCTCGAACAGGCCCGGGCCGCGGGCCAGTTCACCCCGATCCACGAAGCCTGGTGGACAGCCGCCTGCAACGCCCACGGCGACACCGCCGGCACCCGCGCTCTGATCGAGGTTCTGCTGCTGCACCGGCACATGCAGCACGACCACGTCATCGCCGGCCTGGCCGCCGCGCTCCAGGTCGGAGCGCTCACCGCGGACGCGGCCGCGCTGGAAGCCCGCCGCATCGCCGACAACGACGCACCGACCTCGGCCAAGCCACGACGCCGAGCCACTACCGAGGCAGACCGGGCCGTCGCAGCGACCGTCACCTCGCTGACCCAGCGGCGCCTGGCGCAACTGCCCAAAGACACCCGCCCCATGCCTGACGTGTCGATCTACGACCAGCTGCTTCCCAGCCGGCGAGCCGCCGTGGCCGCCGCTGGGCGCGCGCCGGCCCCGAGACCCACCCAGAAGCCGAGCAGGAAGAAGCCGCCGCCATGAGCCCTCGCCGCCGGATGAGTGAACAAGCCGCCGAAGCCGCCGTCGACCAGGCATGCCGGGTCCTGCGACTGCCCACGATCCGCAACCAGTTTCCCGACCTGGCGGCCAAGGCCGGCAACGACCAGATGTCCTACCTGGTGTTCCTGGCCGAACTGCTGCTGGCCGAGTGCGACGACCGCGCCAGGCGCCGCAACGAACGCCGGATCAAGGGCCACCAGCCGTTCCATGGTGGCCATGGCCATCGTGTGACGGCAGCGGTGCGGATGAACGTGGGGAAACCGCGGCTCGTAGCGCTCGGCGATCCGGCGGCTGGTCCGCTCGAACAGGCTCGACCAGGCGGTGAACGGGCCTCCGTCGGACCGGACGGCCAGCAACATCGACCCGCCGTCCGGCGCCACCAGGCGCCGCCGCTGAGACGGTTTCAGCGAACTCCACTTGACCCACTGCCCGTTGACCCGTCCGCCATGGCTGTCCATCTCGGTCCGAACGCCACCTCCATGCCCTCGACCGTACGAACGGGACACAGCACGGAACACCCGACAAGTGCGTTCGAGGGGTCACCCAACCAGCCTTACGAGACACGACAGTTCAGCGTGAACAACCGCGCCGGGTCATCGTCGCCGACGCCCGCCGCCACGGCGTTGCCGTGCTGCCCGTCGACGTCAACCACTCCCGCGGGCAGCACAGCGTGGAGCAGACCGGACAGGGCTGGGGGGTGCGCCTGGCGTTCACGACGGTCAAGGGCATCAGCGAGGCGGAGACCGCCCGCCTTACGGCCGGCCAGCCCTACACCGGCCTGCAGGATCTGTGGCAGCGTGCCCGCCCGTCCCTGCCGCTCGCGCAGCGCCTGATCTGTATCGGCGCCCTCGATGCCCTCTCCCCCGGTCTGACCCGGCGGGACCTGCTGCTGCAGGCGGTCGAGTTGCACCGGCAGTCCCGCAACCGCACCGCCACCGACGGGCAGCTGCCACTGGGCGGCGAGCTGGTGACCGCGACCCCGAGCGGACTGCCGGAGATGACCAGTCGCGACAAGCTCGGCGCCGAACTCGACACCCTCTCCATTGACGTGAGCCGGCACCTGATGGAGCACCACCACCGGCTGCTGCGCGAGCTCGGCGCGACCGACGCCGCCCACCTGCGCGCCATGGTGCCCGGACAGAAGGTGCTGGTCGCCGGAGTACGGGCCTCCACGCAGACGCCCCCAATCCCGTCCGGCAAGCGCGTCATCTTCTGCACCCTGGAGGACGGCTCGGGCCTGGTCGACATCGCGTTCTTCGAGGACTCCCACGAGAACGTCGCGCACACCGTTTTCCACTCCGGGCTGCTGCTGGTGCGCGGCACCGTCGAGGCCCGCGGCCCGCGCCGCACCGTTGTCGGCGAGATGGCCTGGGACCTGGACGAGGTGGCCGCCGCCCGCCGCGACCACGGCCCCCAGGCCGCCCTCGACCTCCTCGGCCGCACCGGCCCGGCCCCCACCCCCGCACAGCCGGCCACGCCCCAGCGCACGCTCGCCGACGGCACGGCCGGGGCGCGGCTTTACCCCTACGCCGATCTCCAGCCCGCCGGGACCCGCTCCGCGGACCTGCGCCGGCTCGGCCACCGAAGTCAGGGTTCTCCAGGCTGATAGGTGTCTCACGAGACACACCAACGCCCACTCGCGCGAGGGGGCGTACCAGGTTCGGGGGCTGGACCGGTCAGTTCTGGCAGCTGCCTCCACTTGCGGAAGTGTCCTCGACTCTTGGTAGAGGTGGTGGGTGTGCCCGGGCTGTCCGGTCAGGTGTCCTGGCAGGGGGTGTAGAGAGCGGCGGTTGCGGCGACTTTGCGGGCCAGGGCCTGGCGGAGATCTTCGGGGGTGAGGACTTCCGCGTCGGGGCCGAAGGCGAGGAGTGCCTCGGCGGCCACCAGGGAGCGGAAGCGTAGCTCGACCTTCGTCCAGCCCGGCTCGCCCTCGGGTTCGGGGGGCGACTCGGCCGGGGCGGGAGCCGCGAGGTCGGCTTCGTGGATGCGGAGGAACTTGGCCAGGATCTCGTTGCGGACGCGGGCGGTGACGGCGAGCGGGGCGGGGATGTCGTCGATGCGGCGGCGCAGGGTCTGCCACACGTCGGTGAGCTCCTGGCCGTCGCGGAGCCGGGCGGGCTGGTCGAGGACGGAGGCGGACAGGGCACGGTCGGTGCGGAAGAGGCGGGC
Source organism: Streptomyces sp. NPDC002888 (assembly GCF_042888465.1). Lineage (NCBI taxonomy): Bacteria > Bacillati > Actinomycetota > Actinomycetes > Kitasatosporales > Streptomycetaceae > Streptomyces > Streptomyces sp. NPDC002888. Next base: position 33,595 of record NZ_JBIAPU010000042.1, on the reverse strand, counting down.
TTCGCCGTCGTGGTCGGCGACGAGGTACCAGACGCCGGCTTTGTTGACGAGGCCGTAGGGGTCGACGGTGTAGGTGCCCACGCGGTTGTCCCGTCCGTGCCGGTAGCGCAGGCGCAGGCGCCGGTCGGTGAGTGCGGCCTGCTGGAAGGGGGCGAGGTCCGGGGCGGGGTGGTCGGGGCTGGGGGTGCCGCGCCAGCGGACGGGGTCGATGAGGATGCGGCGCTGGCCAGGTCGGCGTCGGGGCGGTGTGGGGCGGGCAGGGCTGCCATGACTTTGCGCAGGGCGGAGCCGAGGGCTTGGCCCAGGCCCAGGCCCAGGCCGAGGTCGGCGTGGGCGCTGTCGGAGAAGAGAACGAACAGGGCCCGGCCGCTCCCGGAAGACGGGCCGCCAGTACACGAGCTGTACTGGGGCCTGGGGGACGCACGGGAGCAGTGCTCCAGGAAAGGGAATACCTGTTATGACCGCCATCACCGGCTCTGCCCAGAAGATTGCCGACGAGTTCGTCCGTGCCTGGCTCGGCGGCGACATCGACAAGGCGATGTCCTTCGTCGCTGAGGACATTGTGTGCGAGGCGCCGAACGGCCGCTTCGAGGGGCTGGACCGATACCGCCAGTTCCTGGAGCCGTTCACCAGCGCCCTCATCAGCAGCAGCGTGATCGGCGTGCTGGCCCCAACCGGTTCATCATCGACGCAGACGTCGCCGGGACCGAGGTCGCCTGCCACTGCCCGACCACCGGCCGCATCGGCGATCTCGTCCTGGACGGCCTGCCCTGTCTGCTCTCCCGCAGTCACAGCTCTGCCCGCAAGACCCCATACACCGTCGAAGCCGTCAGCGTCGATGCGCCCGGCACCCAGGAACCTGCCTGGATCGGCATCAACCAGACCGCCGCCAACCGTTACGTGGAACAGGCCCTGAAGAACAACCTCCTGAGCAAGATCGTCACCGTGAGCTGCGTCCAGCGTGAGAAGACCCTGGGCGGCTCCCGCCTCGACTTTCTCGTCAACGACGACACCTACATCGAGGTGAAGACGCCCCTGGACCATCTCCAGGTGCCCCTCGGCGACCATGTGCGCACCCGGCCCCGCCCGCCGCTCGCTTCCACCGATCGGCTGGTGAGGCACATCGGCGAACTCGGCGACAGTCTCGAAGCACACGAACGCGCGGTCCTGCTGGTCTGCTTCCTCTACGACAATCCCGGCTTCCAGGTCCGCCGTAGCAGCCGCCATGAAGAGGTCAAGGCCCAAGTCGCCCAGGCCGTGCAGCGCGGCGTCGAAATCTGGCAGGTCAACCTCCGACTCGACGCGGTCGGCGTCCGCGTCGGCCGCCACTTCGAACTCACCCCCCAGTTCCTCGCCTGAGGAGCCGACCGCCGTAGCACCGGACTGCGCGAGGGCGACCGCTCACCCGGCCCCGCCATACCCCACACACCAGCAGAACTCTTCCCCTTACATGACACAACGTGTCATATAAGCCGCCAAAGATGTAGGCAGACGGCCGGTCGAGCTCGACCGGCCGCGCCACCGAACACGAGGAAAACGCACCCCATGACCACCACCGCCCCCACCACCGCACGCGACGTCGCACTCGCCTGGCTCGACGCGCGTGTCGCCCACAACCTGGACGCAGTCGTCGACCACGCCGCCGACGACATCGTCTACGACGCGCCCGGCATCCGCCTGACCGGCAAGGACGCCTTCCGCGAGGCCGAGGCCGTGTTCCTGCCGATGATCACCGGCGTCACGGTGATCAGCGCGTTCGGCGACGACACGTCCGCGCTGCTGATGTACAGCGTCGACACCGCGCCCGTGCCCGCGAACACCACCGGCGCCCACCTCACCGTCACCGACGGCAAGATCAGCGCGCTGCGGGTCGTGTACGACCAGACGCCGTTCGCCGCCCTGCAAGGCGGCACCGGCCGGTAACCCCGCTGGCGGGTGACACCACCACCGCCGACCACCACCCATGGCCCGGGCTCCCGGGGCACCGTCGGTCGACAGGCACCAGCCACCCCAATGCCGCAGCACCGCACCATCCCGTCCCTCAGGACGGGTCTTCTTCAAGGAACACGTCTCATGCGCAGGATTCAGTACCACCGCTACGGCGGCCCCGACACGATGCGGCTGGAGGACTTCGTCCTGTCCTCGCCGAAGGAAGGCGAGGTCGCGGTCACGGTTGCCGCGGCCGCGGTCAACCCAATCGACTGGAAGGTCCGGCAGGGTGCGCTGAAGATGATGACCGGCCGGTCGTTCCCCCGAGCGATGGGCTCGGACTTCGCCGGCACCGTCACCGCGACCGGCCCCGGCGTCACCGCCGTCAAGCCCGGCGACCAGGTGTATGGGATCGCTCCGCTGGGGCCCAGCGGGGCCTTCGCCCAAGCGGTCATCGTCCCCGCCTCCCACCTCGCCCTCAAACCCGCCGGTCTGTCCTTCGAACAGGCCGCTGCTCTCGCCACCCCGGCGGTCATGGCCCAGGCCGGACTCATCGACCGCGCCCGCCTGCGCGCCGGGCAGCGGGTCTTCGTCAACGGGGCCACCGGCGGCGTCGGCGAAGCCGTCGTCCAGCTCACCAAGGCCCTCGGCGCCACCGTCACCGGCACCAGCGGCCCCACCTCGACGGACCGCGCCCGCGCTCTCGGCGTCGGCCGGGTCTACGACTACACCACCACCGACCCGGCCGACCAGGCAGAACTCCAAGGCACGTTCGACGTCGTCTACGACACCAGCGGCTCTCTCCCCGTCCGGACCGCGATGCGGCTGCTGAACAAGACCGGCCTCTACCTCGACATCAACGCCACCCCCGCCAAGTTCGCGCACGCCGTCCTCGCCCGCCGCCACAAGATCTTCTTCTGCAAGCCCAACACCCGGACCCTCACCGAGGCCGCCGCCCGGGCTGACGCCGGGGACATCCGCATGTCCATCGGCGAAACCGTCCCCCTGGACACCGCCACCACCCTGATTACCGACCTGGAGAAGGGCCGCAAGATCAACGGCAAGGGCCTGATCCTCATGACCCCAGGCACCTGACCGGTCCGACAGCGCCCCGACCGCCAAGGCGACCAGCCCTCCACCCGCTCCCGCGCACCTGCCTCCATCTGGCGACGCATCAGTGGCGCCCCCCGATCCAGCCGGCGCCGGGCTGCTCGAACGCGCCCGTGCGGCCCGGCATCCGCTCAGGGCGTCATTGCACCCACTCCGACAAGGAAACCATCATGATCACCATCACTGCAGCGACCGGACACTACGGCCGCCTCGTCGTCGACGAACTGCTCAAGCGGGGGGTGCCCGCGAGCGGCATCGTCGCGGCTGTCCGCGACCCCGCCAAGGCCGCCGACCTGGCCGAGCGGGGCGTACAGGTCCGCGAAGCCGACTACGACCGGCCCGAGACCCTGGTACCCGCCTTCGCGGGTACTACCACGCTGCTGCTCGTCCCGGGCGCCGTGTTCGGGCAGCGACACCCGCAGATCCAGCGAGCGATCGCTGCCGCCGTCGAAGCACGCGTCGGCATGGTCGCCTACGCGAGCTTCGTCAACACCGGCACCAGCACCCTCCGGCTCGGCGAGGAGCACAAGCAGACCGAGCAGGAACTGCGCTCCTCTGGCCTGCCGCATGTCCTGCTCCGCAACGGCGCCTATGTCGAGATGTACACCACCACCCTCGGCCCCGCCCTGGAACACGGCGCCATCATCGGCTCCTTCGGCGACGGAAAGATCTCCGGGGCCACGCGCGCGGACCTCGCCGCGGCCGCCGCCGTCGTCCTCCTGGCCGGCGACGACCAGGCGGGAAAGGTCTACGAGCTCGGCGGAACCGCGTTCACCATGTCCGATCTGGCCGCCGAAGTCTCCCGTCAGACCGGCAAGCCAGTCACCTACCAGGACATGCCGGTCGACCAGTACGCCAAAGCCCTGACCGGAGCCGGCCTGCCCGCCGGGTTCGCCGATCTACTCGCCGACACCAGCCTCGCGGCCACCCGAGGCGACTGGTACACCGACAGCACCGACCTGCCCCAGCTCATCGGCCGCCCATCCACCACCCTGGCCGCCGCCGTCGCCGATGCCCTCAAGGCCGGCCCCACCAAGACCTTCGACCCGCGCGGCTGACCGCACCAATGAAGGGTGCCGTCAGCGAGCCCGGCAGCAAAGCTCTTCCCCCCGAGGCGTTGAGGTCCGACGTGTCATCTCCCGCGACGGAGCGGTCCGACGCGGCCCGAAACCGGATCCGGCTTCTGCACGCGGCCACTCGACTGATTGCTGAACGAGGGGCCCAGCATGTGACCATGCAGGCCATCGCACAAGGAGCCGGTGTCGGGAAGGCCACCCTCTTCAGGCGGTTCGGCGACCGCAACGGTCTGCTCCTGGTCCTCTTGGGGGAGGCAGAGGCCCAGTTCAGACAGTCCTACACCACGGGCCCGCCTCCGTTGGGACCAGGCGCACCCGCCGCTTACAGGCTGACAGCCTTCGGCTGCGCCCTGATCGACCGCACAGCAGCCGATTCCGACCTGGGCACCATCTTGGGCCGCCACCTCCCCTCGAGTGCCGCTATGCATCCGGTACTTGGCAGGCGTTCCACCGTCATGTCGCCTCACTGCTGCACCAGGCAGGAGTAGACGGGGATTGCGACATGCTCGCTCACGCCCTGCTCGGCTTCCTGAACATCGAGCTGTCGGACTACCTGCGCCGCGCGTGTTCCGTATCGGCCGGCCGCCTGCAGAGCGCCTGGGTGGACCTCGTGCAGCGCGTAGTCGGGGGTGAGTCACAGTGAACGCGCCACGACGGACTCGCAGACCGGGTGATACGTACGGGCTGGCCGGTGAACAGCACGGGTGCTGACCCGGTCCAGAGCTGCACACGAAACGGGACGGGGGTGTCGGGAAACCTCTGGAGGAGCCGTCTCGATGTCGCTTTTCCGGGCTCTGCGCGCCCAGCTGCACGGGCGCAGAGGAGGCCGACGTTGGGCTGACGTGGCCTGCCTTTCCCGTCTTTCACATCCGCTCACTCTGGCGGGCGAGAGGCAGTGGGACGACCACGCCGGAGCGGTTGGTGAGTGGTCCGCGGAGAGCGGCGTTCTCGGCTAGGCCGTGTCTCGGAACTCGAACCCGGTCAGCCGACCGCTGGCGCGGGCATCGACATCAGCCGGCGGTCGTAGGGGACGGTCCGCACCCGACATCGCGCCGCAGCACCCTCACCGATATCCATGGCCCCGAGGCGTCCGGATGCTACTTTCGACAGGTGGCCCGATATCAACCCATTTCACTTGGTTCACAGATCGCGGGCTACCAGGTGGAGCGTGAGATCGGCCGCGGCGGAACGGGCGTCGTCTACCTCGCGACAGATTTGCGGCTGGGCCGTGCCGTGGCCCTGAAAGTACTCCCTCCCGAACAGACTCACAGCGACGCTGTCCGTCGCACTTTTCTCCATGAGTCGCGCGTGGCCGCTGCGATGGATCATCCGCACATTGTTCCGATCTTCGCGTCGGGAGAGTTTAACGGTGTCCTGTACATCGCCATGCACTACGTTTCCGGGCCGGACTTGGGGACTCTCCTGGACCGGGACGGTCCCCTGCCGTTGACAGATGCGTTGCTCATCGCCGCTCAGGTGGCGTCGGCGCTCGATGCCGCGCACGAGCACCATCTCGTACACGGGGATGTGAAGCCCGGCAACATCCTCGTGGCCACGGGCGGTGTCGGTGACGTTCCCTATGCGTATCTCACGGACTTCGGAATGGCGAAATCAGCGCTGGCCGCGTCCCCCAACCCGGAGGTCAACATCGGCATCTTTGAAGAGGTCAACATCGGCACTTTTGAATACGTGACCCCCGAGAAGCTCGAAGGCCACCCTGTGGACGGTCGGGGCGATCTTTACAGCCTCGCGTGCGTCGTTTATGAGGCCCTTGTGGGTGAGCCGGCATTCCATGGGGGTGCATTGGAGCTGATGCATCAGCACCTATCCGCCCCGCCGCCGGAGCTCTCCGGGAAACGGCCGGGGCTCGCGCCGGCCGTCGACAGGGTGATGGCGAAGGCGATGGCCAAGGCCCCTGAGGATCGCTACGGCTCATGCCGCGATTTCGTAGCGGATTTGGGTTACGCCGCAGGCGGCCGGGTGCGCTGAAACGATGCCTCGGAGACGCTGGTGGCCGCGCCGATGGAGGCATACGAGCGGTCGGTACGCGCCGGACCTGTGGCCCGTGTGGATCGTGGCCGGTCTGGCTGTGGTCGTGGTCTGGGGCGCCGGCGTCGTGGCGTACTGGCTCGTCCGTCGGCTGGCGGAACCCACGGAGACCCTCGGCGTTCCCGACGGCATCAGGCTCAGCATCGCCATCCTGACGGTGTTCGGCGCGGTGCTCGCCGGTGTGTACGCCTACCGCAAGCAGCGCATCGCTGAAGGGGATGCCCACCGGGCGGACGCGACCCAGTTCGCCGAGCGCTACAGCACGGCGGCCGACCAACTCGGCCATGAAGGACCGGCCGTACGCCTCGCCGGCGTATACGCGATGGCCCGGCTGGCCGACGACTGGGTGGAGCAACGTCAGGTCTGCGTGGACGTTCTGTGCGCCTATCTGCGCATGCCCTATGAATGTAATCCGGAGTCCGATCAGTACACGAAGGGAGAACGGGAGGTACGGCAGACGATCATCCAGGTCATCCGCGATCACCTCCGGGAGTCACGAGAGGAGTTTTCCTGGTCGACCTGCGCACTTGATTTCACCCGCGCGACCTTCGACGGAGGCGACTTTTCCGGCTGCCGGTTTCGTGGCAGTGTCTCCTTTGCCGACGCCGACTTCGTCGGTGACCTGATCAGCTTCGACGAAGCCGGATTCCTCGACGGCGCGGTCACCTTCCATGGCGCGCGATTCGGCGCTGGCACGGTCTCGTTCAACGACGCGCAATTCCAGGGCGGTACGGTCAGCTTCGACGAGGCGCGGTTCAGTGGCAGCGCGCTCTCCTTCTGCGGCGCGCTGCTTGGTCCCGGGGGCATCACGTTTCGCCATGCGAGTTTCAGCGGCGGGACGCTCGCCTTGGACGAAGCACGGTTCAGTGGCGGCACGGTCGGCTTCGACTACGCGCAGTTCGGCAACGCCACGGTCACCTTCACCCGGGCGCGACTTGAGGACGGTTCGCTCGCCTTCCGCCGCGTACGGTTCACCGGAGGCACGCTGAGTTTCGACCACGGACGCTTCACCGGCGGTGCCGTCGCCCTCGATGACGCGGAGTTCACGGGCGGTACGGTGAGCTTCTACGCGGCGCGGTTCGACGGTGGAAACGTCACGTTCGACTATGGGCAGTTCACCGACAGCACGGTCACCTTCCACCACGGGCGGTTCAACGGAGGCACCGTCTCGCTCGGCCACGCCAGGTTCATTGGCGGCATGGTCTCCTTCGTCCGTGCTCAGGTGAACGGGGGCCGGGTCGCCTTCGACGACGCACAGTTCAGCGGCGCCAACGTCCGATGGGGGCGCCTCCGGCCGCCCGAGGGCGGGACGCGCTGAACTCGGCCCGATTTTGCGAGCAAGTGCCGTCGGATCCTGCACTCACTGATAAAGCCATCAGGTGCTGGGCCCAGGCGGGCGAGGGCTCGGTGTAGCCCTGGGTGGTGGTGTTCGCGAGCGCCCGGGTGGCGACGTTGTTGAGCTGCATACCGACGGCGATTTCCGAGCCGGGGAACTCCCGGGTGAGCATCGCCATGGTGCAGCGGAACATGTGCGGGGCCAGCTTCTGCTCGGGGATCTGTGGAAGCCCGGTGACGTGACAGTTGTTGTTGGCGTGCCTGACGAAGCAGTGATCGCGTCGCTGCTGTCGAAGTGGTTGATGGTCGACTTGGCCTGCCGGGGCCGCCTCGTGCACGCTCCACTGCTTCATCCGCTTCCACGCCCGCCAGCGGATGCGGTCCCAGCCCGAGCCGGTGAGCATCCGGCCGCCCTGATGAACAGCGCCAGCGGGTCCAGGCCACCGCCCGTCTCCAGCATGGTGATCCGCCGCAGGCCCGGCTTCATGTCCTTGATCACCCGGGTGATCGTGACGCCCTCCAGGACCCCGCGGACCCGGGTGCCGTCCCCTTCGATCCGCTGGACCACGAACAGGTCGCGCACCTGGCGCCGCAGCGTGCGCCGCGCTGTCGCCACGATCCTCGGCCGCTCCAGCAGCAGACAGGGGTCCAGCAGTTCCATCGCGTCTAGGGGCACGTAGACCGACCGCGGCCGCCCGTACTTCGCACACGCCACCAGGTCGACCTCCGCGACCGCGAGTCGGCGGCCGCCGGCTAGGCCGAGCTCGGGCAGCAGCAGGGTCGACCACTCCTGGATCCGCATCCCCGTCAGCAGTGCCAGCTCCAATGCCGAGCGGTTGCGGTGCGGCCGCCATCCCCGGAAGCCCAAGTCCAGGGCGCCGCCCGGCTCCAGTCCGCCGAATCCGACGTCCCGGAAGAAGAGGTACTGATCAAGCTCCATGTGCCGGACCCGCAGATCCCGGCTCACCCCGCTGCCCAGGGACTCTCTGCGTCCCGTCGCGCGCCGGGGCCGCCCGCTCACGTAACCGACCTGGGCCAGGTAGTCGTAGAGCCCGCCGATCGCGGCGGCGCCCCGATCTCAGGTGGCCTCCTCGGCGGTCTCCTCGGCGTCCGCCCGCCGCCACTGCCTGAAATCCAGCACATCCGCCTCGGTGGCCAGCCTCAGATCCAGGCCTCGCGCCATGAGGAAGTGGAGCAGCATCAGGACGGTTAGGCCGTGTTTTAGGTAGCGGGTGACTCTTGGGCGGATAGTTCTTCGGCCAGTTCCATACAGCGCAGGCGGGCTGGGGAGAAGTCGTAGGGCATCTTGCCGGTGGCCTCGAACGCGCTCATGGAGTCAGCCTCCCGCCTGCCAGAGCTGAGGTCGGCCTCGTCCTCGCCGTCATCGGCGGTAGCAGGGTGCAAAGTTTCCCAGGCGTCGAAGAGGGCATCGTCGTCCTTCCCTAGGCCGGACTCCTCGATGACGGCCTGCAGGGCACTTTCGAAGGCGTGCCGCTCGACGGCCACCTGAGCCACCCGTGGATCATCGACGGCGACGCTGTCATCGAGTGCCTCCTCGGCGTCATCGATGCGGTCGGAGTCCTCCCGCAGAGCGGGATGCGTGGCCAGGACGACGAAGCGGCTGGTCTGGACGGCCGCGCCGAGCGGGCCGAAGATCCGCTCAGTGACCAGCAGACTGTCCAGGTCCGCCTGACGCAGGGAGCCCTCAGGCAGGCTCTTGAGACGGTCGGTGACGAACTCGGAGAGCAGGCCCATCCGGCTGCCTTCGGTGCGCATCCGCTGCACGGCGGTCCGCTGCCGACGCAATTCCGCCTCCTGCTCGGCGAGGGTTTCCTCCAACCGCTCCAGGATGCCCGCGATACCGTCTCCGCTGTCCGCACCGGCGGAAGCCGTGCCGGTGGTAAAGGCGTCACGGATGTCGTCCAGGGCGATCCCGGCGTCGGCCATCTTGCGAATCCACAGCAAGCGGATCATGTCCTCGTACCCGTAGCGGCGGCGGTCATCGCCGCCCCGCTCAGGCTCGGGGAGCAGGCCGATCTCGTGGTAATGGCGAATCGCCCGTGGCGTGCTGCCGGCGAAGGCCGCCGCGTCACCGATCTTGACCTGGCGGGGTGGCATGAAAGACGAATGCATGAGCAGGGACCTTTCCTCAAGGGATCGGGAGGTAAGTCCACCGGACCACATGCCGCTACGGAAGGTGCAACCCCATACACACCGCCCCGCGCCAATGCCAGGAAACGCGCCCTTCCTCCGTAATGACCGCAGGGCCGTCCTTTCCTGCCGGGGCATCCGCACGACGGCAGACTGAGGGTTCACAGCCACTGATGAATCGCCGCGACCTGAACCGTCGCCTCGAACCGAACCGCAAGTTTGTCGAACCGGGTTGCCACGGCCCGGTGCTGCTTGAGACGGCTGATCCCGCATTCGACCGCATGCCGGGCCTTGTCGTCCTCGCGGTCGAAGAAGGGCGGACGGCCACCGCCACGTCCGCGGCGCCTGCGGTTGCGGACCTGATCGACCCCGGCTCAGGAATCGTGCACCTGATGCCACGTCTGCGCAGGTAGGCGCGATTCGCGCGTGAAGAGTACGCCTTATCGCCTCGCACCCGCAGCGGGCGGCTTCTCGGCCGGCCGACACCAGGCCGGGGCACCCCGATCGCGTTCAGGACCGGCTCGAACTGCGGACTGTCACCGCGCTGCCCGGCGGTGATCAGCAGCGACAACGGCTTCTGTCCCTGCTCACACGCCAGATGAACCTTCGTGGTGAACCCGCCTCGCGACCTGTCCAGTCCATGGTCTTCAGGTTTGGCGCTCACTCCGCCCGGCGGTTCCTTCTGCACAGCACCGCGCCGGCGGGCACCGGCAGCATGCTGGTGTGCCCGGCAGATGGTGGAGTCGACATTGACCTCCCAGAAGATCAGCCCGGCCGCATCAGCCCTCGCCTGCAACAACGTCAACAGCCGGGCCCACACACCCCGACGCTGCCATCTCCGGAACAGTCCATACACCGTCTGCCACGGTCCGTACTCGAACGGCAGGTCCCGCCTTGGAACTCCGGTCCGAACCCGCCACCGCACACCGTCCACCAGCCGCCGACAGCCAGGCCACCTGCGACTTATGCCCACCGCAGGCAGCAACGACTCCAGCACCGACCACTGCTCATCAGAAAGATCCCCTCGCCCCACATCTTGATCATCACAGTGCAGGACGCGCACAGGAATCCGAACCTAAAACACGGCCTAGGCGTATGCCCGCATCGTCTTCACATGTCGAGCGCACCACCCGGGATGCCGGCCAGCCCGGTGTTCGGCTGCGGATGTACACCGGTCTGCGGCAGGTCCTCGAGGAGGCCTCGCCGCCGGAGCCGGCGCCAGCGGTCACGTAGACAGGCGGGTCCGCCACCACGGGGGGAGTCGCGGACCCGCCTGCGTCCACGCTGCCACACCCGTCCCCGGCGTGCGTGGTCCGTGGGTGAAGTCTCCGCACGAGAGGCGGCTTCGGCCGAGCGGAGCGTTCTTAGGCGCGAGCCCACAGCAGAGCGAGACGGCGTCCGCGCACGCGTGGTATCCATTCCAGACGGCAACGTAGTCGGTGTGCAACTGGTCGAACTCTTCGTCCCGGCCGGGCTGGATGCGCATCGGCCAGGGCTGTCGGTCCGTCCGTACCCTATTCGGTGCTATTGCAGGCCGGACGGGGCTGTTCAGAGAAGGCGTAGGACGCCGACGACCTTGCCGAGGATCCGCGCCTCGTCACCGGGGATCGGGTCGTACGACGGATTGCGCGGCATGAGCCACACCCGCCCGTCCTGCCGCCGCAACACCTTCACCGTGGCTTCGTCGTCCAGGAGCGCGGCGACGATGTCACCATGGTCGGCGCTGTCCTGCCGTTTCACGGTGACGATGTCGCCGTCGCAGATCGCTGCATCGATCATGCTGTCGCCGGACACGGGAAACCGACGGGTTCGCCGAATCTTGAAGGGCTCAGGTCGGGAACTGGTGGCAGACTGCACCCGATCACGCACGGCCTGACGTGGGTTCGCGTGCCCTGGGGCGTGGATCGGTCCAGCCGTGGAGACCTACTGTGTCGGTGGCGTCATGGACCCCCTTGAGGAAGCCGCCGCCGACCAGGAACGGGCCAGGAAAAAAAGGGGGCGGCCCGCCGGAAGCAGGGCGACCCCCAGGCGGTTGCGCTCCCACTCCCGGCGGCAGGCCTCGGGATCCGGTGCGACGGATGCCAGCCGACCGCCGTCACGACGAAGCCGAGGCAGAACATGATGTGGGCGATGAGGATCGTCCAGAATCCCAACTGTGCGCCCATGTTGAGGAAGAGGGTGAGCAGGGAGGCGGCCATCACTACCTCGGGCATCGCCATCTCGCGCGCTTGTGGAGAGCGGCGTACTGCCTCGTCCATGTCAGAGGGCGGAGCAGCCATGCCGTGCGCCGCTCGCCGACCGCGCCGATGGCCCAGAAGTTCCGTCCGGGGGCGAGGGACCGAGACCTGAATCGTTGCCGTAGCGCCAGCGCTCGACGACGTGGCTGAAGGCTGGGTCGTCGACGTCAGCGGGTTCCATGACGATGACCTGCATCGTGCCGTCGATCCGAACACGGCGATCTCCCCATGTGATGAGATGCCGCCTGGCCCCTCATCGCGCAGGCAAGGCGCGGCTGACTTCGGGGCAGTGGGTCAGCCAGTCTTCTCCCACAGCATGCCCGGCACGAGGTCGCCGAAGGGCTCGTAGGTGACCTCAAACTCCTGACCGTCCCGCGCGAGGGTGAGGGTGATCTCCTTGGCGGGTTTCGAGGGCAGGCTGTGGGGGGCTGGCGCCTGCACGATCTGGTCGCCGTCACGAATACCGACCCGGTCCGCGTTGCCTCCCTGCACCACGCCGCTGACGGTCTGCGTCCTGAAACTGCTGTAGTTGAAGCCGACGTCCAACTGGCGGATCTGCTCCTCGCGGCCTGTGAAGCGCGGGCTCAGACAGTCGGCGGAGGGCAACACCCACTGGCCGGCCATCATCGCCTCGTACTCCTTGCGGCCGTCCTGGCCGAGTTCGGCGGTGATCAGCTCGACCCAGGCGTCGACGCCTGTTTCCTGTCCTGCCCGCTTGCGGTCAAGAAGTTCCCAGATGATGTCGTCCAGGCTTCGCCGGCCCTCACTGGCTTGTCGGATCTTGTGGTCGACGTCGAGCAGGTAGAACTGGCCGCGGCCGTAGGGCACACGCTGAGCCCGCCAGTCCGTCCAGTAGATCCGGGCAGCCTCCGCGCTGCTGAGGGTCTGCACCGGATTCCCGTAGTAGCCGTTGGCCCTCTCATTGAGCAGGGACACGAAGGTGTCCTCGTCGATGACGCCGGTCCGCAAGGTGAGGAGGAGGGAGTAGTACTCCGCAGTGCCTTCGTTGTACCAGCTGACTTCGGCGGGATCGCCGTCCAGCAACGTCCAATTGTGGACCGTCTCGTGCTCGAGCAGTCGCTTCAGTGCGGCCGTCGTCTGGGTTTTCTCGTCGCTCCAGCCGAACATGAACCCGCGGGAGCCGGGCAGCGCGCTGCCGCCGTTGCCAACGAAGGGGTGTTTGCGCACGAATACCCGGTAGCCCGGATCCGGGTCCCGGAAGAACGCGCACATCTGCTGGTACAGCAGTTCCACGTGGCGTCCCACCTCGCTGGCGTCGAACTTGGTTTCTGACAGCCAGTACATGCCGAAGGTGTCTCCGGGGACCTGTGGGTAGGAGCTCACAGGTCCTGCCATGAAGAAGGTGTAGGTCAGCTGTTCTGCGGTGGCCGTGCGGTGGACGGTGCCTTCGCCGTGGCTACTGACGCCGCGGGCGCCCGCGGGCAGATGGGAGAGGTCCCAGGCGACCTGGGCGGTGAGCTCCTCTTCGCGGTCCGGCAGGGCGAGGAAGGACACCCCGGCGGCGCTGACGCCTGGCCCCTCGGCGCGCAGGTCGTACAGGGGGCCGTTGGTGGTTGCCGCGGTGACCACGCGCACGGGTGCGAAGTATTCCACGCGGACCGTGCCCTGGGTGGTCCTCTGGGGCTTCCAGCGACGGAAGGTCCAGGTGGGTGTGGGATCGTCGACTGCATGGCCCAGGGGTATGGTTCCCGCGTCGTCGGTGGCGGTGACGCCGTCGTCGGTGACCGCTGCTCCGGCGACGCCGACGAGAATCTGCGGAAGACGGCAGAGGGTGTCTTCTTCGGTCAGGACCAGGCCTCGCAGTTCGAAGCTGACACGGATGCCGGTGGCCGCGCCGTCCGCCACTTCCGGTGCGAGGGTGATCTCGATACTGGGTGAAGCCATGGAATGGGTGCCTTTCGGTGCAAGACGGGAATCAAGCGGTGAGCGGCCGGGCCGGAGGGACCACTGACCTTGGGTTCAGGGCCGGACTGCCTGGTTCTGCGGTGTCAGCCAGGCGAAGGCGGCCGCGACCAGTGCTTGAACCCCTGTCGTCAGGGTCGGCTCGATGACCGGCGCGAAGTAGGGGGAATGGTTGGTCGGCAGCAATTCCGGCCGGCCCTGCGTCATGGCCGCTGTGAACTCGTCGGGGTCCAGGCCGCCCAGGAACCAGAAGACCGTTGGGGCGCCGCACTCCCGTCCGAACACGCCGACGTCCTCGCTCGCGGTGACGGGCGGCTGCACGACCACGTTGTGCGAGCCGAACTGGGCGGTGAGGGCGGTGACGGTCCGAGCGGTGGCCTCGGGGTCGTTGACGGTCGGCGGCGCGGCGCAACTCCACTCGATCTCGGGGGGTTCTGGTGCTGCGCTCGCTTCGGCCTCTGCGTGTAGGACGCGTTCGATGGCGTTGCGGATCAAGCTGCGGGTCTGCTCGGTGTAGCTGCGGACGTTGATGCCGAGTTCGGCCCGGTCGGGAATGATGTTGTCCTTGGTTCCCGCCTGGAGCCGTCCGACGGTGAGGACGGCGGCTTCGGATGCCGCTATCTCCCGGGGGATGATTCCTTGCAGCCGGGTGATCACGTGTGCGGCCATCAGGACCGGGTCGATGGTGCTTTCCGGGCGTGAGCCGTGTCCGCCCCGGCCGTGCAGGACGACGTTGGCGGTGTCGGTGGCCGCCATGATGGGTCCCGACCCGTAGGCGATGGTTCCGGCGGGCAGCGGTGCGACGTGCTGGCCGAGGACGACGTCAGGAACCGGGAAGCGTTCGAAGAGACCGTCGTCGACCATGTCCTGAGCGCCGCGTGCGAGTTCCTCCGCCGGCTGGAAGACTGCCAGCAGCGTTCCCGACCAGGTGCCGGCCGATTCAGCGAGCAAGGTGGCAGCTCCGAGCAGGCAGGCTATGTGCATATCGTGACCGCAGGCGTGCATCACGGGCACCTCCTGCCCATCAGCGCCCGTTGCGCGGACGGTGCTGGCGTACGTAAGGCCGGTGTCCTCGCGCACCGGGAGGGCGTCGAGGTCGGAGCGCACCATGACCACGGGGCCGTCGCCGTTGCGGAGCAGGCCGACCACGCCGGTGCCGCCCACGTTCTCGGTGACCTCAAAGCCCAACGGGCGCAGGAACTCGGCGACCTGACGCGCTGTGCGGTGCTCCTGGAGAGACAGCTCAGGGTGCTCGTGCAGGTCGCGGTAGAGGTCGGCGAGACGGTGCTGCAGGCCGGCCAGCCGGTCCCCGAGGCTGTCCGGGAGGTCCGTGGTGCTGTGAGCAGAGGCAAAAGTCATCGCGTGGGCTCCTGATCGATCGCCGGTGCCGTGCTGAACGGGGTGATTCCCAGCTCGGTGTAGATCTCTTCGGGGAAGTAGATGTCTCCGGCCTTCACCACCATGCGGATGTTGCGGATCGCGGAGATGTCGGTGAGGGGGTCGCCGTCGATCAGCAGGAGAGATGCGGTTTTGCCGCGCTCGATGGCACCGTGGTTGTGCCCGAGGCCCAGGTGGGCTGCGCAGTCATGGGTGGCGATGCGCAAGACCTCCGCCGGGGAGAGGCCCGCCTCTACGTAGAGTTCCAGTTCGCGGTGGACGGTGAAGCCGGTGGAGTCGTCGGTTCCGGGCCACAGCGGGATGCCGTTGTCGTGGAGGAGCTTGATGACCTCCAGGACCTTGGGGAACGACTCGTCGTACCTGAGCAGGTCTTCTTCCGTGCGGCTGGGGACATAGGTGCGCTTGCGCCGGCGCTGGTATCCGGCCGGCATGTGGGACAGGAACGGTGTATCGGCGGGCAGTACCGTGCGGGCCCTGCTGAGCATGAGGCGTTCGACGATGACCGCGGTGGTGTCCAGGCCAATGCCGCCGTCCCGCATGCGCTTGATGGTCTGCTGCACTGCCTCGGAATCGAGGTCCAGGTCCCGGGCCCTGGCCAGGGCCGTCAGACGCAGCGGGGTGCGGGTGTCCTCGCCGTCGTCGAGAATCCAGCCGAGCATCAACTGGTTGACATGGGTGACTTCGTCGTAGCCGGCTTCGATCATGCGGTCCGGCGTGGTGAACGCCGGGATGTGGCCGACAACGCGGAGGCCCAGGCGGTGTGCCTCCTCGGCCATCGCCGGCACCCACTCGGGGTTCATCGAGTTGTAGATCTTGATCTGGTGGTAGCCGCGGGCGGCGTACCAGCGCACCGCATCCAGGGCCTCGGGCAGGGTTTCGGGAATTATGCCCAGGAGCGCGGAGTGCTCGCTGCGCCCTTCGATGAAGCCGGAGGGGACCACGGCGGGGCCCGCGGTGACGCTGTCGTCCCAGCGCTCGAGCAGGCGCATCAGGGTGTCGTTGGCGTTGCCCATGTCGCGCACCGTGGTTACGCCTGCGGCAAGGTAGAACAGGCCGTCGATGGGGCGGACGTGGGCGTGCATGTCGTGCAGGCCGGCGAGCACGGTTCCGCCGCCGCCGTCGATGACGACCTCCCCGGCGACAGCGTGGGCGGTGGCGTCCGCCTCGACCGTGGTGATGCGGCCGCGGTGGAAGGTCACCGACTGCGATGCGGTGAGGGTCAGGGTGCGGGGGTCGAAGACGCGGACGTTGCGGATGCGGACCGGCGCGGAGTAGCGGTGCAGAATCCGGCTCTGGACTTGTTCGAGGTGCAAGTCGGTCAGGTGCGTTTCGAGGGCGTCCAGTTCGCGCTGCCGGTCGCTGTGGTCCTCTCTCAGAAGCGTTTGTCCGCTGCCGAGCCACGCGACGAAGCGTCCCTCGTGGTCGGCCAGGACGTAGTCGGGCGTGAGGCCGACTCCGCGGAGAACATAGATGTCCACGGGGTTGCGATCGCCGTCCAGGGTTGTCTGGTCCAGCAGCTCGACCGTGATCTGCCCGGAGGGCAAGGCATCGACGCTGCCGCCGGCGGTCAGTGCAGCCTGAAGGGTGATCCAATGTGCGTAGGGGCTGGTGTCGGCGGCCAGGTAGAGGCGCCGATTACCGGTGTGGCTGCCCTCTTCGGCTTGGCTCGACCAGGTCTGGGTGGTTCCTTCGGCGCTGAGCCGCTCGTGCACGGCCGCCCCCATCAGTGAGGTTCCCTCCACGCTCCATGCGATGGGCAGTGCACGGTCGTCGAGGTTGATCTCCTCGTGAAGGCGGGCGCCGCGTCCGTTGTTGGACACGGCGAAGTCGACTATGAGCCGGTCGGCCGTGGCGGCGGTGACGGTGAGGTCTCCGCACCGCACGCCTGCGGAGAAGTAGGCGTAGTGGTCGGAGCCAGGTGCGGCGTTCAACGGACGGCATCCTGCCGGTGAGCGACGCAGGTGATCTCGACATTCGCGCCTGCAGGCAGGTCGGCGACGCCGACCACGGCTCGGGCAGGCGCGGCCTCGGGAGAGAAGTAGTCGGAGTAGATGGTGTTGAACAGTGGCCAGTCGTCGATGTCGCGGAGGAAGGCGGTGACGGTGACGATGTCGGACATCTGGTATCCGGCCTCGTCGATCACACCCTGGAGGTTCTTCATTGTCTGGTGGATCTCGGCTTCCGTGCCGCCCTCCGCGAGCTGGCTCGTGCCGGGGAGGAATCCTCCCGTCCCGGCGACGTAGCAGGTATCGCCGACGACGACGGCCTGCGAGTAGGGGCCGATCGATGAGCCGTTCTGGATGACTCTCTTGGTCATGGCGTTCCTTTCGTGGGGGTGTCAGGCGTGCGGGTGGGACAGAGCGAGAAGCAGCGCATCCACGTCGCTGTCCGGGGTGTAGAAGTGCGGAGAGATGCGTAGATTGCCGCCGCGTTCCGCGACGATCACGTCCGTGCCTTCCAGGCGGGTGACCCAGGACTCGGCCGGCAGCCCCGGGGGGACCAAGCTGACGATCTGGCTGACGTGACCGGAGTGGCCGACCGGCCGGAACCCGAGGGCCTGGGCTTCGTCGCGGATGCGTGCCGCCAGGGCGGTCGCCCGTTCGGTGATGGCCTGGTGTCCTACCGTGCGGCGCAGCTCTGCTGCGGCTCCGAGTGCGTGTATGCCGGCCAGATTCGGGGTGCCGACGGCCAGGTTGCGCGAGGGGGGGATGTTGGCATGGCCCAGCAGCGTCGGTTCCAGAGTGTCCCTCACCGGCGCCTTGATGATCAGGAAGGCGATGCCGAACCCTGCGAGCATCCACTTGTAGCCGGTGGCCACGTAGAAGTCCGCCTGGGCGGAGACGACGGGCAGGACCCCAGCCGCCTGGCCTCCGTCGCACAGCAGCAGAGCACCTGCCGATGTGCACGCCGCTCCGAGCGCGGCCAGGTCGACGGCTGTTCCGGTGTGGGAACTGACGTGGGAGACCGCGACCAGCCTGGTATGCGGGCCGATGGCCCTCATCAGGGCGCTGGTGCGGTCGTCGTCAGGTCCCGCCGGGACGGTGACGAGGCGGACGCCGGGTAGTTTGCTCCAGGGCTGCGAGACGGTGGGGAACTCGTCGTCCAGGGTGAGGACCTCATCGCCCTGCTGCCACGAGATGGCACGGGCAACAGCATTGACAGCCTCGCCGGTGGAAGAGGCGAAAACGATGTCCTGCGCAGTGCACCCGAACTCCTCTGCCAGCAGAGTCCGGGTGCGTTCCACAGCGGCACGGGTACGGGCCATGCCCCTCACGCCCGCACCGAGGGCCTCGTAGCAGCGCGCAGCGGCGGCACCGGCCTGGGTGGGTACCAGTCCGATGGATGCGGTGTCCAGGTAGGCGGCGCGGCCGCGTCCGGGGAAGGCATCCGGCCATGGGACCGTGCGTGAGGTGGCGAAGGGCATGGTCGTCCTGTTCCAGTTACTGCTGGGTGGCTCGGATGTTGAGCAGCCAGGCACCGTTGCCGATGTCTGCAGTGGTGGCTTTGCCCGTGACGGATACGTAGCCCTTGCCGAAGGCCACCAGCACGTCCTCGGAGGCCAGCGGGACGTAGGCTGCCTGCTCTGCGATCTGCGACAGGATGGTCGTCGTCGCTTTCCACCGGGCGGCGTCGGCACCGGCCGCACTCAGCACCGGGAGCGCCTTCTCGACCTGCGGTGTGGTGAAGTTGGCCAGGTTGGCCTTCTGCGGACCGATGTTCTCCTTGCCGACCATGGCTCCGAGCGGGTTGGAGGGATCATGTGTGTCGGCAGTGAACCCGAAACCGAGGGTCAGACCGGTCAGCTTGTGCTGGTAGAACTGCGCCGACCAGGCGTTCAAGGTGGTCGCCTTGACCTTGACGTCGATACCGAGCTGCTTCAGGTTCTCTTGGAGGGACAGTGCGAGGACTTTGGTGTAGGGCACCTCATTGACGTACTGCACGGTGGTGCTGAACCCGTCCGGGTGTGCGGACTTGGCGAGTTCGGCCTTGGCCTTCTCCAGGTCGAAGTTGTGGTCGGGCAGGGAGTCGAGGTAGCTCTGCGCGGTCTTCTGGCCGCCGGCCACGTCGGAAAGGCTGGACAGAGGCAGGAGCCCCTGCAGGGCGCTGGCCTCCCCTCCCCAGGCCGCCTTGATCACACCCGGCACGTCGACGGAGTGCGAGATCGCCTGCCGCACGTGAATGTCGTCGAACGGAGCCTTGGTGACGTCCATGGCCAGGAAGTTGAGGGATCCCGAGGGCGCTGAGACCACAGTGGTGCCGTCGATCCCACGCCATTGGCCAGCGGTCTTCACATTGGTCAGTCGACGCATGTTCACCTCGCCGGATCTCATGGCAAGCTGCGCGCTGTTGTCGTCCGGGATCGTCTTGAAGTTGAGTGTCTGCACCTTGGGCTTCGTGCCCCAGTAGGACTTCCGGCGCTCCAAGACGACGCCTGAAGCGGAAGTCGACTGGACCTGGTAGGGGCCGGTGCCCACCGGTATCGCCTTGGTGGTGCCAAGGTTGGACTTGTGGGCGGTGGCGAACGCCTTCTCCTGGATCAGGGTCGCGTTGGCGATCGTCTCCCGAGCGGCCGGCGCACCGTAGGAGAACTTGACGGTCACTTCCCGCGGGCCGCTGACCGAGGCGCTCTTGAAGCCTCGCACGCTCGCGGAGGTCTGGGCGGGCGGCGCGGCCGTGTGCGTGATACTCCAGGCCACGTCCTCGGCGGTCAGGTCCTGTCCGTCGGAGAACTTCACTCCCTCGCGCAGGGTGTACACCACGGTCGCCGCGTCCGGTTGGGTGACCTTCTCGGCCAGGACCGGGGTGTAGTTCCCGTCGTCCCCGACACGCTCCAGCGGCTCTGTCACCAGGGACATGACGGATCCCGTGACATAGGGCTGGGCGCTGATGGCGCGGTCGAATCCCGGCATCTGCGAGGGCATTGCGACGGTGAACGACGCGATGTCCTTGTCGGTCACCTTCGCCTTGCCCGTCTCGCCGTCGGTTCCGGCACCGGCACATGCCGTAGCGGACAGCGCCAACAGCGCAACCGTGGCGATGGCACTTCTCCTGCTGAAAGTCGGGCGAGCCCGGTCAGTTGTCATGAGGGTTCCTCTCAAAGGCGCGGGGGGCACTGTTCCTGTGCGGGATGTCGCTCACCGAGCGCCGGCGTCGCGGCCGTCGCTCAGCGGTCGGAGCGAGCTGTGACCGGCGCGTGTCCGGAGACCGCGGCCACCAGACTCTGCGTGTAGGCGTGCTCGGGGGCGTCCAGCAGCTGCGCGGTGGGGCCGGCTTCCACGACCTCACCGCCTCGAAGGACGAGCGTTCGGTCGGTCATCTGGCGTGCGACCGACAGGTCGTGGGTGATGAAGAGCATGCTGGTCTTGAAGCGGGAGCGGATGTCCCGCAGCAGCTCCAACACCTGTGCCTGTACCGATACGTCGAGAGCGGCCACCGGTTCGTCGCAGATCAGCAGCTCGGGTCCGACCGCCAAGGAACGCGCGATGGCCACCCGCTGACGTTCGCCGCCGGACAGCGCGCTCGGCTTGCGGACGGCGTAGCTGCTGCTCAGGCCTACCAGGCCCAGCAGTTCTTCCAGGGACGAGGGAGCGCGCTCGTTGCCGGCGCCCGCAGAGAGTGCCTCGCTCAGTGCTGCGCCGATGGTCAGCGAGGGGTTGAGGGAGGCGTAGGGGTCCTGGAAGACGACCTGGACCTTGCCGCGGACCTGTGCCCGCTGCTCGCCCCTCAGGCGTCGGTAGTCGGTGATGTCGACGCCGTCGAGTTCGATCGACCCAGTTGTCGCCGCGGTCAGGCCCAGGATGCAGCGGGCTGTGGTCGTCTTACCGGAACCGGTTTCCCCCAGCAGGCCCAGGGACTCGCCTCGGGCGAGGGTGAATGACACGCCCTTCAGCACTGTGGTCTGCGTGCGCCGCCCGAGCAGCGAGTTGCTGCGGTATGTCTTGCCCAAGTCGGTGACTTGCAGCAGCGGCGCGCCGGTCGTCGGGGTGGGCGCGATTCCCGGTCTCGCCGAGTGGGACCGCATGGCGTCGTCCATCTGTGCGCCGATCTCCGCGATCCGAACGCAGGCCGATGTGTGCCGCGCGGCATCTTCAACTCGCGTGATATCCGCCAGCGGTGGTGCCTTGTCGGTGCACGACGGCGTGCTCCACTGGCACCGGTCGGCAAAGGCGCACCGGCTTGTTACGGTGTCCGCCGCCGGGACCTGGCCGGGAATGAAGCTGAGGGTGTCCTGGTAGTGCGTCACGGAGGGTTCCGCGAGCAGCAGGCCCAGCGAGTAGGGGTGGCGAGGAGCGGTGGACATGGAGGACGCCGGAGCGTGCTCCAGTACCGTCCCGGAGTACATGACCATGATGCTGTCGCTGACCGAGAACGCCACCCGCAGGTCGTGGGTGATCAAGATCAGGCCCATGCCCCGCTCCCGCTGCAGCGTGCGCAACAGGTCGAGAACTTGGGCCTGCGTGCTGGCGTCCAGTGCTGTGGTTGGTTCGTCCGCGATCAGCAGCTGGGGGTCTCGAGCCAGCGCGGCCGCGATGACCACGCGTTGCCGCATGCCTCCGGAGAGCTGGAAGGGGTAGCGGTCGGCGACCTCCTTGGCGAGGCCGACCTCCGCCAGGCGCCGTTCGACCTCGGCGCGGGCCGCGACGCGGCCCGCGCGGAACTTCGGATCGAGCGATTCCCGGATGTGCTCGCGGACAGTCTGAAGTGGGTTGAGCGCGGTGAACGGGTCCTGCAAAACCATGGCGAAGCGGGACCCGCGCAGCGGCCGCAGGTCACGAGCACTGCTCTGGAGGATCTTGGTGCCGTCGAAGTCGATGTCCCCGTCCGCGACCACGCCCTCGGGCAGGGCCTGGACCAGGGCGCGTGCGGTCAGCGTCTTGCCGCTTCCGGACTCGCCGACGATGCCGAGCACCTCACCGGCCTTCAGGTCGAAGCTCGCTTTGTGGATCAGCGTGCGTCCGGCGGCGGTGCGCACCTCCAGGTCACGGACCGACAGCAGCGGGCCGTCCGTCGCTGCGGCGGGGCTCACCGGTGTGCTCCCTCTTCGGTGAAGCGGTCGTACATCCAGTCTCCAAGGAGGGTGATGCTGGTCGCGGTGAGGACGAGCAACAGGCCGGGCGCAAGGGACACCCACGGGTTGACGGTGAGCATGCTCTGGCCGTCCTGGAGCAGCGAGCCCCAGTCCGGGGTCCCGGCCGGTGCTCCGAGCCCGAGGAAGGACAGGCCGGACAGGCCGATCAGGGCGCCGACGAAGTCCAGCAGGAACGTGGCCAGCACCGTGGGCATGATGTTGGGAAGAATGTGACGGAAGATGATCCGGCCAGCGGGCAACCCGAGGGTGCGGGCCGCCTCGACGTACGGAAGGCGCGCCTGGGCCGCCGCCACGCTGCGGGTCATACGGAACGCGGTGGGCAACGACAGCACCAGCAGGACGAATACGGCCAGCCAGTAGCCGCCGTCGATGACGCCGACCACGACCACGACGACCAGCAGACCGGGCAGTGCGTACATCAGGTCAGCCCACCGGCACAGCAGCGTGTCCAGCAGCCCGCCGTACCAGCCTGCCATCATGCCGAGCGTCGTCCCGAACAGGACGGCGCCGAGTGCAATGATGAGCGGCCCGATGACCGCGTTGTGCGCTCCGGACATCAGCAGGGCGAGCACATCGCGGCCCAGTGAGTCGGTGCCCAGCAGGTGCCCGTTGCCCGGTCCCGCGGCGGTGTTCATCAGATCCTGGTGCATCGGATCATAGGGAGCGATCCACACCCCGACGGTGACAAGCACCAGGATGGCTGCAGCGACAGCACCGGATATCCACACCAGCACCGGCGGCCTCAGGCGTCTGCTCCCGGCCGGCGCGGCCGGGTCCGCCTCGCTCTGGGGCGGCGTCACGGTCAGTTCGGACATCACGCACCCTCCTTCGCCACAAGGCGCACGCGCGGGTCAAACACGAGGGAGAGCAGATCGACGGCCAGATTGATCAGGATCACGGCAGCACCCAGGATCAGTACGGTCCCCTGCACCACCGGCACATCCGTGTTCGTCACCGCCTGCAGCAGCAGGGTCCCGACTCCCGGAAGCGAGAACACCTGCTCGATGAAAAGGGTGGACGAGAGCAGTGACACAAGGATCAGGCCGAGACTGGTGATCACGGGTAGAGACGCGTTGCGCAGCGCGTAACGCACCAGGATCCGGCGCGGGCTGAGCCCACGCAGCCGGGCGAACGCCACGTAGTCCTGGCTCATCACGTTCATCATCGCGGCCCGCGTCTGACGGATCAGGACGGCGGAGAGCACGGTAGCGAGCGTGACCGCGGGCAGCGTCAGGTGGCTTACGCGCTCAGTGAAGCCCGTGCCGGTGCCGTAAACGGGGAACCACTTCAATGCGACACCGAAGATGTAGAGCAGCACGATGGCCATCACGAACGCCGGCGCGCTGATGGCCATCGTGGCTCCCAGCGACACCGCCCGGTCCAGACGCCGCCCGCGCCGGATGCCGGCAGCCATCCCCAGCGGCAGACCTACGGCCAGCACCAGCAGCAGCGCGTACAGTGCCAGCTCGACGGTCAGGACCAGCCGCTCCCCCAGAATGTCCCCTACCGCCGTACCGCTCTGCACGGAGATCGACGAACCCAGATCCAGTCTGACGACATCCCCGAGCCAGCGGCCGTACTGGACAATGAACGGGTCGTTCAGGTGGTAGCGGACGTTCAGGGAATCAATGAGCTCGGGAGAAGCCGTGCGCGTGCCCAGCAGTGCCTGCAGCGGCGTTCCCGGGCTCAGCGAGAGCAGGCTGAATACCAGAAAGCTCAGCACGAGCAGCAGGACGACACCGGCTCCGATCCTCTTCAGCACGAAGACCGCGATCACAGCACATCACCTCCCACGAAGCATGAAAGGGTCATCAGGGGCACCTCATCTCGAGCGGCTCAGAACGTCTCCGCGAATCTCAACGTCGAGTTGATGTCATCGACGCGATGTTGATGTCACCAGCGCAATGTCGCACGAAGATTTCGCCAACGGAAGCCCCTGGCTACCAAGTTTTTCCGGGACCCTCAGCGTTGACCAGCCCACAGGCGGACTGCCACACTCTGTGGAATGGCAGCCAACACGCGTCAACCTCGGCGGTCAGCTCCTAGCAGTGCGACACCTGACGGGGAGCTGAAGTTCACCTTGAGCCAGCGCGCTCATGCCTCCCGAGTCGTCGAGATCGTCGGCCCGATCGTGCCGCTGCTTGCGGCAGCCCTGGGCCCGCGCACCGAGGTCGTCCTCCATGACCTGACCCGGATGCCCAACACGATCGCCGCTATCGCCGGCTCCGTCACCGGCCGGGACATCGGAGGGCCTCCCACCGACCTCGGCTTGCGCACGTTCCGGACCGAAGACCCGCAGGACATGGTCAACTACCGCACGGAGACCGCGGAAGGACTCGTCCTCAAGTCCTCTAGCATGTTCTTCCGCAGCCAGGGCGGAAAACCTGTCGCCTGCCTGTGCCTCAACTCGGACGTGAACGATCTGGAGCGGGCCAAAGAGGTCCTGCAGTCGCTCACGGCATTTGGTGAGCCCTTGCCCGCGATGCGCGACGCGTCGCCGGTCGAGTCCTTCCCCTCCACCGTCGACGAATTGGCGGACGGCCTGATCAGGGCTGCCATCAGCGACGTCGGGGTGCCGCCCCACCTCATGAAGAAGGCGCACAAAGTGGCGGTCGTACGCGACCTCGAACAGCGCGGATTCTTTGCGATCCGGGAAGCAGTCGACGTGATCGCCCAGCGACTCGACGTCAGCAGGTACACGATCTACAACTATCTGAACGAACTGGCCAGCGATCAGGAACCGCAGGCCGACGCGGGATGATCTGACCAGCTCTCCCACGCACACGGCAAGGCCAACTCCAACGCCGCACTGGTGCTCGGGCCCCACGGCCTATTGGAGGGCGGTCGGCTCCTCGTCCTGTCCGCGCCGATCTCCCTCCTCGCAGTCAACGCACCCGTCCCAGCCACCACACCACGAGGTACTGGGCGCCATGAGGCGCTATCAGACATGTGGATCTGGCCCGTAATCGGTGGTAGCGCTGTGTAGTGATCACTCGATTCCCTGGGGCTGGTGCAAGCCGCGTTCGAAGAGGCTGCGCACGTGATCCGCGTTCTCCGGACGCCCCCCCCGTGCGCCTGAAGGCGGCCACGCTGTTCGCCCCTTGGCACGGCAATGCCACGACCGCCAAGGACTTACGTCTGGGCGTGAGGTCGGTGCAGCGATGGCGCCAGGCCTGGGAACAGGGGGGCGGACATGTCCTGACGTCGAAGGGGCCAGCGTCCAGGCCCAAGCTGAGCGAGGCGCACTTCGCCGTACTGGAGCAGGAACTGCTGGAGGGACTGCGGCGCACGGCTGGCCGGACCGGACCTGGCCGCTGTCGCGGATCACGACCCTGATCGGACGCCGCTTCCAAGATCCACGAGTACCTTGCCCGGGTCGTGGACGGCCCGTGGTTTCGACCCGGGGGCGAGTGCTGCGGATATGGCCTGGTCAAGGCCGGCCTTGCGGACCGTTTCGACCATCAGGACCGAACCGGCGTGCGAGACCACGGCCTGGCCGTCATCCCGGAGAGGAGCATGGTGATACGACCCGACAGGCCGCTTCACCTGGAAAGGGCCTCCGACGGGGGCGGGAACAAGGACCTCGGCAATCCTCATTCTCGCTGGTCAGAGGCACTTTCTGGTTACCTCATCGCCTGTCGGACAGCACGCTTCAGGAAAGCGCGAGACTAGAGCTTGTCGGAGAGCCACTTGTTGATGATGTCCGTGGCGCTGTCGGCGTTGCGCTGGAGAGCCAGGTCGTGGCCGGCATTGAGAACGGATTTCACGTCGACGTCAGGACTGGACCCGTAGGAGGCCGGCTCCGCGGCGAGGGCCTTCTCCAGGTCGGCGGGGTCGAAGAACAGTCCGTCGTGCTCGCCCACGAGCGACAGAACCGGGACATTGACGTTCTTGCCGAACGTGTCGTTGATCAGCTCGTCCCCGAAGGCGGTGAACTCTCCCTGGGTGGTGATCTGCTTGACCGCGTCGTCGCCCTTGACGGTGCTCAGGTCGGCATTGAACGGCCAGTAGAACTGGTGGCGCATGCCGTCCCTGCTGGTGAGGGAGCCATCCGGTATCGTGCGGCCCTTGAAGGCTGCGTCCTCGGCTGCGGGGTGCATCATGGCGTTGAACACCAGCTGGCCGGAGCCGGAATGGTGCATGAATCCGGTGACGACCACGGCGTCGACGTCCTTGTAGGTCGCGGCCTCCCTGATGGCCACCGCGCTTCCCATGGAGTGGCCGACCAAGGCGACCGGCAGCCCCTTATGGGCGGCCTTCAGCTTGGTGATCAGTTGATGGATGGTGGCGGAGTGGGTCGCGCCGTTCAGCTGGTCCGCGGCCGGGCTGCTGGAGGCGCCGGTTCCAAGGCGATCGACGGCGACGGAGATCCAGCCGTCCTTGGCCGCTTCGCGCGCCTGTGAGACCCAGCCGCGGCTTGTCTTGAGATCGAAGTACCGGTGGTCGTAGGTGACGCCCGGGACCATCACCTGAATGCCCTTGACGCGCACTCCCGTCGGTTCGTACTGCACGGCGCTCAGTGTCTGGTCAGCCGGTCCGCTGCCGGTGAGTGAGACCTTCTGGGTGATCGTGTGGCGGGTGAAGCCCGGGTCACCGCCGGTGGCAGCGGATGCGCCCCCGGTGGAGACCGCGATGGCGGCGACGAGCGACGCGGCGGACACTCCGATCACGCCGAAGCGGACCGCGGAGTGTCGGGGATGGATCGAGAACATGGGAGAGGGCCTTGTCGTTTGGGCCGAGGTGCACGCCGCGGCGTGCACCCTGAGGTGGGCGTGACGCCCGAAGGACATCATGATTCAAATTTGAAGCATTAGCAGCCATGGATCGCCCGACATGTCAACAGGCAGCGCTGGGTGCCGGAAAGGTGATCTCGACACCCAGCGCACCGCTGTCGATGGCTTCTGGATGAGCACGGCCAGGCAGCGGCGGCCGTTCGAACGCGGCGCCGGGGTCCGGGCTGCGTTGCGCTTCGCGGGCGTCCGTCCACGCATGCCCACATGGAGCAGGCGACGGCACAAACGCCCGAGAGGCTCACAACCTTTCGGCGACGTGCTTGCCGAGATCGAGTTCGATTCCGTCAGGCTGCTGCAAGCCGCGTTCGAAGAGGCTGCGCACGTGATCCGCGTTCTCCGGACGCCCCCCCGTGCGCCTGATGGCGGCCAGAGCGGCTGCGAAGTCCCCCGCCGGGATTGCGGTGGCCGCGTCGACGAACTCCTTCGTGCCCGAGACCGCGGCCTTGTCGAAGCCGGCGATGCGGCGGGCGAAAGTGTCGACGAAGTCGTCCAGCTCGCCCTCGGGAAGAACGCGGTTGACGTAGCCGTATTCGGCGGCGAGCTGGGCCGGGAAGTCGTCTCCTCCCACCACGATCTCCATCGCGCGGCCCCGGCCCACCAGCTCGGCCAGTCGCCCCATCGGGTTGCCGCCGGGTACGGCGCCGAAGCCCACCTCGGGCTGCCCCAGGATGGCGTTGCTACCGGCGAAGCGGATGTCCGTGTTCAGGACGAACTCACTTCCCGCTCCTCGGGCACGGCCCTTGATGGCCGAGATCGTGACAGCCGGGACCTTGCTGAGGCGCAGAAGGCTGTCCGAGTAGGGGAGGAGTCCGGTGGGACCCGGCGCCGTGGTGTAAAAGCGCTGCATGTCGGACCGGAGGTCGAAGTGCGCCATGAAGAAGTCGGGGTTGGCGCTCTGGAACACCACGACGGTCAGATCGGGGTCCTGCTCCATACGGGTCACCAGATCGCCAAGCTGCTCGACGGTGTCCAGATCGATGAGGTTGATCGGGCCGTTCTCGAAGGTCACCTTCCAGTAGGACGGCGACACCGCATGTACATGAAACTGCGAGGAATTGCTCATGGGGGTGACCCTAGAGGGTCTGACTTTAAAAATGCAATCCAGACTGGATGTGACCGTGCCCCCACTTTCGAGAGAAGCGGCGAGTCAGGGGGCGCCGGAGTGTCACCGCAGCGGTGCTGAGCAGGCACGTCACACGTCCGTCGTCCGGCTGCGCGGACGGCGCCGCAAGCCGCCGGATCCCGGCTAGTGCTGTGACCGCTTAGGTTCACCGGCCGGTCAGGTGGCAGGGCATGTCTGCTGGCGTGCCTCACTGCCACGATGTTGGGATGCAGGTGCCGGATGCTCTCGTGGGTCTTCAGCTGTCGGTCTATCGGGAGCGGAGTGGGCTAGCCGACTTCGCCAGATTCAGCGGTCCCAGCAATGACTGGAGTGCTGGTATTCGGGAGGAAGCCGCAAGGCGCCAGCGTTTCCTCGAACAGTCGGAGCGCGCGTTGGAGCAGGCTGTGTGAGGTCAGGCGCGCACTGAGGACCAGGTGCGAGAGTTGCAGCGCGCCTTGAGACGACGGGCGGGGGTCAGTCTGGCGACGCAGGATTCGGACCTGCCACGGGGCGGCGCTGCGAGCGAAGGCTCGATCTGATCACGCGATGAGGGCTGATCGTCCGCCCCAGCGGATGCCTTTCTCGCTGCGGATGCGAGCGCGCTCCTTCCTCTGGGCGGCGAGGTGTCGTCGCCGATCGAGTAGCAGCCGTGGAAGTACCTGACGCCGTGGGTGCGGTGATAGGGCGGGGGGACGCTCGGGGCGGCTGGCGGGGACTGTGTTCAGCCGGACTGGCCGAGGGTTGAGCTCTGAGGCTCAGGTGCTGCCATCAGTGACACGTCCTCCATGGGGACCTCGCGGCCATCCTCATCGAGGAACCCCACATGGACGGCCCGACCCGTGGAGCGGGTCCGCTGGCAAGCGGAGGGACCTGCGGGCCGCGGACGGTGACGGTCGCCCCACTGCTGCAGCGCACCCAAGACGGGCTGCAGTTCGAGCCCGGCCGGCGTCAGGTGGTAGCTCTGCCGGGGCCTGCTGCCGGCCTCCTGGTAGGCCAGTGTCCGCAGTACTCCGGCGTCGACGAGAACCTTGAGCCGGTCACTGAGCAGGTTCGACGCGATGCCGAGAGATGACTGAATTTCAGCGAACCGGTGCCTGCCGTAGAGGACCTCACGCAGCACCAGCAGGGTCCACCGCTCGCCGAGTATTTGCAGGCTCCGCTCCATGGAGCAGGCCGGCTCGTCATCCATAGGGCCGGACACGTGCCTTCCTGACGGCACGGAACTCACCTCCACATCGACGCCGGGTACTCGCTCCGGTGGCCACGTACACCCCGCAACCTGACCGTATAGCTGAGTTTACTATCAGCAGCCAGAAGGCGCGTATGCCTGCGGGGCGGGAGCAGGTCGCAGGTAGGAAGAAACAACCGTGCGTCCCCTCGCAGGCCAGGCCGATTGCACGGCGCGGCTGCCGGTCTGGCGCGTGTGGCGGCGAGTCGGACTGCCGGTACGACCGGCGAGCCAGTGACCGGTCAGGGAGGCGCAGCCGGGGGCATCCGCAGCGGACGCCGGACATGGACGGCGCTGCGGGAACAGCGGCCGACCAGCCCTCAGGCTGCCGCTCCGGCGAAGGCCGCCTGCTCCCGATTGCCACCTGTGCTACTTCCGGCGGGGGGAGGCGGCGGTCGGAATCAGTGCCACGGAGCTCGGACAGACCGAGCATCCTGCGCCAGGTCGAGGGCACCGAACGACCGGTTGCACGTCGGGTTCGACGATGACGGAAACGAAATCGACGAAGGGAGTCGACGGCGAACAGCAGCCGGTCGGCGCCGATGGCCTGGACGGCTCCGAGGAGGCTACGCAGCCAAGGCCCTGGCCTACCACCCGTCCTACGTGCAGCACACCGGAGTGCCCGATCCCACCGAGATCGAGCGCCGCAGGTGGGCTGCCGAGGACCTCACCGACAGCGAGTCCGCCACCTCACGGCACAGCGTCTCGTATCCAAGCTGGTAGCGGTGCTTGAGGTACAGCAGCCGCAACAGCGTCTCGACCGGGACCGACGGCCGCCCCAGCTGCTCGGCGAACACCGCCCGCCACGGGGCGACGAACCGCTCGTCGTCCAAGTACGCGTCGATCTCGGCCAGCCCGGCGGGCAGTTGCCGCGCTTGCTCCGGCAGCACCTCCCACCATGCGCCCTGTGGCCCAGACACACGCAACATCGCCACCACCCCCGGCCGCCAAGACCCACCCCCACTGTGACGGCCGCAGGCGACCCGCACCAGCACTCCGCGCAGGTCACCCCAGCGCAAGCCCCGACTTCTTCAGGGGCAAGTAGCTAATGAACCGGTTTCACGCGAAACGCCGCGGGTCCGACTTTCCTGCTGTTGCGAACAGGGGGCCACCGACTTCGACAGCAAGAACCGAGGGGCTGGCACGACCGCAGGATCTCTCCGTCATCCAGCAGCCCGTGCTCGTCGCCAACGGTGACGACGACAGGATGGTCCCGACGAAGAAGTCGATCGTCATGGCCCTGCGGCTGCCGAACGCCGGGCTGGTGATCTACCCCGACGCGGCCACGGCGGCACCTTCCCGTTTTACGAGCAGTTCGTGCCGACGGCTCTCGAGCTCCTCGAACGGCCGTAGGCGCCCAGTGCAGTCGGCGCCGGGGCCGAGGGCGTCGGTTCAGAGCCGTGCTGCCCGGTGGGGGCGGCTGTGTTTCCCGCTCCAAGCCGGGGTTCGACCTGCGGCCACGCTCGCGATCCGGTCAGTCCCGGCGCGAGCCGCGGTCGGCCGCGCGTCATCACGCAGGGCGCGGCAGGGACAGGCGGTCACCCGGCCGGGGATTGATCGTTCCCCTCAGCGCATGAGGGTGAGGGCGTTCTCGATTCCCTTCTCAAGGACCTCGTCGGAGAGCTTCCGGTCGGAGAGAGCGCGGGACAACTGCAAGGTTCCCACCGCCATGGTGAAGAGCCCGATGGCCTTACCGCGGGCGGATTGCGGATCCTCGGGTGCCAGTCGGACGGCGAGCTCTTCCACGATGGCCCTGGCGCCGTCGGTGTAGGCGTCCTTGGTCCCGCCGCCGCAGCGGCCGACCTCGTCGAGCAGGGCAGCGGACGGGCATCCGTCGCCGGGGTTGTCCTGGTGCTCGGGCGACAGATATTCGCGAAGGAAGTCCTCGAGTCCCTCGCGACCGGGCCGCAGCGTGCCGCACTTCTTCATCTGCGTGCGCAACTGGTCGGCGACGACGTTGGCGACGAGGTCGTCCTTGGAGTCGAAGTGGGCGTAGATGGCTCCGTTGGTGAGTCCGGCGTCCGACGTCAGCGTGGAGATGCCGGAGCCGTCTATCCCGTCCTGCTTGAACCGGTGGCCGGCCCTCCCGAAGATCGATTCTCCGTTCAGCATCCGAGTCCAGGTCAGGAACAGAAGTCGGCGATGGTGGCGGTGAGGATGTCGGTGAGGCGGTCCAGCGAGGCGAGGTCGACGTACTCGGTTGCCGCGTGGGCGCCTTCCCCGTCGACCCCGAAGAGCAGGCAGGGGATGCCGGCGCGGTCCAGGAGGGCGCAGTCGGTCCAGTAGGGCTCGGCGCGCACCACGGGTGGGTGGCCGAGGGCCTGCTCGGCGTGGCGGGTGAGGGTGCGGACGATCGCGGCGTCGGGGTCGGCTTCGAAGGGTTCGCGGTGCAGGCCGCGGGTCAGCCGGTAGCGGAAGTCGGGGACCGTGGCGGTGAGGTGGTCGAGCATGGCGGCCAGTTCGCGCTCGACGCTGTCGGCGTCCTCACCGGGGACGGTGCGGCGTTCCAGGGTGGTGCGGCAGTGCGCCGGGTAGGTGGAGGGTTCCTCGCCGCCGTGGATGACGGAGGCGTGCACGGTGCCGGTGCCCAGGAGGGGATGTGCGGGGCCCTGAGCGAGGCGGGCGCCCAGGTTCTCCAGGGCGAGGAGGAGGTGTCCGGTTTTGGCGATGGCGTCGACGCCGAGGTCGGGGCGTGAACCGTGCGCGGCACGGCCTTCGATGTCCACGTCGAACCAGGCGAAGCCCTTGTGGGCGAGGGTGACATCGAGGTGGCTCGGCTCGGTGACGATCGCCGCGTCGGCCGTGAAGGCCTCCAGCACCTCCTCGGTGCCCGAGCTGCTGTACTCCTCGTCGGCGACGCAGGCGAGGATGACGTCGCCGCGCAGGGGGCCGTGGGCGGTGGTGCGGGCGGCGGCGACCATCATGGCGGCGATGCCGGCTTTCATGTCGAAGGTGCCGCGGCCGTACATCCTGCCGTCGCGGATCTGTGGGTCGAGCGGGTCGCCGTCGTAGTCGGTGAGGCTGACGGTGTCGAGGTGGCCGTTGAGCATGAGGGACTGGCCGCCGCCGGTGCCGCGGGCGATCGCGACGAGCGAGGGCCGGCCGGGCCGCTTTTCGAGGCGGTGAATTTCGAAGCCGCGAGCGGCCAGCCATGCGCCGCAGAAGTCTGCGATGACGCTCTCACCGGCCCCGCCGGGTACGAGGTCGGGGTTGACGGAGTCGATGGAGATCAGCCGGGCCAGCAGACGGGCGGGATCGGAGTCAAGGGATCCAGGGGTGACGGGAGTCTCGGGAAGCATGGGGGCCTTTCGGAGTACGGCACTTGGGAAGTGGCGGTGTTCGGGGCGTGATGGGTTAGTGCTGGTCTGCCAGGCGTAGGAGGGTGGAGTACTCGCGGGTTGTGGCTGATGCCGTCGTACTCGCCTCGTACGAAGATCATGGCGGTGGGGCAGAGCGCGGCGATCCTCGTCAAAGGGAACGTAGGCCGTCCTGGCCTTCCGCCCGGTGGTCAGTGACAGGCCCGGCTGACTCCCCTCCAGTTCGTTCCGGAACGCGGTCAGGGCCTCCTCAGCGCGGGCCATCCGGTCGTCGTCGGGGTTGCGGAGATCGACGGTCGGCTCGGCGCGGGCCGAGATGATGTCGGTGAGGTCCGGGTGGACGATCCAGTGGCCGACAGTGGCGCGCAGGTCGCCGTAGTCACCGGAATCGACCAGGGCACGCAGGCGGACGATGATCTGCGTGGCTGTGAGGCCGGCGTCGGCGCGCAGGTGGGTGGGGGGTGCCGGCGTGGGTGGCACGGCCGTGGATGGTGATCTCCCGCCAGGACATGCCCTGCACGTCGGTGACCACACCGATCTCGACGTTGGCGGCCACGAAGTGGGTCCGCAGCCGGGGCGGTGCTACTTGGGGCCATGAGGGAACGGTGTCTCAACACCAGGGTCTTCCCGGTGTCCCATGTTCAGTGGCTGGAGTGCGGGTTTGCGGCCGTGCCCTCGGTGCTCAGCAGCACGACCACCGAGGTCGGACCCAGCCCCAGAGCCGTACGGCGTTCCTCGGCTCCCACGCCGGTGAGCGCCGCCCGCAGACCGGCGAGCGCCGCGGCCCCGCAAGGACCAGAAGAGACACCGGCAGCGGCCAGATCACCGGCCGCGCGGGCACTGTCGGCGTCCGAGAC
>NZ_JBIAPU010000041.1:0-83573 GCF_042888465.1 Streptomyces sp. NPDC002888 | reverse complement strand
GCCGACGTGGTGTCAGCTGAACGACCCGGTCTGACGTGATCCACCGTCAAACAGCCACTCCGATCCCACCACTCCAGACGCTCACTCGGGCGAACGGGCCCGTTCCCCGGGGGCCTCGGCACCGGGCCCGGGCCCGGCGCGGCCGCTACCGAGTGGCCTCCTCGGCCCCCAGCAGCAGACAGCACGCCTGCCACGCCCCGAGCATCACGTCCTGGTAGAGATACCTGCCGCTCTCCAGCTCCGGCAGGTCCTCCGCGCTCGGGACGGTCGGGGGGACCCAGGCGCCGTCGAAGGTGTCCGACACCCGGGCGGCGGCCGTCCGCAGCCACGTCAGAGGGAGGCCCGCTGCGTCGAGGGCCTCGCCGAGCGGGAGGGGCGGGGGCGGGTCACCGTCGAGCATGAAGTCCTCCCACTCCATGAGGTCGAAGAGGAACTGCCCGGCCTTGTAGGGCGGCCACGGAGCGAGCGTGTCCAGCAGGCGCCGGGCACGGTCGGGGTCGTCACGGCGCAACGCCGCGCCGTGGCGGGCGAGCGTGCACAGGGCGGCCCGCGTCCACTGGTTGGCCGTGTCGAGGACGTTGCGTACCCGCTCGTCGGACGCGTTCGGTGGGGGGATGGTGGTCATAGCGGCCTCGACGTGACGTAGTGGGCGATCTGACGGAGCACGGCCTTGCCCTTGTTCTCGGGGACGACGTCGAGGTCCCGCTCGAAGTGGGCGATGCCGCGGACGGCGAGGTCGTCGGCGAGCGCGACGGCGTGGTCGACGGACCGGTGACGGTGCATGGACTCCAGAACGAGCCGGACGTCCGCCTCGTTCTGCTCCTGCCGGGGACGCAGCACGATCTTGCGCAGCAGCTCCCGCTCCTCGGGGTCGGGCACGGAGCGCAGGAGGTGGATGAGCATCAGGGTCCGTTTGCCCTCCCAGAGGTCGCCGAGAGCCTCCTTGCCGTAGAGGGCCTCGTCGCCGACGAGGTTGAGGACGTCGTCCTGGATCTGGAAGGCGATGCCGATCAGCCGGAACGCCTCGTCGAACCGGTCGAGGACGGCCGGGTCGGTGACGCCGGCGCACACCGCGCCGATCCGGCAGGGGCTGATGCACGTGTACCAGCCGGTCTTCTTGCTGCTCATCGTGAGGTAAGCCGCGTCCTCGTCGGGCACCTCGCGGTGCCGGATCCAGCCCAGTTCCATGGCCTGGCCCTCGACGCTCTCCCGGCACATGTGCAGCGTCTCCCGGATCAGGCCGAGGGTGCGGGCGAGCCCGAGGGTGGCCAGGTTCGACAGCAGCGCGTCGACGGCGAGCAGGTTCAGCCCGTCGCCCACGTTCACTGCCAGTCCCGCGCCGTGCGCGGTGTGGAGGGTGGGCAGGCCGCGCCGGTGCGTGGACTCGTCCGCGATGTCGTCGTGGACCAGGAAGGCGTTGTGGAACAGTTCCAGCGTCGCCGCGCTGCGTACGGCGTCCTGGGCACGTCCGCCGAAGGCCACGCAGGCCGCGACCGTGAGCGTGGGCCGCAGCCCCTTGCCCTGCCGGGCCGGGTAGTCCCGCATCAGGTCGTACAGGTCGCGGCGCGGTTCCTGGTCCGGGATCAGGCAGCGCATCTCGTCCGCCACCCGGTCCCGGCAGACCCGCATCGTCTCCATCAAGTCCGCGTCGGTGAGGGGGAGTTCCTCCCACCACGGGGTGCCGGTACGACCGTTCCACAGGAGGCGGGGACGGGCCGCCGCGCTCCACCCGCCCTCGGGGTCCGCGTCCGGGACCGGTTCCGCGGCAGGGGCGGGTCGGCGCCGGTTGAGGTAGTCCAGGGCCGTCCAGCCCGTCGCGTCCGGTACGTCGGTGCCGTCCCCGGCGTTCCCGGGCGCGGCGCCCCACAGGCCGGGGGAGCGGTGCCGGTACTCCTCCCAAAGCTGCTGGACGAACCGTAGCCCCGACGCCCGCTGCGCCAGCAGGGTGAACGCCCGCCACGCCGCGAGCACCTGGTCCGGCTCACCCCGTACGTCCAGGCTGCCGGGCAGCACCTGGTCCACCGGGCTGCACTGGAGATCGAACAGCAGGTTCATGGCCCGGTCGTCGAAGACCACCTCGACGTCCGCGGCGTCCGCCCGGCCGTTTTCGATCACCAGGCGCCCGCGGAGCGGGGTGAGCGAGGCGGCCGTGCCGTCGTTGAACGACAGGCCGAGCCGGATCCCCCGCATCTGCTCCGCCGCGGCGGCCACCACGGCGGGCGCCCGCTCCGACAGCGCGGCCACCGTGTCCCGCAGCAGAGCCGCGCCCGTACCGTCGTCCGCTCGGTCAGCACTCATCGGCTCCTCCGGCGAACTCGACGACGCCCCGCGTCTCGAACGCCACGGCTCGGCCGGAGACCACGCCCTCCACCCGGCACGGGCCGAGCGTCTCGTGCACGCTGAACGGCCGCAGGCCGCGCTCGCACGGGTTCGCGATCCGCGCAGCCGTCCGGCCGGAGAAGTCCAGCAGCAGATGGTCCCGGCCCATCCGGGCGCTGATCACCAGTCGGCCCGGCACCGTCGCACCCGCCGGCGTGCCGAGGAGGTCCGCCAGGGGCGGCACCAGCACGACGGCGTCCCGGTCCAGCGCACCGTCCACCGCCATCTCCAGACACCGCCGAGGGAAGTGCCGCCACAACCGGCCCTCGCGCCACAGCATCAGCGATCCGTTGGTGGCGTCGCCGGGGGAGCGGGGCTGGACCAGCGCGAACACGACGGCCGCGGGCGGGGGAACGCACTCGGCGCGCTCGGCCGTGGAGGAGGGGGAGTCCGGGGGCGCGTTGACGAACCCGAACACCCAGCCGCCCAGCGTCGGCCAGCTCCAGCGGCCCCGGACGCGCTCGTGGTAGCCGGTCAGCTTCACCTTCCGGGTGCGTCCGTGTGCCGTCACCACACCGGAGGCCAGTACGCCGGGCTCGGCCTGCCAGCGCAGGAACTCGCCGTCGCCGAACGCCGCGCACTGCGACGTGCACGCCCGGCCGGTGCCGCGCAGCCGCACGTCGACCGTCGGCGACCCGGCCACCGCCGTCACCGTGAACGCGTCCTCGTCCGTCCCGCGAGGCCGCGGCAGGCGGAACGACGACCACGGCACCTCCTGGTGACGGGCGTTGAACTGACTGGCCTCCCACCCGCCCTCCTGATCGTGCACCAGCACGATCCCCCGGCGGTGCGGTGACCCGTCCGCGCCGTCGGCCCCGAGGGCCGACAGATTCGCGATCACGGTCAGGTCGCCGCACCGGGACACAAACGCGTAGTGCAGCCACTGCCGTTCCAGAGGGCCGCCCCGCAGCCCTTCGAGCACACCGACCGGGAACGGGCCCGCCGGTCCCAGGGACCGCTCGTCCACCACTGATCTCGTCGTCACGCGCAGACCGTAACAGCCAGTGATCGATGATTACTTGCTGTCGTGGCGCCAGGTTGACGCCGCCGGCAAGTGCGGACGAGGTCGCCTGGTCGGCAGCGCCCGGCGAGGGGTCACTCGTCGGAGTGAGCCGCTCCTTCGGTGCAAGCATGGCGGCGTGGCGCACGCCTGCTCAGCCGTGCCACACCCCCGTGGCGGCCGTGGATCGGACGTAGTCCGTGAAGTCACGGGGGTCGCGGCCCAGCGCCCGCTGAACGCCGTCGGCCAGTTGGGCGAAGCGATTGTCGCTGATCCAGCTGTAGAGGGTGTTGAGGAGGGCGGCGTACTCCTCGGGGAGGCCGCGTTGGAGGGCGTAGGCCGTGTGGTCGGTGGGGGAGACGGGGTGGTAGGCGAGGGGGCGGCCGGTGGCTCGGGCGATCTCGTCGGTCACGTTGGCCAGGCTCAGTTGGCGGGGGCCGGTCAGTTCGTAGGACTGCCCGGCGTGGCCGTCCTCGGTGAGGGCGGCCACGGCGACGTCGGCGATGTCGTCGGCGTCGACGAACGGCTCGACGCCGTCCCCGGCCGACATCACGATGTCGCCGTCCACGAGCTGCTGCCGGAAGAACGCGTCCTCGCTGAAGTTCTGCGCGAACCAGGCCGGTTTGAGGATCGTCCACTCGGCGCCGGACTCTCGCACCACGCGCTCGGAGGGAAGCTTCTCCTCGCCGGGCGGCACCACCCAGTCGCGGTTGGACAGCAGCACCAGCCGCTCGACACCGCTGTCCACGGCAAGTCGGCTGAAGGACCTCAGCGTTGTGGCCGCGTCACCGAGCTGGGAGTCGATCAGGTAGGCCGCGCCCACGCCCTCCAGCACCGGCTCCCACGTGTTCTCGTCGCCCCAGTCGAATCGGGTCGGCCCCTTCCGGGAGGCCGCCCGGACGTCGTGCCCGCGCTCCCGGAGGCGGGAGGCCACACGGCGTCCTGTCTTGCCCGTGCCGCCGAGGATCAGAAACGGTTTCGTCGTCGTCATGGGACCAGCAAACCGGGCGTGGATGAGCTGGAGAATGGTTCATCCGCTCATATCGATGTCCGATCGTCTAACCTTGCCCCATGGACGCGTTGGGGAGCCTGCTCTACGAAGTGCGGTCCGACGGCGCTCTGTTCAGCCGGAACATCGTCACCCCACCGTGGTCCGTGCGCTTCGCCGACCGGACGCCCCTCACCCTGGTCACCCTGCTGCACGGCACCGGCTGGGTCGTCCCGGGCGACGGCGACGGCGTCGCGCCCGTCGCACTCACCCGGGGCGACGTGGCCGTCGTGGTCGGGCCGGAGCCGTTCACCGTCGCCGATGACGTCGACCTCCACCGACCCCCGCTGTACGTGGTGCACGCCGACCACTGCACGACGGCCGACGGCGAGGACATCAGCGACGACGTCATGCTCGGCCTGCGCACCTGCGGCACCGGCCCGGACAGCCCGACCGTCCTGCTCACCGGCGGCTACCAGGTCGGCGGCCGAGTCTCCGAACGACTGCTGAGCGCCCTTCCCCGCGTGGTCATGGTGCCTAACGACGGCACTCCGGCCCCGATCCTCGACCTCACCGCCGCGGAGATCAGCCGGGACGCCCCCGGACAACAAGCCGTCCTCGACAGGCTCCTGGACCTGTTGTTGCTGTCCACGCTCCGCGCGTGGTTCGCCCGCCCGGAGGGGAGCCCCCCGGGGTGGTACCGAGCCCTGAGCGACCCCGTCGCGGGCCGGGCTCTCCGGCTGATCCACGACAGACCCGCACGTCCGTGGACCGTGGCGGCCCTCGCCGAGGAGGCCGGAGTGTCACGCGCGACCTTCGCCCGCCGCTTCACCGACCTGGTCGGGGAACCGCCCATGACCTACCTGACCGGCTGGCGCCTCGCCCTCGCGGCCGACCTGCTGGTGCGCACCGAGGACACCGTGGAGTCGATCGCCCGCCAGGTCGGCTACCAGAGCGCCTTCGGCCTCAGCGTGGCCTTCCACCGCGTCCACGGAACCCGCCCCGGCCGGCACCGCGCGGCCGCCCGCCCGGAC
The DNA here is from genome assembly GCF_042888465.1 of Streptomyces sp. NPDC002888. Taxonomy (NCBI): domain Bacteria; kingdom Bacillati; phylum Actinomycetota; class Actinomycetes; order Kitasatosporales; family Streptomycetaceae; genus Streptomyces; species Streptomyces sp. NPDC002888. Next base: position 78,172 of record NZ_JBIAPU010000041.1, on the reverse strand, counting down.
AGCTGAACACGCCCGGCCTCCCGACGCGCCGTAAACAGCCGTGCGGCAGCAGTGCGTGAGGCAGCCGTGCGGCCGACCGGGACACCGCGCCCCGTCGGCCGCACGGCCGCCGTGTCGTCACCGCTCAGCAGATACGCGGCAACTGTTCACCCAGCGGCAGGTCCACGACCCGAGTGCCACCCAGGCCCGTCCGGGCGACGACCATGCCCGGATGCTCGGCCACGCACGTACCGATGACGGCCGCGCCGGCGCCCTGCGGGTGCGCGTGCATCGCCGCGAGGACGGCGTCGGCGTGCTCCGGCGGTACGAAGGCCACCAGGCGCCCCTCGTTGGCCACGTACAGCGGGTCGAGCCCAAGGAATCCGCAGGCCGCGGCCACGGAGTCGGGCACGGGGACGGCGCTCTCCGTGAGCACGACACCCGTGCGGGAGGCGGCGGCGATCTCACAGAGCGAGGTCGCGAGCCCGCCCCGCGTCGGGTCGCGCAGCACGTGCACGTCCGTCGTGACGTCCAGCATCACGGCCACCAGCCCACCCAGCGGCGCGGTGTCACTGACCACGTCGGAGCCGAACTGCAGCCCCTCGCGCACGCTCAACACCGCCACACCGTGCGCCCCGATCGGCCCACTGACGATCACCACGTCACCCGGCGTCGCCCGCTGCGGACGGATGTCGACGCCGGCCGGGATCAGGCCGATGCCGGACGTGTTGACGTACACGCCGTCGCCGTGCCCCGCCTCGACGACCTTGGTGTCCCCGGTCGCCACCGTCACCCCGGCGGCGGAGGCGGCCGCGCCCACCGCCTGGGCGACACGGCCCACCACGTCCAGTGCGACGCCCTCCTCCAGGATGAACGCCGTCGACAGATAGGCAGCCCGGGCGCCGCTCATCGCGAGGTCGTTGACCGTGCCGTTGACGGCCAGGTCGCCGATGCTGCCGCCGGGAAAGAACAGCGGGCGGACGACGTAGGAGTCGGTGGAGAACGCCAGCCGGGCCCCGCCCAGTTCGACGGCCGCGGAGTCGGTGAGCGCGGCGAGTGTCTCGTTGCCGTACGCCGCCGCGAACAGGTGCTGCGTGAGCTCGGCGGAGAGCGCACCGCCGCCACCGTGGCCCATCACGACCACCGGATGGTCGCGCAGGGGCGCGGGACAGGACCAGTTCGCGGGGTCGACGACCGTGTCCGTGTCAGCCAACGGGGGCCACCTCCAGCCGCCGGTACAGGTAGTACGCCGCGCAGGCCCCCTCACTGGAGACCATCGTGGCGCCGAGCGGGGTCCGCGGTGTGCAGGTCGTGCCGAAGGCGGGGCACTCGTTGGGCTTGATCAGGCCCTGCAGCACCTCGCCACTGCGGCACTCGGGGGACTCGACCGTCTTCACGTCGCCGACGTCGAAGCGGTGCTCGGCGTCGTAGGCCCGGAAGGCCTCGGACAGCCGCCAGCCGCTGTTCGGGATCACACCGATGCCCCGCCAGGCGCGGTCGGTGACCTCGAAGACCTCCTCGATCATGCTCAGCGCGGCCGGGTTGCCCGCCTCGCGCACCGCGCGCGGGTAGGCGTTCTCCACCCGGTGCTCCCCGCGCTCGAGCTGACGGACCGTACGGCGCACGCCCTCCAGGATGTCCAGCGGTTCAAAGCCGGTCACCACGATCGGCACCCGGTGGCGCTCGGCCAGCTCCGGATACTCGGCGGTGCCCATCACGCTGCACACATGCCCCGCCGCCAAGAACGCCTGCACCCGGCACTCCGGCGCCAGCATGATCGCCTCGACCGCGGGCGGCACGCGCACGTGCGACACCAGCAGGCTGAAGTTGCGGATGCCGAGGCGGCGGGCCTCGTGGACGGTCATCGCGTTGGCCGGGGCCGTCGTCTCGAAGCCGATGCCGAAGAACACGACCTCCTTGTCCGGCTCCCGGCGGGCGATGTCCAGGGCGTCGAGCGGCGAGTACACCACCCGAACGTCACCGCCCTCGCCCTTGACCCGGAACAGGTCGCGGTCGGTGCCGGGCACGCGCAGCATGTCGCCGAAGGAACAGAAGACGACGTTCGGGCGGGCCGCGATCGCCAGCGCCTTGTCGATCATCTCCAGCGGCGTCACGCACACCGGACAGCCGGGTCCGTGGATCAACTCGACCTCGTCCGGAAGGAGCTGGTCGATGCCGTGCCGGATGATGGAGTGGGTCTGCCCGCCGCAGACCTCCATCATCGCCCAGGGACGGGTGACCGTGGCACGGATCTCGTCGAGCAGCCGACGGGCCAGCTCCGGATCGTTGAACTCGTCGATGTACTTCATCGCACGCCCTCCTCGCCGGCCGGCTCGGGAGCGGATTCCTCCACCTCGGCGCGCGCCCACGCGTCGCCGAACTCCTCCTCCAGCAGCCCGAGTTGCTCGAACAGTTCCAGCGAGGAGCGAGCCGACTCCTCGTCCAGCCGCTGCAACGCGAATCCGACGTGGACGATGACGTACTCGCCCACCTGGGCCTCGGGGACGTAGGCGAGGCACACCTCCTTGACCACCCCGCCGAAGTCGACCCGCGCCATGCGCGTTCCGTCCCGGTCCTCGATCCCGACCACACGGCCGGGTACGGCCAGGCACATCAGCGTCCTCCTTGTCGTTCGGAACGATTCGTCCGCGCCGCCACGACCAGCTGGCCGAGCGCGAGACCGCCGTCATTGGGCGGCACCCGCCGATGGCGGAGCACCGTGAAGCCGTCCGCCGCGAGCAGCGCGGCGCACTCCGCGTCGAGCAGCGTGTTGGCGAACACCCCGCCCGACAGCGCCGCCACCTCCGCTCCCGTCTCCCGGCGGGCGGCCCGGCAGACGTCCGCCACGGCCGACGCGACCGCGCGGTGGAAGCGGGCGGCGATCACCGGGACGGGGACCCCGCGCCGCAGATCGGCGACGACCGCGCCCAGCACCGGCCCCGGATCCAGGCCGGCCGTGAAGGCGTACGCCCCGGTCTCCTCCGGCCAGGCGAGCACCGCCGCCGCCTCCAGCTCGATCGCGGCCTGCGCCTCGTAGCGGGCCCGGTGGCAGATCCCCACGAGTGAGGAGACCGCGTCGAAGAGCCGACCCATGGACGAGGTCGGCACGCACGCGGTACCACGCACCAACTGCTGTTCCAGCAGCCGCAGTTCGTCCGGAGCGCAGGCGGCGACGCACGGCAGGTCGGCGTCCCACGGCAACCCCGCCGCGCTCAACCGCGCCAGCGCCATGCGGCACGGGTTGGCCACGCCCGCGTCCCCGCCGGGCAGCGGCGCGTACCGCAGATGGGCGAAGCGCTGGAAGCCGGCGTAGCCACCGACCAGCACCTCACCGCCCCAGACCGCCCCGTCGTCGCCGTACCCGGTGCCGTCGAAGGCGACGCCGACGACCCGCGCACCGTCGTCCAGCCCGTGCTCGGCCATCACGGACGCGACATGGGCGTGGTGATGCTGCACCCGCCGCAGCACAAGCCCGCTCGCCTCAGCGGCCCGCCGCGCCCAACGGGCCGAGTGGTATCCCGGGTGCCCGTCGGCCGCCAGCAGCTCGTGCTCGATCCCGGTCAGCGCCCGCAGCCGCCCCGCCGCGCGCTCGAAGGCCCGTACGGTGGTCAGGTCGCCCATGTCGCCGATGTGCGGGGAGAACCACGCGCCGTTCTCCGCGCCCAGGCACAGGGCGTTCTTCAGGTCGCCGCCCACGGCGAGGGCCGCGGTGACGGGTACGGGCAGCGCGAGCGGCTGCGGAGCGTGGCCGCGCGACCGGCGCAGCACGACCTCGCCGCCCCCGTCCGGCCGCACGCGCACCACGGAGTCGTCACAGGGCGCCTCGATGACCCGGTCGTGCCACAGCCAGGCATCGGCGATCCCGGCGAGCCGCTCCAGCGCCTCGGCGTCATCGGTGACGATCGGCTCCCCGGAGCGGTTCCCGCTGGTCATCACCAGCACCTGCGGACCCGCCGGATCGCCCGGCAGCCCGAACAGCAGCCGGTGCAACGGGGTGTACGGCAGCATCACACCGACGTCCGGACTGCCCGGACACACCGCCCCGGCGAGCCCGCCGGCCCCCTCCCGCCGGCGCAGCAGCACGATCGGCCGCCGACGGCTCGTCAGCACCGCCCGCTCCTCCGCGCCGACGTGGGCCAGCCGCTCCGCCCCGGCCGGATCGGCGCACATGACGGCGAACGGCTTGCCGCCGCGCTCCTTGCGCGAGCGCAGCGCAGCGACGGCCCGCTCATCACCTGCGTCGCAGGCCAGGTGGTAACCGCCGAGCCCCTTGACGGCCAGCACCGCGCCCCGTGCCAGCAGCCGCCGCGCCTGCGCCAGCGCCGCCTCACCCTCGCCCGGACGCCCGCCGGGGACGGTGAGCCGCAGCCTCGGCCCGCAGTCGTGGCACGCCACCGGCTGCGCGTGGAAGCGCCGGTCGGCCGGGTCCGCGTACTCGGTGGCGCACTCCCGGCACAGCGGGAACGCGGCCATGGTGGTCGTCGCCCGGTCGTAGGGGAGACCGGTGGAGATGGTGAAGCGGGGACCGCAGTGCGTGCACGTGATGAAGGGGTGCCGGTGCCGTCGGTCCGCCGGGTCCGCCAGCTCCCGCAGACAGTCCTCGCAGGTCGCGGTGTCCGGCGGGATGAGCGTGCGGCCCGTGCCGGTGCCCTCGGACGGATGGATGACGAAACCGGCGGCGCCGACGACCGGGACGGTCTCGTACGCGACCTCCCACACCTCCGCCAGGGGCGGTGGCCGTTCCGCCAGCGCCCGACAGAAGTCCGCCACGGACTCCGAAGCCCCCTCCACCTCGGCGACCACGCCCTCGGCGCCGTTGCGGACGTGACCCGCGAGGCCCAGCTCCCCGGCCAGCCGGTGCACGAAGGGCCGGAACCCCACGCCCTGCACGGTCCCGCGCACGGTCACCCGCCGCCGCTCCGTGCCCTGGGCGGCCGTCGTAGTGGCGGTCACGCGGTGGTGGGCTGGGACGAGGTGTGGTCGTGACCGGGCCCGTGGTCGTGACCGGGGCTGTGACCGGGCCCGTGGTCGTGACCGTGCGCGCGCAGATGGTCCGCCGCGAGCAGCGGGACGTGTGGTGCGTCTCCGTCCGCGACGGCGAGGACGCGGTCGAGGAGGAGGTTGACACCCTGCCCGTCACGGGCCGAGGTACGCAGAATCTCCACCCCGGGGTTGACGCGCTCCACGGCCTCGGTGAAGGCGACAGCGTCGAAGCCGACGGCGTCCGCGAGGTCCGTCTTCGTCAGCACCACGAGATGGGCCGCGCCGAAGGCCGTCGGGTACTTCAGCGGCTTGTCCTCACCCTCCGTAACCGACATCAGCGTCACGCGCAGTGTCTCGCCCAGGTCGTAGGAGGCGGGGCAGACCAGGTTCCCGACGTTCTCCACGAACAGCAGGCGGGTGCCGTCCGGCAGCCAGCCGTCGATGAGACCGCGCACCTGCGCCGACTCGAGGTGACACAGCCCGCCGGTCAGCACCTGCTTCACGGGCGCTCCGGAGCGGGCGAGGCGACGGGCGTCGTTCTCCGTGGCCAGATCCGCGGTGAGGGCCGCGACGGCCACGCCACGCTCCAGCGACCGACGCAGCACCAGTTCGAGCAGCGCGGTCTTGCCACTGCCGGGACTGGAGAGCAGGTTGACGGCGGTGACCCGCCGTTCCGTCAGGTCGGCGCGCAGCTGCGCCGCCAGACCGTCGTTCTTGGCCAGTACGGCCGTCCGTACGTCGACGCTGCGGCACATCACGGGCTCCCTGCCATTCGTACCTCCGCCAGTTCCAGTTCCCGCCCGGAGAGCAGCTCCGCTGCCGCGGTGTCGCAGTGCGGGCACCACAGCGCCGGTGGCGAGCCGACGGCGAAGCGCGCGTCGCAGCCGCCGCAGCGGGCCCGGGCCGGCACCTCCTCGATGACCAGTTCCGCGCCGTCCAGTGCGGTGCCCTCGGCGACCAGTGAGAAGGAGAAGCGCAGTGCGTCCGGGACCACACCCGCCAGCTCGCCGATCCGCAGCGTCACGCCCGCCACCGCGTCCGCCCCGTGCTCGCGGGCGACGTCCTCGGCGCTCTCCACGACGGCGGCGGCGATCGACAGCTCGTGCATGGTCCGCCACGCTAGGCACGGCAGGAGCGCCGGAGCCGCACGCCGAGGCGGACGGGAGGCGTTTTCCCCCGGCCGGCCCAAGCGCACGATCCCCGGGGGCGCGCCTCGCGTCCCGTGCGGTGGTCGCCGGGCAGCATCGCCGCGTGATGCGGATTCTGCTTCTTGCCAGCGCGTTCAACAGCCTCACCCAGCGGGTCCACGCGGAACTGCGGGATCTGGGGCACCCCGTCGCCGTGGAGCTGGCGCTCCGGGACGACCAACAGCTCACCGAAGCGGTGCGCCGCCACGCGCCCGGCCTCGTGATCGCCCCCATGCTGACGACCGCCGTCCCGGAAGAGGTCTGGTCGACCCACCCCTGCCTCATCGTCCACCCGGGCCCGCCCGGCGACCGGGGCCCGTCCTCCCTCGACCGAGCCGTCCAGGAAGGCCGCGACCGCTGGGGCGTGACCGTCCTGCAGGCGGTCGCCGAGATGGACGCCGGCCCGGTCTGGGCCTCGGCGGACTTCCCCCTGCCCCCCGACATCGGCAAGAGCGACCTCTACCGCGGCGAACTGGCCGACGCCGCCCTCCAGGCGGTCCTCCTCGCCGTCGACCGCTTCGCGTCCGGCACCTACACCCCCGTCACGCCCCCCACCCACACCTGGCAGCCGTACCTGACCCAGGACGAACGCCGCATCGACTGGCACGCCGACCCCACCACCACGGTCCTGCGCAAACTCCGCGCCGCCGACTCCCAACCCGGCGTCCTGGACACCTTCCAGGGCACCGAGTGGTACCTGCACGGCGGCCACCCCGAACCCCATCTCAAAGGCACCCCGGGCGAACTCCTGGCCACACAACACGGCGCCATCTGCCGAGCCACGACGGACGGCGCGGTCTGGATTGCGGAGCTGAGACCCAGACGCGTCCCTGGAGGCCCGGCAACTTTCAAACTCCCGGCCACACAAGCCCTCCTGAAGGGGCGCGGGGCTGTGACATGTGCGGCTCCGCCGCGTGGGCGCGAGGAACCCCCCACAACCCGCACTCAAAACACAACAGGCGGAAGCTACTCCGACATCACCTACGAGGAACAAGGAACCGTCGGCCACCTCACCTTCCGCTTCCCCGGTGGCGCCATGAACACCGACCAGTGCCGCAGACTCCTCACCGCCTACCGCCACGCCCGCACTCGCCCAACGGACGTGATCGTCCTCGGCGCAAAGCGAGACTTCTTCTCCAACGGCATCCACCTCAACCTCATCGAAGCCGCCCCCGACCCCGCCGCCGAGTCCCTCGCCAACATCGAGGCCATCGACGACCTCGTGGAAGAAGTCCTCACCACCACCGACCGCCTCGTCATCGCCGCCCTCCCCGGCAACGCGGCCGCCGGCGGCGCCATGCTGGCCCTCGCCGCGGACGAGGTGTGGTGCCGCCGGGGCGCCGTCCTCAACCCCCATTACCGCTTGATGGGCCTGTACGGCTCCGAGTACTGGACCTACACCCTGCCCCGCAAGGTCGGCCCGGCGGTGGCCGCCCGCCTCACCGAGGACGCCCTGCCCCTCACCGCGGCCTGCGCCCACTCCCTCGGCCTGGTGGACCAGGTCATCGACTGCGCACCGAGCGAGTTCGCGGACGAGATCACCCGAATGGCCGACCGCCTGGCCCGTTCAACGAGCCTCCCCGCCCGGCTCGGCGCGAAGAAGGCCGCACGCGAGCGCGACGAGGCCGTACGCCCTCTCAGCGCCTACCGCGCCGCCGAGCTGGAGCGCATGCGCGCCGTCTTCGACGACCCGGCCGCGCCCTACCACGCCCTGCGCTCCGCCTTCGTCCGCAAGCGTCGGCCGAACGGGACACCGGACCACCTCCGAACGGAGTGTCCGAATGGTGGCTGATTAAGTGATATGTCAGCCTGCTGCGGGGGACGCCGCCAGGAAGGGAACCCATGAGCACCGACACCCAGGCCCCCGCGGCCGTGGAGGAAGTTCACATTCTGTGGACCTCGGAAGGCATGAGCTGCGACGGCGACACCATCTCGGTCACCGCCGCATCGCTGCCCAGTCTGGAGGATGTGGTCCTCGGGGCCATCCCAGGACTGCCGAAGGTCGTGCTGCACAACAAGGTGCTCTCGTACGAGAGTGCCGACGATTTCACCCGCCCCTTCCACCAGGCCGCCGACGGTGAACTCGGGGCCCCGTACGTCCTCGTCGTGGAGGGCTCGATCCCCAACGAGCGCATCAACGGCGACGGCTACTGGACCTCGATGGGCAACGACCCCCGTACGGGCGAGCCCATCACCCTCAACACCTGGATCGACCGGCTCGCCCCCGGCGCCTTCGCGGTCATCGCGATCGGCACCTGTGCCACCTATGGCGGTATTCACGCGATGGCGGGCAACCCCACCGGCTGCATGGGCCTCGCGGACTACCTGGGCTGGGACTTCCGTTCGGCCGGCGGGCTGCCGATCGTCAACGTGCCCGGCTGCCCGGTCCAGCCCGACAACTTCATGGAGACCGTGACCTGGCTGCTCTACCAGGCCGCGGGGATGGCCCCGCCCATCCCGCTCGACGAACAACTGCGTCCCACCTGGCTGTTCGGCAAGACCGTGCACGAGGGCTGCGACCGCGCCGCGTACTACGAGCAGGGTGACTTCGCCAAGGACTACAACTCGCCCAAGTGCCAGGTGAAGATCGGCTGCTGGGGCCCGGTCGTCAACTGCAACGTCACCAAGCGCGGCTGGATGGACGGCATCGGCGGCTGCCCCAACGTCGGCGGCATCTGCATCGGCTGCACCATGCCCGGCTTCCCCGACAAGTTCATGCCGTTCATGGACGAGCCGCCCGGCGCCAGCGTCTCCTCCGCCCTGGCCTCCTCCACCTACGGCCCGCTGGTGCGCACGCTGCGCGCCATCACCAACCGTTCGGTCAACAAAGAACCCAAGTGGCGCCACAACCGCACCGAGCTCACCTCCGGCTTCGCGCCGCGCTGGCCCGGCAAGTGACCTGACCCCCGAACCCCACGCCTGCCCCCTGTGTGAAAGGAAACCGTCCAGTGACGACGAGCCAGGCCGCCCCCGCGGAGCAGCGCACCCTCACCGACGTCGCGTTCGATCCCATCACCCGGATCGTCGGCAACCTGGGCATCTACACGAAGATCGACTTCAACGCCCGTGAAGTCGTCGAGTGCAGGAGCACCTCATCGATCTTCCGTGGCTACAGCGTCTTCATGAAGGGCAAGGACCCCCGCGACGCGCACTTCATCACCAGCCGCATCTGCGGCATCTGCGGGGACAACCACGCCACCTGCTCGGTGTACGCGCAGAACATGGCCTACGGCGTGAAGCCGCCGCCGCTCGCCGAGTGGATCATCAACCTCGGCGAGGCCGCCGAGTACATGTTCGACCACACGATCTTCCAGGACAACATGGTCTTCGTCGACTACTGCGAACGCATGGTCAAGGAGACCAACCCGGGCGTGTGGGAGCGGGCCGAGCGCACCCCGGCGCCGCGCGGCGACCAGCACGGCCACCGCACCATCGGCGACATCATGAGCTCGTACAACCCCTTCGAGGGGGCCACGTACAAAGAGGCGCTGGTCATGAGCCGCCTCACCCGCGAGATGATCTGTCTCATGGAGGGCCGCCACGTGCATCCCTCCACGCTCTACCCGGGCGGTGTGGGCACGGTCGCCACGCCCCAGCTCTTCACGGACTACCTGGTCCGCCTCACCCGCTGCCTCGACTTCATCAAGCGCGCCGTCGCCATGAACGACGACGTCTTCGACTTCTTCTACGAGGCCCTGCCCGGCTACCAGGAGGTCGGCCGGCGCCGCACGATGCTCGGCTGCTGGGGTGCCTTCCAGGACCCGGAGATCGTCGACTACGACTACAAGAAGATGAACGAGTGGGGCAACCGCATGTTCGTCACCCCGGGCATCGTGGTCGACAACCAGCTCGTCACCACGGACCTGGTCGACATCAACCTCGGCATGCGCATCCTGCTCGGCAGCTCCTACTACGAGGACTGGACCGGCGAGGAGACCTTCGTCGACAAGGACCCGCTCGGCAACCCGGTCGACAAGCGCCACCCCTGGAACCAGACCACGCTGCCCGCGCCGCAGAAGCGTGACCTGGACAACGGCAACTACAGCTGGGTGATGAGCCCCCGCTGGTTCGACAAGCGCACCAACGACTTCCTCGCCCTGGACACCGGCGGCGGCCCCATCGCCCGCCTGTGGGCCACCGCCCTCGCCGGGAAGGTCAACACGCCGTACGTCCGCTCGACCGGGCACAGCGTGCAGATCGACCTGCCGAAGACGCCGTCGTCGCCGGAGGTCCGCCTGGAGTGGACGCCCCCGCCGTTCCCGAACACCATCGAGCGCAACCGGGCCCGCATGTACTTCGTCGCCTACGCGGCGGGCATGGCCTTCCACTTCGTCGACCAGGCCCTCAACGAGGTCCGCTCCGGCGTCACCAAGACCTTCCAGGACTTCAAGGTGCCCAAGGACGCCATTGGCTGCGGCTTCCACGAGGCCGTGCGCGGTGTGCTCAGCCACCACATGGTCATCCGCGACGGCAAGATCGCCAACTACCATCCGTACCCGCCGACCCCGTGGAACGCCAGCCCCCGCGACTTCTACGGCACCCCCGGCCCGTACGAGGACGCCGTGCAGGGCTGCCCGATCTTCGAGGAGAACGGGCCGGAGAACTTCAAGGGCATCGACATCATGCGCACCGTGCGCAGCTTCGACCCCTGCCTGCCGTGCGGTGTCCACATGTACCTCGGCGGCGGCCGCACCCTCACCCAGTCCCACTCGCCGACCTTCGGCACCCTCGCGGGCTAGGGCGGCCTCACGATGACCTGGGAACCCTGGGAGGACGCGCATGCCCGCGGCCAGGTGGCGCTGGCCGAGGAGCGGCTCTCGGGCCTGGACACCCTGCCGGACGGCCTCGCCGCGCGGCGGGCCGCCGAGACCGTCGAGACACTCGTCGGGCTCTACGGGCAGTGCCTGGGCCGGATCACCGCCCACCTGGCGGACCACCCCGACCTGTTGGAACGGCTGGCCGCCGACGAACTCGTCGGCCACCTCCTCCTCGTGCACGACCTGCACCCCGTCCCGGCCGAGACCCGGGTACGCCAGGCCCTCGCCGCCCTGCCCGGCCCGCCGGAGCTGCTGGAGCTGTCCGGGTCCGCCGTACGGATCCGGATCCGGCAGAGCGGCTGCGGTGCGGCCGGCGCCGAGCAGGCCGTACGGGAGGCGCTGGCCGCGCGGGCACCGGAGGTCGAGGACGTACGGGTGGAGAGCGGGCAGGCGGACGGGGCGCTGATCCCCGTCGACGCGCTGTTCCGCGACCGTACGCCCGTCGGCGGAGGAGCCTGCGGATGACGAGCGGGCTGCGACGGGTGGCCCGGCAGGCGTCCCGGGCCGAGGGACCAGGCGCCCGGGAGGAGCGGTGCGACCTGTGCGCCCAGCCGCTGCCGACCGGGCACCCGCACCGCCATGTGCTCCAGTCGGCCGACGGCGCCGTCTCGTGCGCCTGCCGCGCCTGCGCCGTGCTGTTCGACCACGGGGCGACCTCGTCCGGTGGCTACCGGCTGCTGCCCGAGGAGCGGCGGCGGCTCGACGGGTTCCGCATCGACGACATCGTGTGGGCGGGCCTCGGCGTCCCCGTCTCCCTCGCCTTCTTCACCCGTTCGGCGGAGACCGGCGAGGTCACCGCGGCGTACCCGAGCCCGCTGGGCGCCCTGCGCGCCACCGTCCCCGCGGACAGCTGGCGGGACGTCGAGCAGGGCCACCCGGACCTGCCGGAGCACGTCACCGACGTGACCGCGCTGCTGGTGCACCGGGCCCGCGGGGCGGACGAGCACTGGCTCGTCCCGCTCGACGACTGCTACCGCCTGGTCGCCGTCGTGCGCGCACACTGGAAGGGACTGGACGGCGGCCCCGAGGTGTGGCAGCAGGTCGAGGACTTCTTCCGCGAACTGACCGAACCCACCCCCTTCACCAACGAGGAGGCGTCATGGGCATCACCGTAGGCAAACCCGACGTCGAGCCCGACACGCCCGCGCACGTCGCGGGCGTACGGCGCGGCAACCACAAGGGCCTGATCAAGCACCAGCCGGGACACCGCAGAAACGACCGTTCCACGGCGCGCCGCTCCACCGGCATCGACGCCCGGCACCGCAACCCGGTCGACCGGGACATGCCGAACCTGCCCCCCGCATGACGGCGTCGCCCGCGCTGTCCGCTCCGGTGACGCCGGTCCTGGCGTTCGCCGTCACCGGAGCGGAGGAGGAGCCCTTCGCGGCTCTGCCCACCCTCCGCTTCGGCCTGGAGATCGCCAGGACCGGCGGCCAACCGGTCGGCTCGGTCGCCCTGACCACCGTCGTCCGCATCGACGTCGCCCGCCGCCGCTACGGCTCCGAGGCCCGGGAGGCGCTCGGCGAGCTGTTCGGCGCGCCCGAGCAGTGGGCGACCGGTATGCGCCCCCTCACCTGGACCCGGACGACCGTCCACGTCCCGGCCTTCGACGACCGCACGACGGTGCGGATCCCCGTCGAGTGCTCCTACGACCCCGAGCTGGCCGTCACCAAGTACCTGCGCGCGGTCGGCGACGACGGCGACGTGCCGCTCGACTTCCTCTTCAGCGGCACCGTCTTCCACCGGACCCCCGACGGAGGCGGACTCGCCGCCTCCCGCATCTCCTGGGCCGACGGCGACACCCGCTACGCCCTGCCGGCCGCCCTCTGGCACTCCCTCACCGACCGCTACCACGCGGGCAGCCCCTGGCTGCGGCTGTCCCGCGACACCTACGACCGCCTCGACGCCTACCGCGCCCGGAACGTCCTCGGCACCCCCGACGACGCCGTGCGCGCCCTGCTCGACGGCACCGCCCTCCACCACTCGGGGACCACCACCACATGACCCTCACCGACCCCTCGGACGTCTCGGCCGTCTCGGACCGCTCGGACGGCTCGAACCGCGCGGCCCGCTCGGACCTCTCGGACATCGAGAAGATCACCCGGACCTGTCTGTACGAGGGCTACCTGCTGTGGCCCTACCGCAGGTCCGCGCTGAAGAACGCCAAACGCTGGACCTTCGGCGGCGTCTTCCCCGCCGCCTGCGCCGACGCGCTCGGCGAACCGGCCACCATGACCACGCAGGTGCTCCACGAAGGACCCGCCGACGACCTCACCGTGCGCGTGCGGTTCCTCCAGGTCGTGGACCGCACCGTCGTCCAGGACGGCCGTCCCGTCGACGAGTTGACCGTGGCGGGGGAGCGGTACGTCAGCTGGCAGGAGGTCACCGAACGCGAGGTCGTGCTGACCGGCGCCCCCGCCGACGCGACCGTCGACATCCCCGAGGGCACCGACACCGAGAAGCTGCCCGGCGGGTCCGCGAGCCTCGTCCGCGGCTGGCGGCGGCTCACCGGCACCGTCGAGGTCACGGCCGAGCCGGTCGCGGACGGCGTACGGCGGCTGACCGTGCGGATCGCGAACAGCACGCCCTGCCCGGTGCCGGAACCCGGCGCCCGGCACGCGCGGGAGGCCGCGGCCCCCTACGCCTTCGTCTCCACGCACACCGTGCTGCACAGCGAGGGCGGACGCTTCGTCTCCCTCCTCGATACGCCCGCCGCCCTGCACGCCCACGCCGCCGCCTGCCGCAACAAGGGCACCTGGCCGGTGCTGGTCGGCACCGACGAGGGCGACGGACGGGCGCACACGGTGCTGTCATCACCGGTCACGCTGTACGACTTCCCGCGCGTCGCCCCCGAGAGTCCGGGCGACCTGTTCGACGGGACCGAGATCGACCAGCTGCTCATTCTCAGCGTGCTGAGCATGACCGAGGAGGAACGGGCCGAGGCACGGGCCAGTGACCCGAGGGCACGCGAGATCCTCGACCGCTGCGCCGGACTCGGCACCGACGACCTGATGGCCCTGCACGGCACGATCCGCGAGTTCCGCGCGGCCCCCGGGGAGGCACGGTGAGCGGCGTCTCCTACCGTCCCGGCACGCGTGTGCGGCTGAAGCCGTCCCGGCGGGCGGACATCATGGACCTGGCCCTGACGGGGCGGATCGCCGAAGTGGCCGCCGTGGAGGAGGACTTCGAGGGACAGGTGCACATCGCCGTCGTCCTCGAGGGCGACCCCGGCCGCGACCTCGGTGCCGCGAGCCAGATCGGCCACCGGTTCTTCTTCGCCCCCGACGAACTCGAGCCCCTCCCCGGGCCCGCGGGCGAGACTCCGGCCCACCGCGTGCTCGTCGCGGGCGTCGGCAACATCTTCATGGCCGACGACGGCTTCGGCCCCGAGGCCGCCACCGCCCTCGCCCGCCGGCCCCAGCCCGACGGCGTCCATGTCGCCGACTTCGGTATCCGGGGCATGGACCTGGCGTACCGCATGCTGGACGGCTACGACACGGTGGTCCTGCTGGACGCCACGCCGCACGGGCAGCCGCCCGGCACCCTCAGCGTCATCGAGCCCGACCTCGCCACGCTGCCCGCCCAAGGCGCGCCGGAGGCTCACGCCATGGACCCCGTCAAGGTCATCGCCCTCGCCCGCCAGTTGGGCGACGGGGACCTGCCCCGCGTACTCGTCGTCGGCTGCGAACCCGAGGTCCGCATGAACGGCGACGAGGTGGACGTCGTCGTCGGCCTCAGCGAACCGGTCCGCGAGGCCGTGGAGCGCTCCGTGCCCTTCGTCGAGTCCCTGCTCGCCGACATCCTCGCCGACGCCACCCGAGAGGAGGTGAACCTGCCATGAGGAAAGGCATCTTCATCCCCGCCAACGTAGTGAAGGCCACCGTCGGAGCCGTCTCCGCCGCCCTGGTCCTGATCGCCCTGACGGAACTGCCGGAGGCACGTCGCTATCTCAAACTGAAGGGCATGTGAATGGAGCGCGTTCCCGCACCCGGAACGCGCCCCGGCGGCGCCCGCCCACGACTTGGGGGCGGGCGCGCTCGGACGGGTCCCCAGACCGTACCGGAACGCAGGTGGAAACGCTTCTCCACACATATGTGCGGCGTCTCGAAAGGGGCGCGGCGCAGGCGGCAGGTGTCAGTCGGACAGGCGATTCGGCCAGGCCGACGCGGTTTTTACCTACGATCCGAGTTATGCAAGTGGCCTTGTTGTGCCCTCACGTTCTGCAGCTAGCTGGATGCCGCGTCCACCGCCTCGCCCGGGTTCCCGATGAGCCCGGGCGGTCAGGGGCAGTGGACGGAACATCGGCACGTGAGGAGAGGTCATGAAGAAGGCTTACGAGGCTCCGACGCTCGTCAGGCTCGGAACGTTCCGCAAGGAGACGGGGCTCCTGGGGCGCCACGGCAACGACCGGCTGATCCTGAGCAAGAACTGACGGGACGGCCCTTGACCCGACGTCATGACTGAACTGCACGCAAGTGCGGGGACGGGCCCCGGCGACGCGCACTTCGCGGTCTTCACCGACCGCGCGGACGCGGCCGCCGTGGCCCGCTCCTTCGCCCGCCCCGGAAGCAGGACCCTCACCCACGCCTCCGGCCGTCCCTGGCTCGTCGGGAACTGGCACGACGACGACATCGTGACGGCGAGCGCCGGCCACACCGCCCTCGCCGTCATCGGCTGCTGCCCGGTCGAGGCCGACGAACTACGACACCGAGCCGCACGGCTGCGCGATCTCGCGGAACTCGACGCACTGGCCCGCTCCCTCCACGGCAGCTTCCACCTCGTCGCCACCCACGAGGGACGCGTCAGGGCGCAGGGCACGGCCTCCGGCCTGCGGCTGGTCTTCCACGCACAGATCGACGGCGTACGCGTCGCCGCGTCCCGGGCCGACACGCTCGCCGCTGCCCTCGGCGCCGACCCCGCCCCGGAGGAACTGGCCGTCCGGCTGCTGTGGCCCGCCCCCCACCCACTGTTCGAGACATCCCTCTGGCGCGCGGTCACCGCCGTGCCCCCGCAGGACGCCGTGATCGTCGCCGCCGACGGACGCACCGCACGGCACACCCGCTGGTGGACGCCCCCGGAGCCGGACGAGCCACTCACGGCGGCGGCCCCCCGGATCCGTACCGCGCTCGAGCGGGCCGTCGGCGCGCGCACCCGACAGGGCGGCGTGGTCAGCTGCGACCTGTCCGGCGGACTGGACTCCACCTCCGTCTGCTTCCTGGCCGACCGCTCACCCGCCCACGTGGTCGCCAGTACCTGGCCCGGGCGGGACCCCGCCGACACCGACCTGCACTGGGCCGAGCAGGCGGCACGGCACCTCCCGGACGTCGAGCACGTGATCTGGGACGCCGACGACTCCCCCCTGGTCTACGAGGACCTGCTCGGCATCGACGACCTCCTCGACGAGCCCACCATCGGTGTCATGGACCGCTCCCGCGTCCTGCACCACCTGCCAGCCCTCGCCGCACGCGGCAGCCGCCTGCACCTGACCGGCATCGGCGGTGACCACGTCGCCTGGTGCTCCGAGGCGTACTACCACCGACTGCTGCGCACCGGCCCGTTGTTCGCCCTGCGGCAGCTGCGCGGATTCCGGGCCCTGTGGCAGTGGCCCCTGAGCGGCGCCGCCCGCGCGCTCGCCGACACCCGGCCCTACGGGAAATGGCTCGCGGACGCCGCCGTCCACCTGCGCGACCCCGCGCCCACCTCCGTCGCCACCGGCCTCGGCTGGGGCATGGCCCCGCGCCTGTTCGACTGGGTGACCCCAGAGGCCGAGCGGTCGGCACGGCAGGCGCTCCTGACGGCCGCGGCGAGCGCCGCACCCCTGCACCCGGACCGCGGACTGCACAGCGACCTCGAACAGATCCGCTCCTGCACCCGCGTCATCCGGCAGTGGGACCGGATGGCCGCCCTCGCCGGACTGCCCATGGCCTCACCCTTCCTCGACGACCGCGTCATCGAGGCGTGTCTCGCCGTACGGCCGGAGGACCGCGTCACCCCCTGGCAGTACAAGCCCGTTCTGAGCGCCGCGATGCGCGGCATCGTGCCCGACGCCTGCCTGCGGCGCACCAACAAGGCCGCCGCCTCCATGGACGCCGCCAACGGACTGCGCGAGCACCGCGCCGACCTGCTGGCCCTGTGGGACGACTCCCGACTGGCGGAACTGGGCCTGGTGGACGCCGCCGAACTGCGCCGCCTCGCCCTGCGGCCGGCCTCCCGCGGCCTGTCCGACGCCATCCTCTACTCCACGATCGCCGCGGAGGTGTGGCTGCGCGCGCTCGCCCGCCGCCGCACCCGCGTCCCCCATCCGTGACCCCCTTCACCGCATCAGAAAGGCCACCCTCATGCCCCTGCGGTTCGGCGCCGACGTCGCCACGGCCGAGACCGACTACGGCACGGTACTGCTCGACGAACGGTCCGGCTCCTACTGGGAGTTGAACCCGACCGCCACCCTGGTGGTGCGGACCCTGATCGACGGCGGCGACGAAGCGGACGCGGCCGCCGCGCTGGTCCGCGAGTTCGACATCGACCGGGCCCAGGCCCTGCGGGACGTCGAGACGCTCGTAGAGCAGCTGCGCGGCTCGGGGCTCGCGTCATGACCACCCCCAGCGCGCTGGAGCGCCCCACCGACGTGCCCCGGTCCCGACGGGCCGCCGCCCTCCTCGTCCTGCTGCCCGCCACCGTCCTCGCCTTCCTGCCGCCCCGCCACATCCGTGCCGTCCTCGGTGTCCTGCGCCGCGGCGCCCAACCCGCCACCCCCGCCCAGGCGCAGCGCGCCCGGGACGCCATGTGCGCCGCCAGCCTGCGCTGCGCCGGACCGAAGGGGTGCCTGCCGCGTTCCCTGGGCGCGGCACTGCTGTGCCGGCTCGGCGGCACCTGGCCGACCTGGTGCGCCGGCGCACGCGTCGTCCCGCCGTTCACCGCGCACGCCTGGATCGAGGCGGAGGACAGCCCCGTCGGCGAGGGTGTGCCGGACGGCTACTTCGCCCGGCTGGTGGTCGTCGCCCCGCCGCCCCGGCCCACGGGCCGATGACCGGCACCGCGACGCCCACCGCCGACATCGACAGGTCGACCCGCGCCGCGGTGGCCACCCTGTACCGGCTCACCGCCGGACACCGGGCCGCCGTGGCCGTCGCCACCGTACTGACCCTCGTCGGCTCCGCCCTGGGACTGGCCCAGCCGCTCGTCGCCAAGCACCTCGTCGACGCCGGCGGCCGCGGACAGGTTCTCTGGCCCCCGCTCGCCCTCCTCGCCGCCCTGTTCGTCACCGAGGCGGCCACCGGATCCGCCGGGCGCTTCGTCCTGGAGCGCATGGGCGAAGGCGTCGTACGACAACTCCGCCACGGCCTGGTGGCACGACTGCTCCGGCTGGAGATGAGGGAGTACGACCGCCACCGCGGCGGCGACCTCGTCTCCCGCGTGACCGCCGACACCACCCTGCTGCGCGAGGTCGTCTCGCAGGCCCTCGTCGACCTCGTGACGGGCAGCCTCGTCGCCGCCGGAGCCATCGTCCTCATGGCGTGGCTCGACCCACTGCTGCTGCTCCTGGTCGCGCTCACCGTGGCCGCCGCTGCCGCCGTCGTCGCCTCCCTGCTCACCGGCATCCGACGGGCGTCCGAACACATGCAGAACTCGGTCGGCGCCATCGCCGCCGACCTTGAACGCGCTCTCGGCGCGCTGCCCATGGTCCGGGTGCACCGCGCCGAGGACCGCGAGGCGGCCCGCATCGGGGCGCGCGTCGACGCGGCTTACAGCGCGGGCGTGCGCACGGCGAAGCTCGCCTCCGTGATGAGCCCCGCCGTCGAACTCGCCGTCCAGGGCTCGTTCCTGATCGTCCTGGTCATCGGCGGCCTGCGCGTCAGCGGCCATGCCGGCTCGCTCGGCGATCTCGTCGCCTTCCTGCTGTACGCCTCCTACCTCGTGCTCCCGCTGTCCTCCGTCTTCCGCGCCGCGGGCCTCGTCCAGCGCGGGATGGGTGCCTACCAGCGCATCGACGAGGCGCTGCGCCTACCCGTGGAGTCCACGGGGCCGCACGTCCCGCAGGCCCGCCCCCGCACGCGGGTCCGGTCCGTCGCCGACGGTCCGCCCGTCCTCGAACTGCGCGACATCCACTTCGGCCACGACCCGGGCCGACCGGTCCTGCGGGGGGTCTCCTTCACCGTCGCGCAGCGCCGCCAGGTCGCCCTGGTCGGCCGTTCGGGCGGCGGCAAGAGTACGATCTTCGCCCTGGTGGCCCGGTTCTACGAACCGGACGTGGGAACCGTGCTCTTCGACGGCCGGCCCGCCACGGAACTCGGCCGCGAGGCGTGCCGTCGGCGCATCGCCGTCGTGGACCAGAACACCCACGTCGTCCACGGCACCCTGCGCGACAACATCGCGTACGCCGTGCCCGACGCCACGGACACGGAGATCCGTCGGGTCGTCGAACTCGCCCGGCTCGACGAGGTCGTCGCCCGGCTGCCCGCCGGTCTTGACGCCGTCGTCGGCGAGCGGGGCGGCACCCTCTCGGGCGGCGAACGCCAACGCGTCGCCCTGGCCCGGGCATTGCTGGCCCGTCCCTCGCTCCTCCTGCTGGACGAGCCCACCTCGCACCTCGACGCCATCAACGAGTCGGCGCTCACCACCGTCATGAAGGACGTCGCCGAGGAGTGCGCGGTGCTGGTCGTCGCCCACCGCCTCTCCACCGTGCAGCACGCCGACCGCATCGTCGTCCTGCACGAGGGCCGTGTCACCGCGTGCGGACGCCACGAGGAACTGCTGGCCGACAGCCCCCTCTACCGGGAACTGGCCGCGAGCCAGATGCTCAGGCCGGGCGGCAGGTCCGGCTGAGCCCCGGCCCGACGCCGGGGCCGGTCCGGTGTTCGCGCTGGTCCGGCCTAGATGTAGGAGGCCATCAGGTCACGGTCCACCGTGATGGTGTCGCGGTCCAGCGCGGGCAGCCCCAGGTGGTCGCAGATCAGCTGGGTCAGCTGCTTCTCGTAGTTCTCGTTCTCGTGGTCCAGCCCGGCCGCTGTGATGAGAGGGGCCATCTTGTTGGGCCAGTATTCCCCGATGTAGGCGGGTCCCTCGTAGTCGATGCAGGACGAGATCTGGCCGTCCTTGTAGTGGTATGCCTTCGGGCCGTGGGCCTTGGCGATGCACGGGTTGGGAACGAACACCATCAGCTCGGCACCCTCGGGGCACAGTGGGCGGTGGTCGATGCCGTCGAAGTCGTCGCGAGACGGGTTGAACATGTGGTGCACGATCACACCCCAGTCGCCGGGTGCCGCGTCGTTGCCGTACGCGAACGGCGGCCGGTGCTGCGCGATCAGTCCTTCGGCCATGGCGCTCAGGCCGGTTCCCTTGAAGTACACCAGGACGGTTTCGTCTTCCCCGCACCGGACTTCTCCCAGCCAAGCCATGACGCCGCCGTCGATCCAATCTGTCATGCTCAGCACCATAACCGGGGCCACTGACACCAGCGTGCCCTCCTCCAGCAGTTGCCGCGGCACACGCGCAGCCGACGACGGCGATCTGAAGTCCGGTGGTCCCAGGTCGCCTTGGCGAGGCCGCCGAAAGCCGCACCAGCCAGTCCTATGGTGCAGGGGAACCGCACGCCCTTCTTCCGATCAGCAAGGAGCACCACTTCGTGAACGTCGAGATCCCCCCGCTCTTACGGGACAGCGCCACCCGGCTCGGTGCCGGCGCCCCTTACGCCCTGAAGGTGGTGGCCCGTCGGCTGGCCGACGACCCGGACCTGGGCCGGCCCTCGGAGCTGCCCGGCATCCTCACCGTGACGATCGACGGCGACCCGTTCGAGGACTGCCCCGACCTGGCCATCGGCTACATCCGCGAGCCCGACCGGATCGAGATCCGGTACGTGAGCCCGATCTCTTTCGCCGAGACCGACGCGGACACCCAGGGGCAGGAGCAGGAGCAGGAGCAGAAGCGGGATCAGGACCAGGAGCGGCCTGCCGATCCCGCCGCCGACGCGGTCACCGTACGGGAGGTCGCCGACGCCTGGCGGCGCATCACCGGCCGGCTCAAGCACCACGCCCCCGATTCCTATGCCGCGCTCCACGCCGGCGCAGGCCCCGCCGCCCTCGCCGCGCTGGAGGACGACCTCGGCATCCGGATACCCGTCGAGCTGCGTGTCCTGTGGCGGCTGACCGCGGGCGACCACGGGGCCAACGGCTGGGGATGCCTGCCCGGCAACCGGGCTCTGATGACCCTGGACGCCGTGGCCGCCGCCTACCGGCTGAAGATGAACACACAGGCCGACCAGGACACCCTCGACGCCGACCGCCCCGAAGACGAGCGGATCACCGTGTGGAAGCCGACCTGGATTCCGGTTGTCGCCCTCGGCCCGGCTGACAGCACCTCGGGCCTGTACCTGGACGCCGCGACCGGCTATCTGGGCAGCTGGTCCCGCTACAACGAAGCCCCTGGTGAAGAACTCGACACGCTGGTCACCTATCTGGAAGAAGCTGCCGACATGCTCGAAGCCCCGGCCCTCGCCACACGGGACAAGCCCGGCCTGATCGAAGGGGCGCTGGTGTGGCTCAGCAGCATCGACCCCGCGCGGGAGGACCGGTGGCAGCCTCTGACCGGCTGACACACACGAGGAGGGTGGCCGGCCGCTGCGGGCCGGCCGGCCTCCTGCTTGAGCCACCGGCAAGAGCATGTGACGACAGCCCCCAGCCTGTCCCGGCGACCGCCTCACCCACGGCCAGTCCCGGGCAGGAGCGCCAGAGGCGACCGGGCGGCGTCCGGCCAGCGCTTCAGGATCGCCTCCTCCACGTACGGCAGAGCGCGCTGCCCGGCCAGGGCCAGGGCGATCGCCGCGGCCACGCCCGCCCACGCGAGGGGGCCGAGAGGCGTGCAGCCGAAGGCGTGGCTGGCCACCGGGGTCTGCACGAGGGCGACGAGAGCGGCGGCGGACCCCAGGGACGTGACCTGTACCAACGGGCTCCCGCGACGGTCGGCCAGCGTCTGGGCGAGCTGGGTGCCGACCACGGCGCACAGGGCCATCGTCGTCGAGCGGCGTGCCGTCCCCGGCGTGAACCGGCCGAACAGCCAGGCCGCGGTCGCACCGAGACACGTCGTCAGGGCCCGGTGCCGGATCTGACGGATCAGCGGCTCGCCCAGAACGACCGTGCCCAAAGGCTCCTCCGTGCCCTCGGCCGGCGCCTCCTCGCCCTCCGCCGACTCCTTCGGCGTCACCGCCACCGCCATCGCCGGGAACAGGTCTGTGAACAGGTTCACCAGCAGCATCTGACGGGTGGACAGGGGCGCGGAGCCCGACAGGACCGTGCCGACGATGCCGAAGGCGACCTCGCCCGCATTGCCGCCGATCAGGATGGCGATCGCGTCGGCGACGCTGTGCCACAGGGAACGGCCCTCCCGCACCGCCTCGATGAGCACCAGCAGGTCCTCGCCGGTGACGACGAGGTCGGCGGCGTTGCGGGCGGCGGCCGATCCCCGGGCGCTGATGCCCACACCGATGTCGGCGGCGCGGATGGCCGCGGCGTCGTTGGCACCGTCGCCGACCATGCCCACCACCCGGCCCGCGTCCCGCATCGACTCCACCACCTGGAGCTTCTGCTCGGGCGCGACCCGCGCCACGATGTCCGCGTCACGCAGCATCCGGGACCGCGCCGACCGGTCGGCCGCGGCCAGCTCGTCACCGGTGACCACCCTCGTGTCCTCCGGCCAGCCCAGGTCCGCGGCGATGGCACGGGCCGTCTGCGGATGGTCGCCGGTCAGCACCACCGGTCGTACGCCCGCCTCGCGCAGCCCGCGGACCAGCGCAGGGGACGTCTCGCGCGCCACGTCGGCCAGTGCCAGCAGCCCGGTGAACTCCAGTCCGTCCAGGGGGTGTTCGAGTACGTCCGCCGCCTCCTCGCCCTCCTCCAGCGGGCGTCGGGCCACGGCCAGGACGCGCAGTCCGTCGCCGGCCAGCGTCTGGGCCGCCTCGGAGGCGTGGGACGGCAGGTCGGCGCAGGCGGGCAGCACGGTCTCCGGCGCGCCCTTGACCACCAGCACGGGTGAGCCGTCCCCGGCGCGCCCGACCGCGGCGGCGTAAGCCCGGGAGGTCTCGAACGGCAGGCCCTCGTCCTGCGTCCAGTCGGCGTCGGGCCCGGCCGCGTCCAGGACCGCCTCGTCGGTGGCATGCGTCGGCCGGGCGCCGTCACCGTTCAGGCGGGGACAGGCACGCGCGGCAGCCCGTACGACCGCGGCGACGCCGGGCTCGTCCGCCCGGCTGACCGTGCCGTCCGCGTCGGCCACCCGGACCAGGCGCAGCCGGTTCTCGGTGAGGGTGCCGGTCTTGTCGAAGCAGATGGTGTCCATGCGGCCCAGCGCCTCCAGCGTGCGAGGGGTACGCACGAGGACACCGCGGTGGCCGAGCCGGCGGGCGGCCGCCAGCTGCGCCACCGTCGCCACCAGCGGCAGCCCCTCCGGGACCGCGGCCACCGCCACCGCCACACCGCCGCTGACCGCCTCCCGCACGGGCGTCCCGCGCAGCAGCGACAGACCGGTCACCGCGGCCCCACCCGCCAGCGTCAACGGCAGGGCCTTGCGCGTGAGTTCCTGCAGCCTGGCCTGAACTCCCGTGGCGGACGGCGTCCGTGCGGCCAGGGACACCGCCCGCGCGGCCTCGGTGCGCTCACCGGTGTCCACGACGACCGCCCGGGCGCGTCCCGCCACCACGGTCGTGCCCTCGAAGACCATGCAGTGGCGCTCTGCCACGGGAGCCGACGGCGTCGGGTCCATCGACTTGTGCACCGGCAGGGACTCGCCGGTCAGCGCCGACTCGTCCACCTCCAGACCGTCCTCCCACAGCAGACGGGCGTCCGCGGGCACGACGTCGTCGGCGTTGAGCTCGATGACGTGGCCCGGCTCCAGCTTGGCCGCGTCCACGACGTGCGCCTCGGCCGCCGAGTCCCGCGCATCCTCCTCGGCGACCCGCGCCTTCTGCTTCTGCTGGGCGAACAGCCCGGCGAGGGCCCGCTCGGCCCGCAGCCGTTGCACACCGCCCACCAGCGCGTTCAGGTCGAGCGCGCCCACCACGAGCAGCGCGTCCACGACGGACCCGAGGATCGCCTCGGCCGCCGAGCCGACCGCCAGGACCGGAGTGAGCGGGTCGTCCAACTCGCCGCGCATCGCCCGTGCCAGGTCCAGCGACCACCGCGCCGGGGCCAGTGCGGACACGTCGCCCGCCCGGTCGGCCATCGCCCGCATCCGCGCGCCCGCCTTCTCGAGCGCACTCGGCTCGGGTTCGCGCTCGTGCTCCTTCACCAGCCGCTCGCGTACGTCCTCCGGGTCCAGCGCATGCCACGCCACCCGCGGCCGTGGGTGCGGGGCGCGGGCCGCCGCCACGCCGAGGGCCGCGTGCACCCCGGACAGCAGGGCCGCCGCCGCGCTCGCGTCGACCGGCGCGTGCCGCAACCCGGGCAGTGTTGAACTGCGGCCCCGACGGGACTCGCCCACGGCTACGAGCAGCCCGGACAGCGCGGCACCGGACCGCGCCAGGATCTGCGACCTGCGCCCGACCGCGCGGGCCGCCGGCACCGCCCTCAGCAGCCGCCACACGTCGGCCAGACCGTGCAGGGCCAGGACGTCCGCGCCCCAGGCCACCGGACTGTCGCCGTCCGTCAGGGCGATCGCCACATCACCGCTGAGCAGCCCGGACAGCACCTCCGGGTCGTCGCCCGGCGCCGGGCGCACGACGGTGACGACGCCACCGTCCTCCTCGCGCAGCTCACGCACCACCTCGCTCAACGGCCGCCCGGCGCCGACGACCTGGTCGGCGAGTCCGGTGAAGTCGGCCAGCGCCGGATCCTCCACCATCACCACGCGCAGCCCGGCCCGCCGGGCCGCGTCCAGCACGGACTCGGCCCACGGATCGGCCCCGGCGCCCGGTGTGCGCAGCGCGCTCGGATCCAGGAGGACCGTGCCGGCCATCTCCAGCTGCCGCAGCCGGTCCGGCTCCCGCACCAGCACACCCGTCCGCGACAGCGCCCCGCTCAGGACGGCGTGGAAGGCGGCCGGACCGTACCGCGCGGCCTTCGGCGAACCCGAGAGCACCGCCTCCGCCGCCTCGGCCACGTCGTGCTTGACGAGCAACGCCGCCACCGCGCCCAGCACACTGCCGGCCGAGGCGTGGGCGGCGTACTGCTGGGCCGGGGAGGTACGCAGCGGCGGCCGTACGGACCGGCCCCCGGGCAGGCTGTCGCGACTCGGCACGCACAGCTCGTCGTGGACCGCCTCGAACGCGGCCCCCCGGGCCACCGCCTCCGCCAGCTGGCAGGCGCGCAGTGTCCCGTCGAGCACCAGCGAGGTCGGACTCTGACCCGCACCGTGGACGGCCGCGTTGGCGACGGCCAACGCCAGGTCCATGCGGGCGTCGCCGAGCCGACCGCGCAGCCAGCCCCGGAAGGCCGGGTTCTCGCGCAGCATCGTCGACACGGCCGTGATCAGCCGCGGCGAGGGCGGCAGACGCAGCGCCGACGCTGCGAACGCGGCGCCCACGCCCACCACGTCGGCCGCGAGAGCCGTGGCCGCGGTGCGCACCGAGCCGGGGTCACCCGGATGGTCGAAGTCCTCCACCGGGTCGGCCTCGGGCACCAGCCCGTGCCGCTCGGCGAGCTCCGTCGCCCGCTCCACCACCTCGTCGCCGACCGCGTCCTCGACCGCCGTCACCACCAGCCGGGACAGCCCGCGGTCCCAGTACGCCACCGCCACGTCCGGGTGCTCGGCCAGCGCCTCGGCCACCCGCCCCGCCACGTGCTCCATTCCACCGGCCCGGTGGATCTCCTCCGCCAACGCCGGCCGCAACGCGAGGTGGGCCCGCGTCCCGGCCCGCCAGTGGCGGGTACCGCCCGGCAGCGCCGTACGGGCGACCCGAGCCGCCCGTGCGGCGACGTCCGCGCCCCGCACCCCGGCCCGTGCGGTCGCCGCGACCGCTCCCGCGGCCACACCCACCGCGGGTGGCGTGCCCCGCGCGATGAGCCGGGGCCCGGCCAGCACAGCCGCGGTCACGGCACTCGAGGAACGCGTCAGAAGTCCGTCCATCGCCTGGCCTCAGCCTGCCTGTCCCGTGCCCGCCGTCGAACCGCTGACCCCGTCGGCGGGGGACGCCTTCCGTCGCCCGGCGGTGGAGGTGCCGCTCCGTCCGGGCGCCTTGCCGCCGGAGGGGGCGGGGGTGGCCGTGGCGGCGGGAGTCTGGGAAGCGGCGTCCCGGTGGGCGCTCGTGGGGCCGGCACCTGCGCCTCCGCCACTGGAACCTGCGGTTCCTTCGATGCCCGCGGTGCTTGCGACAGCACCGGCACCCTCAAAAACCCCGATACCCTCAGCGCTCCCAGGGGCCCCGGCGCCCGTCGCGCCCTCGGCCTCCGCCTTCTCCAGCTCCTCTTGCTTCTCCTGCTTCTCCTCGGGCCGAGGCTGCGTCAGCCAGGCCACAGCAGCCCCGGTGGCCGCGACGGGCCACTCGATGAGGCCGGTGACGCCCAGCACCCCGGCCCCGGTGTAGACCGCCACCCGCCGCCCGCGCGGCGACACGGCCCCGATCCTGTCCAACGTCCCTTCGGCCGCTCTGCTCACCATCCCGGCGCCCGGCACCTTCTGCAGCGTCGAGGCCGCCGCACGGAGCGGCTGCGGGAGGCGTTCCTGCGCCGACTTCTGCTCAGCCATGACTGTCCTCGCATGTGGGAATCTCACTTTTCCGGAACACCCGAGTTCCCGCACTTCGGGGGGCTCACCCCGATAACATCCCTTGCGTCTCAGCGCTCCGCCGCGGCGCGATGCCGCACCCACGCCTCCTCCCGCAGACGCGTCTCCAGGCGTACGTCCGTGGCGGTGCACGCCAGCGCCTGCGTCGCCGCAAGCAGCACCCCGCGGGTCCGCTCGGAGGCGGCGGCCTCGGCGAACTCGGGGGTGTGGTCGGAACCGTCCTCGCCCATGACGGCGACGAAGGGGTGGATGGCCGGCAGACGCGTACTGACGTTGCCGATGTCCGAGGAGCCGAGATACGCGCCGGGCGCGGGCGGCGTCAGGGTGATGCCCGCTCGGCAAAGATGGGCGGCGAATCGGCCGGACAGGGCAGCGCTGTCGCGGAAGTGGTCGTAACGGACCGTGGCGCGCACCACCTCGGCCCTGGTGCCGGTGGCGCGGGCGACGCCCTCGGCGCAGTCGCGCAGCTGTTCCGTCAGCTCGTCCAGGGCCACGGTGGTGGCCGCCCGCACACCGAACAGCCCCTCCGCGTGCTCAGGGACGATGGTGGTGGCCGTGCCGCCGTGCCGCCGTGCAGCCTCAGCGCCACGTCCCACAGCAGGTCGGCCCGGTCGGCGGCCTCCCTGCGGAGGTCCTGGTGGACGTCGTCGGAGTGCGGGCCCCGTGGCCTCCTCGGCGTGGGTTCCGGCGAGGCGGTAAGCGCCGGACGCGGTCGGGCGTACCGCCGTCGGGTTCCATCGTCCGGGCCCGGCGCCACCCCGCGTTTTGAACCCCGGACGCTGTGCAACCCGGTCCGTGTACCCGGGCGGCCGGCGTCCGCTCGTGTCCCGGCCCTCGGGGCCGATCTGGGAGGAACCATGGATCACTCGCGGGCGCCCGTGCTGGAGGCGCTGCGGGAGTTCCGGCGCCGGGGAGACGTGGCCTACGGTCCGCCCGGTCACAAGCAGGGCCGTGGCGTGGATCCGCGGGTGGCGGAGATCGTCGGGCTCGACGTGTTCCGCTCGGACGTCCTCTCCCTCAACGGCCTCGACGACCGACGCCAGTCCCAGGGTGCGCTCAGCCGGGCCCAGGAGCTGATGGCGGACGCGGTCGGCGCCGAGCGGGCGTTCTTCTCCACCTGTGGCAGCTCGTTGTCGGTCAAGACCGCCATGCTGGCCGTGGCCGGCCCGGGCGAGAAGCTGCTGCTGTCGCGCAACGCGCACAAGTCCGTGATCGCGGCCGTCGTCGTCAACGGGGTGGAACCCGTCTGGTGCACCCCAGGTTCGACCCCGAGCGGCACATCGCCCACCCGCCCGAGCTCGACGACGTACGCCGCAGCCTCAAGGAACACCCGGACGCCAAGGGCATGCTGCTGATCACGCCCACCGACTGGGGGACCTGCGCCGACATCCGGGGCGTCGCCCGCGTGTGCCACGCGTTCGACGTCCCGCTCATCGTCGACGAGGCGTGGGGCGCCCACCTCCCGTTCCACCCCGAACTGCCCGCCTGGGGCATGGACGCCGAGGCCGACCTGGTGGTCACCAGCGTCCACAAGACGGGCGGCGCCGTCGAGCAGAGTTCCGTCTTCCATCTCCAGTACGACCGGGTGTCTCCCGAGGTCCTCGAACAACGGGAGGACCTGCTCGGCACCACCAGTGCCTCGTCCCTCGTGTACGCCACCCTCGACGGCTGGCGCCGCCAGATGGTCGAGCGCGGGTACGACCTCCTGGACACCGCGCTGCACCGCGCGGAACGCATCCGCACGGCGGCCGGCGATCTGCCGGGCCTGCGCCCGATGGGCCGCGAGGTCGTCGAGGAGGGGCTCGCCGAGGCCTTCGACTTGCTGAAGATCGTGATCGACGCACGACAGCTCGGCATCAGCGGCATGCAGGCATTCGAATGGCTGCGGGACCACCGGCATGTGGACGTCGGCGGCTCCGACACCTGCCGTTTCAGCGCCTCCATCACGTACGCCGCCGCCGACGAGACCGAGAAGACCCTGGTGGACGCCCTGCGCGCCCTCGTCGACGGCGCCGACTCCATCGAACGGCAGGAGCCGGTGCGTCTGCCCGAGTCCTCGGCCCTGGAGCTGGAGCAGGCCATGCGGCCGCGTGCGGCGTTCTTCGCCGAGGTGGAACATGTCCCCGCGGAGCGGGCCGCGGGGCGGATCGCCGCGGAGATGGTCAGCCCGTACCCTCCGGGCGTACCCGTGATCGCCCCCGGCGAGGTCATCACCGACGACGTCCTCGACTACCTCCGCAGCGGCGTCGACCACGGCGTCCTGATCCCGGACGCGGCCGACCCCTCGGTCCGGACCCTGCGCGTGGTGGCGCGACGATGAGGCCGGGCACTGCCACCGGGCGTGCGGGACCCCGATGAGCCGGACTCGGCGGCGAGGGCCCATTGTCAGTGCCGGATGCGATCGTTCAGGTCATGGATGAGCTGGAGTTCATGCGCGGCCGGGTGTACGGGGCGGACCACGACGACGCGGCCCCGAGGCGCGGACGGGTCTACGCGGAGCTGGTGGGCGGCCCGTTGGACGGACTGCTCCTCGACGTGACCGACCGGCCCGACGACGAGTCGCGCGCAGGCGTGGCCCTGCCGACGGAGATAGGCCGCCACGGGCCGGGCGGCCGGGCGCTGTATGCGCCCAGGGAGGCCGACGGACGCCGCTTCGACTGGCGCGGCGACATTCCGTGACACGGGGCTGCCTACCATCGACGCAACCCACGACTGTCCCGTCGTCCCGTTTCGACCAACGGCCAACGGCTGACGTGGGGCCACACACGGGGGATTGAGAGGGCATTCATGACCGGCATGACGGTGTTCAGCTTCGTGCTGATCGGCCTGCTCGTGGTGATGGGCTGTCTGAAGGCGGACCGGGTCCGCGCCTGGCGCCGGTCCGTCAACCCCTCGGCGCCCGAACTCCCCGACGGTTTCTTCGTGGTGACCCGTATCGCCCTCTTCGGCCTGGCAGGCGTCGGCCTCTTCACGACGTTCCAACTGATGGCCACCGCCGACAACTCGGAGTGGAGCGAAGACGAGTCGGCCGGCGCGGTGAGCGGCGCCACGACAGCGCTGGACGGCAGTTCCCGCTACGGCGACCTCTACGGCGACGACAGCGGCTTCGACGGCGAGTACGCCAGGATGATCGAGGACGAGGTCCAGGAGCACGGCGGCGGTGACGCGCCCGGGTTCGGCGTGGACGCCGTCCCCGCCGACACGAACAAGGCCTCCGACGCCCGCTACACGGTCACCGCCTCCGGCGCCGGCGTGGCCTTCTGCCTGCACGTCGAGCGCACGCGGTCGAAGGAGGACGACTGGGACGCCCCAGGCGTCGCGGGAGGCGAGGGCACGGTGACCGTTCCGAGCTACAGATTCGCGGTGACCAGCCGAAAGGGGGCGTGCTGAGGCGCACACCGCGAGGCAAGGGGGACTGCCCGGCGACAATGGACGGAGGCGGCGATACTGAACCGATGCCGCCGACGCCACAGCCAGGACCCGAGACGCCCCCGGACCCCATCTCGGCCGACGCGCCGGGGGTGATACGCCGCCCGCTGCTCACCCAGTCCTGGCTCGACCTCACCTTCCTCCACTGGGCCGCGGACCCCGCCGACGTGGCCGGTCTGCTGCCGCCGGGGACCCGTCCCGACACCCTGGACGGTGTCACGTACGTCGGTCTCGTCGCCTTCCGCATGCACCGCGTCGGCTGGTTCCGTCTCCCCGGCGTTCCCTATCTGGGGACCTTTCCCGAGACCAACGTCCGCCTGTACTCGGTCGACGCGCACGGACGGCGCGGTGTGGTCTTCCGTTCGCTCGACGCCTCCCGGCTGGTGCCGGTGGCGGCGGGCAGGATCGGCTTCAGGATGCCGTACGTCTGGTCCCGGATGGCCATCCACGGCCACGGCGACACGGTCACGTACACCAGTTCCCGGCGCTGGCCCGGCCCGCGGGGCGCCCGCAGCCGCATCACCGTGCGGGTGGGCGAACGGATCGACGCGGCGACGGAGCTGGATCACTTCCTGACCGCTCGCTGGGGGATGCACAGCGCGTTCTTCGGCCGGTCGATGTACCTGCCCAACGCCCACCCGCGCTGGCCTCTGCACCGGGCCGACCTGGTCGAGTGCGAGGAGGACCTGGTGGCCGCGGCAGGCGTGCGCGAGCCGTTGGGGGAGCCGGTGAGCGTGCTGTACTCACCGGGCGTGCCGGTCCGCTTCGACCGCCCGGCCCGCCCGGCCGGCATCCCGACTCCCTGACCGCACCGCGTCCCAAGGTCAGCGAAGCGCTCCACGGCCTCGTACGGGAAGCGTCGGCCGGGGCCGCTGACGGCAGGGGGAGGCGATGACCGTGCCCGGGCGTCCGAGGACCGGCACGGCGACCCAACGTGCACGCCCGGCCCGCGCAGGCCCTGGGCGTTCCACGTGTCCTTCTCCCCCCGGGGGAGGCCACGACAGGGCCTGCGCGGCGCTGTGCCGTCAGCCGAGGCAGAGCACGAGCACGCAGATTTCGCCCGCCGGAGAGGTGGCGGTCGGCCCGCTGTTCGCCTGCGAGGTTCCCGAACCGGTACCGCTGTCCCCGCCGGTGTCACTGCTGCCGTCGGCGCCGCCGGTGGGCGTGGGCGTCGGCGTCGCGGCGGTACCGGAGTCGTCGGCCGAGCCTCCGGAATTCGACCCTGCGGAGCCCGACCCTGCGGAGCCCGAACCGTCGGAGCTCGAACTGTTGGAGCTCGAACTGTTGGAGACCGACCCGCCGGAGCTCCGCGAGCCGGCCTGCGGCTGCGGCGTCGGCTTCGCGGCCGTACGGGGCTGGTCGGCGGAGTCCGGCTGGACGTTCGACGGCATGTTCCGTGGCGGGGCGGCGGACCGCTGGCGTGGGAGGGCGGGCTCGGACGGGGTGGGGGAGGAGCGGTGCGCGTCCGGTCGTGTCGAGGTCGGGAGGCTGTCCTGCGTCGTCTGCTCGTCCTCGGTGCCCGGGCCGGTGATCTCAGGGGCGGTGGCCGCCTCCGCCCGGTTCGTGGAGTGCCGGTCCATCGTGCCCAGGGTCAGGCCGCCTCCGACGAGGGCGACCGCGGTCGCGACCACGGCCCGGCGCTGGTTCTTCTTCCAGCGGGCCCGCTGGCGACGCCGAGCCGCCCGCCCTTCCGGCACCGGCGGTGCGCCCCCGAGGTCGCCGGACGGCTCGGCAGGAGGAGCCTCGTCCGTGCCCGCGCCGTACAACCCGCCGTCCGCCTCGTCGTGGAGCGTGCCGCGGTGAAGCCCACCGCCGGGCCACGCGTCCGGGCCGGGCGCCCACGCGGCCGTCGCGCCGACGGTGGCCGGGCCCGGAACGGTGCGTCCGTCGGCGTTGGTCGGAGCGATGTCCGGGGCGTAGGCACCGCACCCGGGACACACCAGGGCGCCATTGAGGTGCCGGCGACACGAGGAGCAGTAGTCCATCTGCGGTCTTCCTGGGTTGACAAGCCGCCGGCCCGCCGGAGGGCGGCCCCGTCACGTTCGTTCACGTAATCGAGCAGCCAGCAACGCTAACGAGGGTTTCGGAACGGGATGTGCAGTCCGCGTGAGACTCGTGGGGGGATTCTTTGAGACGTCTGTGCGGGGCCCGGTCGCCGAGGCAGAGGGAGCCTCGAGACGCCGCCTCGGCCGCGTGCGCGTTTCCGGTCGGAATGCGTGACGTGTGGGCGGAGCCCCGCCGGGTCACTCGGTGGGCGTCAGACGTCCGGGCCGTCGGCCGATCCCGCCCGGCCGTCCCGCCGGCCACGAGGAGACCCACGATGCGCACATTGGAAACCCGGGACAGGCATCACACGCAGGACACGCGTGCCGACCTGCTCGGCATCTACCTCAACGACCACCTCGCGGGATCCACCGCAGGCGTCGACCGCGCCCGGTCCCTCGCCGAGGCCGAGCAGGACACGGCCCTCGGCGCCGACATGGGCCCGCTCTCCGACGAGATCGCCGAGGACCGGGCGACCCTGCTGGAGATCATGCGACGGCTCGACGTCCCCGTACGCCGCTACAAGGTCGTCGCCAGCCACCTGGCGGAGAGGGCGGGCCGGCTCAAGACCAACGGCCGCCTGCTGCACCGCTCCCCGCTCACCTCGCTGATCGAGCTGGAGCTGTTGCGCGCCGGCGTGACGGGCAAAACCGCCCTCTGGGAGGCGCTGCGCCGCCTGACCGACGAGGAGGAGCGCCTGGACGCGGGTCAGCTGGACACCCTGCTGGAACGCGCCCACGGCCAGCTGCGCACCCTGGAGCGACTGCACGCGCAACAGACCGCTCAGACCTTCCAGCAGACCCCCGACGGCTCACACCGGCCGGACTGACCCCCAGCCTCCGCCCCCGACCCCGAACGCTCTCCCCACCGGACGCCCCCACCGGACGCCTCCCACCAGACGCCCCGCCATCGAACGCACCGTCGCTCGACGCACTCCGCCCGCACAACTTGCTCTGAACATCAGCCAGTTGAAGTGCTCATTGGCCAGTTGCAGGTCTTCTGGACGCAAGCTCCTGCCGTCATGATCGTCGTGCCCCACACGTCCGACGCCCTCCGACGCCAAGGAAGCGCCCGTGACCTCGTTCCGTACCCCGCGAAGAGCCGCACTCCTCGCGTCGGGCACCGTCCTGATCACCCTCCTCGCTGTCCCCTCCGTCGGAGCGGCGGACCTGCCGGTGGTGACGGCCGCCGGCGAGACCGCTGCTCTGTACGACGACGAGGCCGGCGGCAACTCCGACGCCGACGACCCCGCGATCTGGCGCAACGCCGCCGATCCCGGACGCAGCCTCGTCATCGCCACCGTCAAGGAGGGCGGGCTGCGGGTCTACGACCTCGACGCCCGCCCGGTGCAGTCGCTGCCCGCCCCGAGGCCCCCGGCCGAGGACGACGCGCCGGGCCGCTTCAACAACGTCGACCTCGTCTCCGGCCTGCGCACGACCTCCGGTCCGGCCGACGTGGCGGTGGTCACCGACCGCGGCAACGACCGCCTCCGCGTCTACCGCATCGACCCCTCCCGCCCCGGCGGCCCCCTGACCGACATCACCGACCCGGCCGCCGCGGCGGTGTTCTCCGTCGGCCAGGCCGAGATCAACGACCAACGGACCGCGTACGGCTTGGCCACCTGGAAGGACAGGGCAACCGGTCGTAGCTACGCCCTGGTCAGCCGCCGCGAACGCACCCGCCTCGCCCTGCTCGAACTCGTCCCCACCGCCGGCGGCAGGGTCGGCCACCGCACCGTCCGCACCCTCGACCTGCCCTCCTCCTTCCGCCTGCCCGACAGCACGACCTGGAGCCCCTGCGCCGAGCCCGGCGAACTCCCGCAGGCCGAGGGCATGACCGTCGACCCCGCCACCGGCACGCTCTACGCCGGTCAGGAGGACGTCGGCATCTGGCGCCTGCGCGCCGACCTCACCGGCAGGCCGGTCCTGGTCGACAAGGTCAGGGAGTACGGCGTGCCCGGCACGTACGACGACGAGACCGAGGAATGCACACCGGGAGCCGACCCCGGCTTCGGCGGCCGGCACCTCTCGGCCGACGTCGAGGGCCTGACCATCCTCCAGGAGCCCGACGGGGACGGCCACCTGCTCGCCTCCAGCCAGGGCGACAACACCTTCGTGCTCTACGACCGCGAGGTGGGCGAGGCCAACGAGTACGAGGGCGGCTTCCGTATCGGCGCGGCCTCGGACACGCTCGACAGCGTCGAGGAGTGCGACGGCGCCGCCGTCCTGAACGCCCCGCTGGGCCGCCGCTACCCACGCGGCCTGCTCGTCGTCCAGGACGGCCGGGAGACCCCCGAGGTGCCCGATGGAGCGGGCGGCGGCACACGCACCGCGACCGGCTTCAAGTTCGTCGACCTCGGCGAGGTGAGGGACGCCACCGGCAGGTGAGCGGGACCGCCGTCAATCGCGCGGCGTGGGGTACAGCGGCCGAACGTGGGCCCAGTAGCGCCGTACATGCTCCTCGGCCTGCAGCAGGACCGGGTCGTCCGGTGCCGAGGCCGGTTCCCGTTCATGCGACGATCGGGAAGCAGGCGCGTTCCGGGTGGCGGCCCACCGCAGCAGCAGGACCAGGCCGGTGGACACACCGGCGGTGAGGGCGGGCAGGGTCTCGGGAGCAGACACAGTCGCGGTCACCTCGGGCAGTCGGGCAGGAGCGGAGGACGCGGGCTTTCACCGCGGCGGCACCCAACCGGGCACCGAACCTTCTGACGCCCGGTCAGTCGAGCAGGGTGACGCGGGCGGTGACGCGCTTGCCGACGGGCTCGCGCCGGACCTCGTATCCCGCGCAGACGGCCATCACGATCTCCAGGCCGTGCTGGCCCACCCGCCCGGGATCCGCTGCCCGCGCCACCGGCAGCACGGGATCGCTGTCCCAGACGACCACCTCGACCGCACCACCCGCGATCCGCAACTCCAGCAGAACCGGTCCCGGCGCGTACTTCCTGGCGTTGGTGACCAGCTCACTGACCACGAGCCGGGTGGTGTCCATCGCCCGGGCGGTGACCGGCAGCCCGTGCTCGGCCTGCACCCGGGCGAGGAAGTCGGCCGCGCGATGACGAGCCTCGGCGATACAGGAGGAATCGCCGTCCAGAGCAACAGTGGTGTGAATACGGCCACGCTGCGGCGCCATGCGGCCTCCGCCAATGATCACCGATTGCATACAGTCCGCCCTACTTTCGTGCACAGGCTCGCGTGTACCCGCTCGCCCGCCCCGCACGCCTCCGGCGGACCGGGGTCGTACCGGAAGGAGGCGGTCTCCCCTCGAAGGATCTACGGCGGTACCCTTTCCCGGACCGTGGCCGGCCCCTGACCGACGCCTTTGGGGATACCGTGGCAGAAATCGAGGAACCAGCAGTCCCGCAGCGGCTGTCGATCGCCCGCTCCGTCGTGGACGGCATCGACGTCGTCGCCCCGCACGGTGAGATCGACCATACGACCAGAACCAACTTCCGTCAGGCCCTGCTCCCGCCCGAGGGCGCCGGCACCGCGCGGCTGGTGGTCGACCTCAGTGGAGTCACCTTCATGGACTCCACCGGCGTCAACACCCTCATCGCCGCCCACCAGGCCGCCCAGGCCGCCGAGGGATGGCTGCGCCTGGCCGGGCCCAGGCACCCGGTCCTGCGGATCCTGCAACTGGTCGGGGTCGACACCGTCATCCCCTGCTACGCCGACCTGCAACAGGCACTGAAGAACTGAACGTCGGGTTCACCCCGCGCGCAGCAGGCGGACCGGCTCCCCGGCCAGGAAGGCCGCGATGTCCTCCACCACCTCGCCGTAGTACGTGCGGTAGTTGGCCTCGGTGACATAGCCGAGGTGGGGTGTGGCCAGGACGTTGGGGAGGGAGCGCAGGGGGTCCTCGGCGGGCAGCGGTTCCGTATCGAAGACGTCGAGACCGGCCCCGGCGATCCAGCCCTCCCGCAGGGCCCGCAGCAGCGCCGCCCGGTCGACGATCCCGGCACGGGACGTGTTGACCAGATGGGCGCCCGGCTTCATGGCGCGCAACTCGGCCTCCCCGAGCAGACCGCGCGTGCGCTCGGACAGCACGAGATGGACCGACACGAAGTCACTGCGGTGCAGCAGGTCCTCCTTGCTGTCCGCCAGTTGCGCGCCCTCGGCGACCGCGCGCTCGGCAGTGAGGTGCTGGCTCCACGCCAGCACCTCCATGCCGAAGGCCGCGCCGACGCGCGCCACACGGCTCCCGATCTTGCCGAGCCCGAGCAGTCCCAGCGTCCGGCCGTGCAGATCCTGGCCCACTGTGGACTGCCAGGGTCCACCCTCCCGCAGGGCCCGGCTCTCGACCGTGACCTGCCGTGCCAGTCCCAGGATCAGCGCCCAGGTCAGCTCCACCGGCGCGGTGACACTGCTGGCCGTGCCGCAGACCGTCACTCCCGCGGCCGCCGCGGCCGCGAGATCGACGGAGGCGTTGCGCATGCCCGTCGTCACCAGCAGCCGCAGCCGCGGCAGACGACCCAACAACTCCGCGTCGAACGGCGTCCGCTCCCGCATGATCACGACGATCTCGCAGTCCACGAGCGCCTCGACCAGCTCCTCACGGTCCGACACATGTTCACGCAGGACCCGTACGTCCATCTCGTCCGCGAGGGGTGTCCAGTCCGCGTGCGTGAGGGCAACGCCCTGATAGTCGTCGAGGACGGCGCAACGCAGGGGCGAACGCTCGACGAAGCCGGTGCCCGTCACGGCGTTGCGGACGGCCGGACCGGCCTCGTAGGTGTCGCGGTGCGTGGTGTCGCCGTGGGCGGCGTCGCCGGCCGGGGACTCGGATGTCACGTGCTTCGTTCCTCTTCACGCGTTGATGATGTTGAAAACGCTGGCACTGCAGCCTCCGCCGAAACCGACAGCCGGTCAACCGTGCGAAAGACTTGACCAGGACACCGCCCCCGGCGTGCACCTGGCACATCGACGTGCACGACACTGTGGTACGAGACCGCACCCAGCCACCGGCCGGCACCGTGCCCGCAGGCGACGACCCAGGAGAGACCATCATGATCATCTTCGGCACCAAGGGATACCTGTACCAGCTCGCGATACTCACGCTGCTGTGCGGCCACTGCGGCAATCCCTCCGCCCACACCCTCAGGAAGCGCGTCACGAAATTCACCCTCTTCTTCGTGCCGCTGTTCCCCATCTCGACGAAGTACGCCACGCAGTGCACGTTCTGCGGCGCCGAGCAGAAGGTGACCAAGGAGCAGGCGGACCAACTGCTTGCGCAGGCCGCGAGCGGGCACGGCAGCCAGCCCTACGGGCAGCCCCAGCAGCAGCCGTACCAGTCCTGAGGGAGGCCGGGGCCGGTCCCGCCCGACAGATCGGAACACCGGTCCATGCTCCCGGGACACCGGGCGCACCAGGGTTGCGAACGCCGTGACGGCGAGCGCGGCGGCCGTGAGGCGCAGCCCCGACCACACCCATCCGTACGTGACATCCTCACCAGGCTTCAGGCGGTCACCAGGGCGGAGGCCATCGTCCGGGCCCGCCGGGCGGGCCTGGGCGATACCTGACCGGCGTCAGCGCTTGCTGAACTGGGCCCGCCCCGGCTGGTCGACGTTCGGGGTGATGGCGATGCCGGTGTCGGTGAGTGTCTGGCCGTAGATGTCGGTGACACGGATGTCGGAGCCGCAGCCGGCGCCGTTCTCGGAGACGAAGTAGTTGTACTCGTAGCGCGGCAGCTGACGCCACGTGGAGCCGGTGCGGACCTCCAGGGTGGCGACGGGGTTGCGGTGGTTGCGGACCTGGATGCCGCACCACCACTGCGAGGAGCCCTCCTTGTAGCGGTAGGCGACGGGGCCGCCGATGTCCGGGCTCACCAGCTTCCACGTGATCGGCACCCGGCCCGCCACGGGGTCGGCGATACGGGCGAAGGCGCGCTCACCGAGGTCGATGTCACCGGGTCTGCACTCGGGGCAGCGGTCGACGATCTTCACGGTGATCTCGCCCCGGGGGCCCTTGACCTGGAGGTACGCCCCGCACATCCGTGAGTTCTCGTAGTCGGTGTGGTTGAGCGCCGCGATGCCGATGTCGCCGGTGGCGTCGTAGAGACAGTTCCCGACGCCGGTCGCGCCGTAGAAGGTGCCCTCACCGGAGTAGGTGGTGCCGGGCTGGACGGAGGCGTGCGCCGGTGCCGTCGTCGTACAGAACAATGCTGTGGCGCCGGCGAGGAGAGCGAGGGGTCTGCTGCGCATGCGGGTGCCTTTCGAGGACGGTGGGGACGCGCTCGAGCGAGGTGATCCTGGCAGCGTTGAAAGATCAATTGAAAGTGCAATTACGGCCAGGGCTCGCCGTGCTCCTCGGTCGGCGCCCGCAGAACAGCGAGCGGTACGTCCACCGCCACCCACCGCCCCCCACCGACTGGGCGGGCCATCCCCGGCGGCCGCGAGGATGCCCCGCACGGCGGAGGCATCCCCGGCGCCGGACGGCGTTCACCCTGTTCGGGCTCACGCCGTCCCGGGCCTCAGCCCGCCTTCGTCACCTCCACGGAGAAGTCGTTGTCGACGGTGTAATAGGGGCGCAGGCCCGCTCCGCCGACTGTGACCGTCGGATAGACGAACACCTCCTTGCGGCCCGCCACGTCGTCGAGCAGACGGGCGAGCCGGATGAGGGGCGCCTCCGCCGCGGGCTGGACGAACACGTCCCAGACCCCGCTCCCGCCCACCGTCTCGGCGGCCAACTCCGCGTGGTCGACCGTGAAGGAGAAGCTCCGGCCGTCGTCCTCGGCCCGCGGCTCCAGGTCCCGTACGCCGCCGCTGCCGCCCCGCAGACGCAGGTGCACGACGGCTCCCGTCCGGAGCGAGGCACCGTGCAGGCGCGCGCCGACCGTCAGCGACCGGTCCGTGAGGGTGATCGCGTCGACCTCCCCGTGGGCGGGGCGCAGCCAGGACCGCACCGCGAGAAAACCGTCCGCGGTGGCGTACGGGACCCGGACGGCCAGCGGTGCCTGCCAGTCCCGGCGGTGTCCGTCGACGAGGGCCCGCAGATCGCGCATACCCGGGCGCAGCCGCTGCCGCTCGGCCTCCGGCTCCCTGAGCAGGTACACGTCCCACCGGCCCTCCACGAGCACGGTGTTCGGGTCCAGGACGGCGCGTCGCCCACCGTCGTCCGTGGGCTCCAGGTCGAGGACGTGGAGGACCTTCTCGGGCTGCCCCTTCTTCGGCCGCAGCCGCAGAAGCAACTGCCGCCCTTCGGCGGACCGCGACACCATCTCGAAGACGATCCGGCCCCCGGTGTCGACGACGCACCCGACGCGCGGCTGCACTCCCTGTTCCGCGCTCACCGCTGCCCCCTCCGTATCGCGCGCCGCGCGTTGCCCGCCGCGGAGAACGCGGCGTCGCGGGCGGCGAAGCCCTGGCTGACCAGCACGCGGTGCACGCCCGCGCGTTCCTGTACGACCGCCCGCCCCGCTTTTCTCGCCGAGACCGCCTCGCCCAGCAGACGCTCGGCCTGCTCGACCACAGGCCCGGGAGCGAACCGCTGCGCGTTCTCCAGGGCCGCACGGCGCATCCGTAGGCGGCGCTCGTCGTCACGGACCAGTTCCAGCAGGGCCGCGCCCAGTGCGTCACGGTTCCCTACGGGCACGAGCCGTCCGTCGACGCCGTCCTTGATGATCTCACCGGGCCCGTACGGGCAGTCGGTGCTCACCACCGGCAGCCCGCAGCGCATCGCTTCGACGATCGTCATGCCGAACGGCTCGAAGTTGGAGGCGGCCGCACCGATCGAGCCCTTGACCCACTCGGCCTCCATGGGGGTCGCCGCGCCCATCAGGAAGACGTTGTTCCACAGCCCGAGCTCTGCAATGAGCTTGCGCAGCCGGTCGTGCTCCTCACCCTTGCCGTAGATGCGCAGCTGCCAGTCCGGGTGTTCGGCGGCGACCGCGGCGAACGCCTCGATGAGCAGGTCGTAGCGTTTCACCGGCACCAGCCGGCCGGCCGCGACGACCACCTTCGCGGTGCCGTCCGCGGCCGCCAGCACGGGATCCGGAACGCTGTTCGGGAGGGCCTCCACCCGAACGCCCGGCAGCCGCATCTTGCGCCGGTAGGCGGCGGCGTCGGCCTCGGTCACCGTGGTGAGCGCGTCGAGCCGACGGTAGGCCCGGCGCAGCGTGGTGCGCAGCCCCGGCGGATGGTTGTCCAGGGTGAGGTGCTCCTGGCCGATGCGCACGACGTGTGACGGAGCCTGGAGAGCGAGGTGCACGTTGAGGCCCGGCCGGGTGCCGATCACCACGTCGGCGTCGGTCGTGGCGAGGCTCTCGCCGATCCGCTGGTCGGTCAACTCGCTGTACTGCCGGTACCGGTACTCGGCGCGGGGAAACACCTTCGCAGGTCTGAGATGTAACGCGTGCTCCTTGTCCTGTCTGAGGTCCACCAACGGCCGCAGGGACACCCGCGGGTCCAGGGTGAGGTTCGGGTGCTCCCGGTGCCGCAGGACGGAGACGATCTCCACCTCGTGCCGCTCGGCCAGTGCGTGGGCCAAGTTGAAGGTGGTGGTGATGGTGCCTCCAATCCCGTACGCGTTATGAATCAGGAAAGAAATCTTCATGGCGGTTTAGACGTCGTCAATTTCCCTACAGTTGTGGTCCGTTACCAGTTCGTAGTGCACGCCTGCGCCGCCCGCGGGGAGCCGAGCCGGCCGGTCAGGAGCCGGTTGGTCTCAGTGGGGCGCTCCTGCTGGACCCAGCGGCCGCCACCGTCGAGGATCCGCGACGTGAGCAGCCCGGGTGCATCGGGTGTGGGCATGGTGTCGGCGGACAGGCGGCGTAGAAGACTGCCGGCCGGCCGCGCACGTCGGGCTCGATCTCGGCCCCGGCCCGGCCGGGCCGAGGCCGCTGGAAGAGTCGCCCGGCAACTGGTGCCGCCAGGAGTCCGGGAACCGGACCTACGGGTTGCCCTCCGAGCGACGCGCCACCGCGGCGTGCACGAGCCAACCCACCGCCGCGCCGACCGCGTACCAGAACAGATCGGGCGGATTGAAGGTGGACCCCAGCACGAGCCGAGCGACGGCACTGCGCCGGGACAGCTCCGCCGGCACGTCACTCAGCTGCAGGAACTCGACCGCCCAACTGGCGGCCAACGCACTCGCGGCCCCGGTCAGGGGCGTCACCCGCGGCGCCACCACCACGACAAGAGCGACCAACAGAAGGGTGTACAACGCATCCCCACCGTACTTGGCCACACTCCCCGCCGCCGCGCCCCGCAACCCCAACCCGAGGCCGACGATCACCACCGCCGCCCCGACCGCCGCGAGACGGATCCACATCGGGTCGGCGGCGGCAGGCTCGCTGCTTCGAGGCACAAGGGGCACAGCGGCATACTGCCGCACGTGCTCCGCGGTGTCTCGCACTACCCAGCCTCGGCTCGTCACCCGCGCACGGCCGGGTGGCCATGGAAGAACAGGACCGGTCCGGGGCCGGCACCGGGAGGTACTTGTGGCACACACCCCGCGCATGTCATCGACGAATCTCCGACTCAGGGCACAGCACCAGGTGGGCTCCCCTCATCACCGGCTCACTGGATGTGGTGCTGCTCCCAGAAGGGGCCGAGGTTCTTGCTCGTCATGCGCTGAGCGGCCTTCTTGAAGTCGGTGGTGGTGGAGACCCCGTACCAGTGGTCACGGGCGTACTGCTTGAGCAGGCGGGCCATGGTGCCGGTGCCGAGCGTGCGTTCCAGTTCGGCGAGGGCGCAGGAGCCGGCGGTGTAGATGAGGTGGTACTCGCCGGGGTGCTGGTGCCAGTACGCCATGGAGTTGGTCAGTCGGGCGTCGTCGCTGGGCCAGTCCTCCTCCTCTTGGCAGTCGCGTGTGTCCCAGCCGTAATAGCGGGCGTTGGCGTACTGGGCGAAGCTCTCGTCGAGCCAGGGCGCGTTGTATTCGTCGTTGCCGACGATGCCGTACCACCACTGGTGGGCGATTTCGTGGACGACGGCGCTGCCATCTTCGGTGGTGCCGAGGAGGACGAGACCGGGGTATTCCATGCCGCCGCCGAAGCCCGGGGTCATCACCAGGTCGATTTCGCCGTACGGATAGGGGCCGAATTCCTTGCCGAACCGGTCGACGGCGCCGGTGGCGTCCTTCCGGTTGAGACGCACACCCGCGGAGGGCGTGCCGGGTGCCCAGTACGAGTTGACGCGCACGCCGCCGGGCGAGGTCTCCGTGGCCGTACGGAAGGGACCCGCGGCCCATGCGAAGTCCCGTACCCGGAGTGCGGTGCTCTGGGTGACGGTGCGGCCGGGTCTGCCCGGGCTGGTGCGGGTACGGCCCGTCGCGGGGACCTTGAGGGCGGCGGGATGGTCGAGGCGTACCCGGAAATCGGCGGCGAGGGCGTAGAAGCTCTCGCCGACGGACACGTACGGGTCGAGGTGCCACCCCTTCTCATCATGTACGGCGAGCACGGGCAGCGCGTTGCCCAGGAAACGGAAGGCACCTTCACGGCCGAAGCGGCTGTTGCGCCGGGGCACGGTGATGGACACGTCGAAGGCGACGGTCGCCTGCCGACCGCGCGCGAGCGGCCTGGACAGCGTGATGCGCAGTGCTGTGCAGTTCACGGTGAGGCGGCCCGCCGTGCCGCCGCGCACGTGGGTCACGCTGACGGGGGAGGGCCGGCCGGGTGCGCCGCAGCCGTCGTCCCCGTTGCCCCACAGCCGTACGTACACCTCTCGCAGGGGCAGGCGGGAGGCGTTGCGGAACGACACCCGCTGCCGGCCCGTCCAGTGCGAGCCGTCGCTGTCGGAGCGCAGTGTCACGTCGTAGCGCAGGCCGTCGGGCGTCGCGGCGCCGACGGTCGCCCGTGCCGGGGGCGCCGCAACGGCGTCGGCCACGGTGACGCCCACCGCCACGAGCGGCGCCAGCAGGACAACAAGCAGACGACGACCGGTCCTTGACCACCACGCGGGTAACGACGACATGGCAGCGGATCCTGCCACATCGCCTCCGACATTCACCCCCCACCGGGAGAATTCGAAGAAGCGCCTCCACTTCGCACGGCGGCCCGCTGGGATGTCACATTACGGCGGGCCCGACCGGTCGTAGGTGTATGACGACGCACACGAACCACAGCCAGGACGAGACACGAGTGCAGAACCAGAGCGTTCTCCTCGCGGGAGCGAGCGGAGTCCTCGGCCGCCATGTCACCCGCGCCCTCACCGAGGCGGGACACAAGGTCACGAGCCTGGGCCGGGGCCCGGCCAACGGTATCCGGGCCGATCTTCTGGACCGTGACGCGCTGCTGCGCGCCGTGGAGGGCCACCGCTTCGACACGGTCGTTCACGCCGCCACCGCCCTGCGCGACGCACCGCTGCGCCACCGTGACATGCACGCCACCAACGCCCTGCGCATCGAGGGCAGCGCCCACCTGATCGAGGCTGCGCAGGCCACCGGCGCGCGGCGCTTCGTCTCCGAGTCGATGGTCTTCGGATACGGCTACGGCGACCACGG
Source organism: Streptomyces sp. NPDC002888 (assembly GCF_042888465.1). Lineage (NCBI taxonomy): Bacteria > Bacillati > Actinomycetota > Actinomycetes > Kitasatosporales > Streptomycetaceae > Streptomyces > Streptomyces sp. NPDC002888. The sequence goes on along the minus strand of NZ_JBIAPU010000041.1, from coordinate 34,594 downwards.
CGAGCACCCCCTGACCGAGGAGGACACCTTCGGCCCCCGCGGCCGCACCGCGGAACTGGAACGGCACATCGCGGCCATGCGCATCAAGGAGCAGCTCACCTTCGGCACACCGGGTCTGGAGGGCGTCGCACTGCGTTTCGGGCTCTTCTACGGCCCCGGCGGCACCGATGCCCTGCTGCCCCTGCTGAGAGGACGCAAGCTCCCCGTGCCCGGCGACCGGGACCGGGTCCTGCCGTGGATCGAGCTCACCGACGCGGCGCGCGCCGTCGTCGCCGCCGTCGAGCGCGGGCGCCCCGGCGAGGCGTACAACATCGCGGACGACACACCGATGGGCTTCGGCAGCCACGTCCGCGCCGTGGCCGAGCACTTCGGGCTGCCGAAGCCGATGCCCGTCCCGCTGTGGCTGATGAGGCCGATGTCGTACGCCCACACGATGATGTCGACCACGCTGCGCGTCTCCACGGCGAAGGCCCAGCGCCAACTGGACTGGACGCCCGCCTACCCCTCCACCCACGCAGGACTCGCCGCCATGACAGCCCGGCGGCGGACGACGCGCGGGAACGCTGCTACGCGAAAGCCACGACATCCCCGGCCATGACACGGGGAGGGTTGGGGAGCAGGGCGGCGAGGTTGTCCCTTACGAAGTCCGCCGCTCTCGAGACCGATTCCTCCGCACCGGACTGGTCCTCGAAGACGCTGGTCGAGACCATGACTCCATTCCCGGCATCGACCCAGTAGTAGGCCACGAAACCGGGAATCCGGCGCACGAGCGGCACGAACCCCTCGTTCACCAGGCGACCCGCCTCGGCTGGATCGGTCACGCCTTCATACCGCCGGACTGCTGCGTACATACCTGATCTCCTCGCGAATTCCGGGCCCATTCCTTGCTGAGACGCCGTACCCCCTACGACAGCCGGCGCTCGCCAGGCGCCCGACAATCACCGGAAGGACCGCCCACCCTGACCCGAACGGCGGCTTCCGACCCGGCCACACCGGCGCGGCTCCGGTCGGCATGACAGAAGCGTTCGCTACTCGTGGGTAAGGAACCGGGAAGGGCGGGGAAGGAGCAGAGCAGCCACGTCACTGCTCGCGCTGAGCCTGGCCGAGCTCGCGACCCCGCTCCCCGGCCGTCCCTCGTGGCGGCGCTCGGGGATGCAGACGCGGAGTTCAGCGCCTGGGGGTTCATGCACCTTGGGTCGCCGGCCGACTTTCCGGACCGCCCCCGGATCCCTGTCCCAGGCCCCCAGCAGTCCGGCGTCGACAAGCTTGTCCAGGTGGAAGGCGGCGAGCTTGCGCGATATGCCCACACTCGCCGCGGCCTCGCCGCGGTCCCGTCACGAGTGACAGGGTGCTGGGCACGCCGGATGAAGGCGAACAGCTGCCGCCGGGATCCCTCCCCGAGGACACTGACGGACTCGATCGCCCTGGCTTCGTAGGTGAGAACGGAGAGCGAATGTCGATGGGGCCTGGCATCGGTTCTTGATCGAGATGCTCAGAAACGTTGATGAGAACTGGCAGCACCCAGAGGACTCGGCTCGGGCGTGTCGGCACCGACGGACATGATGCGGCTGTGGAGCTAAGACCGGAGTTGTTGCCCCCGCCCGTGAGCCGGCAGCGGCTGGACGAGCTGTGCGCCGAGGTGGAGCGGATCGCTGACCTGCTGGAAGCCCGCCCGGAGGCGGCGGGCGAGGCGATCGCGGCCTTCAACGCGATGACCGGTCACGAATACGAGGCTCGCGACTTCGCCGAGTACGACGGAAGCAGGAGCCTGGAGGAGTTCGCGAGGGAGGCGGCCAGGCCGGCTCGCCCCATGGTCGCGGACATCACCCGGGACGAGCTCGTTGAGATCGTTCGCAGACTCCTGATGGCCGACCTGGAGAACGACTACTACCTGCGGCTCCTGGAGGCGAACTGGTCGGGATCGGTACGCGACCGGCTGCTGTTCGCGACGCTGAGTGAGACCGGGATGCGGCTGGGCGAGTGCCTGTCGCTCAAGCACTGCGACTGGCACGTCGGCCGGGGCAGGACCCCGTTCGTCGAGGTCGTGCCCCGGCAAGACCACCCGGCCGGGGTGCGAGTGAAGAACGGCCGGTTCCGCCGCATCTACATCAGCGACGACCTGGAGCGTCTGCACAGCAGGCCGAGCCGAGGTCGGCGGCAGCCTCCAGCCGAGGACGATCAATAAGAACCTGCAGACGATCGACCTGTTCTACCGGGTCATGACCGACGCCCGCGCCGAGGTTGCCGAAGCACTGAACGATGCGCGGTGGCTGGCGCTCACCGACAGCCATGCCCGCATGTTCCGCCCCGCCGACCGGCCCCGTCAGCGCGAAGTCCGCGAGGCCGACGAACGCAACTACATCAACGACACCGACCTCAGCAGCAGTCCCCTCGCCTGGCCCCAGAGCTCACGATCCGGAACGCAATCCCAGAGCACTGTGCTCCACCACACCCGAGGGAAGATCGTTCTTCCCTGAAGCCCGAGCAGTCAGCTCCACGAGCCCGGCCCGGAGGTCGGTGGCTGGCTCACCAAGGACGATCGCGCTGATGATCAGCTCCATCATCAAACGGTCGTACTCGTCGCCCATGCTCCGATAGCGCTTCCCATCGGCCTCCACCACAGCAGAGGCGATCCTCCTCCCACCACCAGCCACGGGGGCAAAGGAGGCCTCATAGACGCCGTGACCGGTCCAACTCCGGTGCATGAAAACGACGTCGCCTTCGGCGAAGACGTTCCACTTCTCATCCATGTCCCGGGCTCGATATCCGCGCCGGATCCGGTCCCAGCCCTCGTCAGTCCAGACACGATCCGGCAACTGAGACACCGGCCTGGGCGCGTTGATCGGATGGAGGCGTCGGAACGACTCTCGGGTGAGCGGGGCATCGGCAGTCATGACGTAATCCTACGGATGCCCCACTCCAACAGGACAGCGACTTACTTCCAACTGGGCAGAGGATGAACCTCAGCCACCTTTCGGACGCGTCCGCAGCTTCCTGAACAGCGACCTTGCCAGGCCGCTACACCGCTACCCCAGATAACTGCGGCGACTTGTCGCGGGGGAACCCGGCGGCCTTGATCCGCCGTTCGGAGCGACGTCGGGCCCGGTCGTCGCATTCGGCCAGCAGCAGCTCTGAGAGGAATCCGAGGTAGGACATCTGCTCGCGGCCGACGGTCTCGGCGAGTTCTGGGAACTGGGATCGGATGGTCGGCAGCCGCAGCATCCGGCATGCCTGGTCGACCGCAGCGGTGGCGGCCTGCTCGGCGAGTCCTCGCTGGCGGGGGGAGGTCACAGTCGTTCTCCTTCAGGATGGGGGGTGGTCCGGCCGACGTAGCCGCAGCAGCTGGTCGTAGTGGGCGACCGAGGGAAGCGGCCGCTTGTCGGGAGGCAGGTGAGCCAGGCGGCGCGAGGTCAGGGACGTAACCTTCGACCGGCTGGCCGTGGGCAGCGAGAGTTCCGTGGTGCCGCTGTCCTCCTCCGCTGCCTTGCCGGCCTCAAGCGCGACGGCGTCCGCGGTCAACGCGCCCGTCTTCAGGGCCGCTGCAAGGCCGGTGACCAGGTGTTCGTGGGGTAGATGACGGCCGAGAAGGAGGACCTCGATGAGCGCGCGGGTACCGTCCCGTTGGCCGTGGGCCTTGACCGCCGCCCACCAGGCGTCATGGACTTCCAGACGCCGGTGCGCTCGGCGGTGCTGACATGCTGGTGCGATGACTGATGCCTGGGATGACTGGTTGGCCACCTTGTCCAAGGACAAGCAGGACTTGGCGGGTGAGCTGCGAGATCGATTCGAAGAACTGGGCGCTGAGGATCCGGAAGGCTGGACGCGCTCGGAGATCAGCGAGAACATCCCGCAGCTCGCGCGCTTCCTCATACTGCGGGCTATCCGCCGGCAGGCGGTCGATTCGTGGGCCCGTGCAGGTGCATTGACTACGATTCCTGCTGCTCAACGGCTGCTAGCCGCTGGCGCCGACCCGGGTGACCTGCTTTGTCTGGTTCAGGCCACTGTTCACGATACGGCCTTTGCCGTACTCGAATGCCTCGACGAGGGCCGGGATGCCGAAGTCTCAGAGGAACACCCGGGCTGGAGCCTGGTGGAGGCAGGGGGAGCCCACGCTGGAGTGAGTCGCAGGATCGAAGGACTCCACGAAGATCTCCAGCCATAGATCCGATCGGGCAGGATGGCGGGATGCCTGTTGATGAACCATGGGAGCAACTGCGATCTCGACTGCGGATCGGCGAGTGCTTGACCGGGACCGTCGTACACGTTCCCAAGCCCGGTGCCATCGGCATTTTCGTTGATCTGGGGCTATCTGTAGGCGGTTTCGTCGATGTCGTCCTTATGCCGCGGCGCGACCCTGCCAGATGGCCGACTGAGGGGACCGTGACTGACTTCGAGATCTGGTGGATGGACGAGCGGGCACAGATTCGGCTCAAGCCGGTTGACCCTGCCTATCTGGTGGAGGACTTCGACTGCTGGGTCGCCCGGGAGAACAGCGTCGCAGCCAAGCAATGGTTGCAAAGGGCCAGCGAGAGGCGCCGGGACGTGTGATCACCCGAGCGCATTCTCTCCGGCTTCACCCTGGCCAGTTTGCTCTCGCAGTCGCTTGACCTGTTGTTTCTTGGTGGCGATGTGTCGCAGGCTCTCCTGCAGACCGGCGACTTCGCCGAGCCACTGCATCCGCTGGGCTTCCCTGAGACGTTTGCGGGTGTTGCTCTCGATCTCCAGAAGTCGGGGTTCCTGGGCCAGGTCCAGGCGGAGCATGGGACATCTGACGCAAGCGTTTTCATGCTGGCAAGGGGTTCCGTAGGGGCGGTCGCAGGTGCCGAGGGCGACTTTGCGGAGACTGAAGTGGTCACGGAATTCCTGCCATTCGGTGTCACTCGGTTCGCGGCACTCCTCGCTGGGGCGGTGGGTCCGGCGCTGGTCGACGAACTGCCGGTAGTGGCGGATGACCTCCTCGGGATAGACCGCGACGTATGCCTGGGTCGTGTTGAGATCGAAGTGGCCGAGTAGCTTCGCGGCGATGTGGATCGGCAGGCCGCCGTTGACGGTTTCCGTGGAGAGAATCCTGCGGAAGTCGTGCGGCGATGAATCTCAGCGGTGTCCCGTCGACATCGACGATGCCGGCCTGCAGGGCGAGATCGGTGAGGAGTTCGCGGATTCGGTTCGCGGAGATGACCTGCAGCCGGTGCTGGGAGGGGCACTGGTACAGGTGCGGCAGCGGCGGGCCGAAGACCCGCTCGTAGCCGTCGTACCGGTTCAGCAGCGGGACTTGCCCGTCGGGGCCTTTGATGCGGCGGATGATTCCGGCGAGCACCGCGACCAGGTCCGGGTCGGCGGGGATGACGCGTTCGCGGTCGGTCTTGGACGGGCTGATCTTCAGCAGCGGCACCGTCTCGCTGGTGGGCGCCTGGTACTGGCGCAGGCTCAGGTAGGAAAGCTCAAGTATACCTCCCGAAGGCACTCGCTGACCGGTGCGATCGGCCGCCCCGCACTATCGAGCACCCCCAAGGGAGCGTGGCGGCGGTGGTCGCTTCCACACTGCCGACCCGCGCCACCACCAGGCTGGACACATCGAGCTCGGATATTTCCGCATCGTGATCCATCGCATCTCCGTCTCATCGGGCACATCCCGAACGGAGACTCCTCGCCCTCACCACGCCAACACGCAGGACACGCCGATAGTGCGGTCAACGGGTCGGTGCACTGCCTTGCCCGAGTAGGACAGGCGGGAACGCGATCAGGTAGCAGGTCACCACCTCGCCGCCCAACCGCACGGTCACGTCCCCGAAGTCGACTTCCGCCTCCGGCCTGTTGGTCTGCGGGACGAACGCCTCCACCACACCCCGGCCGGCCTGGACCTGAATCTCCTCACGGCGTCCGGCAACGTAGCCGCGGACCATCTGGTAGGAGCTCTCGTTCGCGCCGTGCTCATCCAGCACCCGCTCGAAGATCCGCTTCACGGTGTGGCGCTGCTTGCGCGGCGCGTCCAGGTCCGCCCGGAGCATCTCGTCGATCAACGGCTTGAACGGATCAAGCCGGGTCACCCTCGGCGGAAGCGGCTTCCGCGGCTCCGGCCACGCCGACGACAACGCCTTTTGCACCATCAGAAACCCGACGCCGTACTTCCGCTGGAGAGCACGGTTCGACAGGCCTTGACGTGCATCACGGCGGATCGCCGCGTACGGATCGACCATGGACTTCGGCAGCACCCCGGCCCCCTCGTCGTGCAAAGCACAACCATGGTCCCGAAGCAAGCACCCAGGTGCTCTCAAAACTCGGCGACATCACTCTCCCGTGGAAGAGCGTGCTCTCACCCGTGAGCTGCAGACGCTCTCGCAACTCACCTACAAAGCCAATCGCCCGATCACCCATACCAGGCATATGAGGCATCGTTGCGGTCACCGTTGACCAGGCCGACATGCTCGAGCCGTAGCACGTGGGCGTCGATTGATCAGCGACGGACCGTCGCGACAAGACGTTGCAGTGAGGTGTGTGCGGGTGGCCCCCAGGTGGGCTTGCCTCCAGGGCGGTCGTGGATGCCGGCCTCTCCGATGAGGATGCCGCTCAGGGCCCGCAGCACGGCCCAGCCGCGGGCGCGGCGCAGGGTCGCGGGGTCCGGGACCGGTCGGTAGGCGCCGTGCAAGCGGTCGGCGGCGCCGTCCGGCAGCAGGATCCAAGGCGCGGCGAGGTCGCAGGCCGGATCACCTGCGCAGAGGTCGCCGAAGTCGATCACGCCGCAGAAGGTGCCGTCCGTGGTGAGGAGGTTGGCCGGATGCAGGTCGCCGTGGAGCCACAGTGCCGGCCCTGTCCAGTGAGGCGCGGCGACGGCGTCCTCCCAGACGGCGCGGACGGCGTCTGGGTCGGGGACGAGACCCAGCTCGGTGGCCGAAGCCAGTTGTTGGGCGAACTGCTCGGCGCGGTCGGCCAGCGGCCCCCCACGGCCGCGGCCGGCCGGGGCCCCGTCGGGGGCAGGCCGGTGAAGGGCGGTCAGGAAGGCGGCCAAGGTGTCGGCTGCCTCCGCCGTGCGTGTGGCGGGGGAGCGGTCGGCGGCCGTGCCCGGTACCCAGGTGGTGACGATCCAGGGCCGCGGAAACCGCTCGGAGGGCTCGCCGAGGCGCTGCGGGACGGGGACGGGAGGGGAAGGTGCGCGGCGAGAGCCGGCAGCCAGGCGTGCTCCTTGCGCAGCAGTTCGTCCGCGGACTGCGTGGCCCACGGCAACCGGACGGCGAGCTCGTCGCCGAGCCGCCACAGCTGGTTGTCCCAGCCACGCGCGCCGAATCGCAAAGGGCGATCGGCCAGGTCGGGGTGCTGGTCGCGCAGCAGATCCCGGACCAGCTCTGCGGTGGTCTCGATTTCGGTGAGGGTCATGCGGAGCCACGGTAGCCGGGCCGTGACCGGCCCTTTCCGGCAACGTTCGACGGCACACACGCTCGACGCGCCGGTTGTCCTCCTCGTCCCCAGCAGGTCACCCCGGCGCCGGGCCGTTGACCGCCTGCTACGAACGCGCGATGCGCGTCCGCGGCTGCTGCTCGGCGCCGGAAACTTGCATGACAAAGCCGCGAGGGTTTGGCACGATCGCTCAGCTGTCCTGCCCTGCCCGGTTCTGGAGGAACGCCACGGCCATCAATTACGAGCTCGCCCCGGCCTGGTTGCCGTGGTCTGCCGTCGATCCCGATCTCATTGCCTTCTCCTGGGACGACGAGGAGGACTCTCAGGTCGCCACAGCGATCGCCTCGATGGTGCCTCCTGCCGATGCCGGATGGGAAGAGAATCATCGCTTCACCACCGAGGTCACGGTGCTTCTGGCAGCCCGATACGGCCGGTGGGTCTGCGGATGGCACTGGGCGGTTGGCGAGGGCGGTGGTGGTGGCATCGTCACCAGTTGGTGCTGTGCCTCCCATTCGATAGGCGAACCCGCAGCGACGGCCGCCAAGGTGATCGCTTCGCTGCTGGAGTGGCGCGACTGGCTGGAGGAACTGGCCGAGCGGTTCGCCCAGTTGGCACCGCCCGCCGAAGCGGACGCAGAGGAGCGCAGCTGGCACCTGGAACGGGCGGCCACCCGACTGGTGACGGTGGTAGTGGACCGCACGGGTGCCGAATGCGGCTGGTACGGGCTCTGCCGCACGGTGCTGACGTGGTTCCTCTCTTCTACGGGCATGGGGCCGCAAAGTGCGAAGGACGCGGTCGAGACCGCAATCGGTGGACGATTCAAGAGCTGGACGGAACCGTCGCGGACCCTGATCGACACCGTGGGAGAAGATCTTGCCGTAAGCCTGACCGGAGAGCAGCCTTACCGTGACCGCTGACGCCTTGGCTGCCTGGTGCCGTGTCAGGAACCAGATCGACTGGACTTCCGCGGTCGGTGAGACACCGGCCCCGGTCGAGGCGACCGTGGACGGCCTCGGCAACTGGTGTGATGCGCAGGGCCGTTCCTCGAATCCGGCTCGAGCCGACCGATTGCTCGCGGCGCTGGCTCAGTCGCGCGCGGACGCCTCCCACAAGCGCCCCCTCACCCTCGCGCTTCTTGCTGAATGGCAGCGGCTTGTCCTTGGCGTGCCTGAGGTTCCGTTCCGACAAGGCGATGCCTTCGCCAAGGGCGGCCGGGAACGCTACGCACGAACGCCACACACCCAGCGGGACTTTGAGCATTGTCTGCGCGACAGCGCCGACCTGCGAGTCCCCCTGGCCTCCCGCGCGGCCAGGGTCTACCTGGACGTGGCCTTCTTCCACCCCTTCACCGATGGCAACGCCCGCCTCGCCATGCTCACCCTCGCCTATGTCCTGGAACTGGAGGGAGTCCGACTGAATGAGACTGGCCCCTTGCAGACCACGCGTTACGCGGACGACGCTGCCGGCGCAGCTGACCTGGCTGTCCTGGTCTCCGTCCTCATCCGCTCGACCCATCACCGGACCATCAGAGCCCGCCACTGAGAGCGCAACCTTGCATCAGGGTCCTCGACCAGTCCGGCCGGGGGGTGAGCACGTACATCCGCACGTGACGCCGACGGCAAGGTTCCGGAGGCGGCCCAATTCGTAGGATCAAGGCTGCAGATCTGGGCTGAGCGGAGCCAAAATGCTGCCCTCAGGCCCTGCCTGCGGGGTCGTACGGCATGATGTCGACCATGCGTAGAGGGGTGGGCGGGGGGCTCCGCCGACTGTGGCCGTGGCGCGCACGCGATGAGTCGGCGCTCGCCGAGATCGAGGCCGAGATCACCGCGTTCGGCGAGGCCCTGAACGGCCATTCATTCAGCCCCGGCCAGCCCGGCGCCACCGATGAGATGCGGGCCGAGCTGGCGCGTGCTCTCGACGCATACGAGCAGGCGAAGCGGGACTTCGTCGGCGACCGGACCCGGGCCGACGCACTCGACGCCCTGCGCGCACTGGACGAGGGCAGGCACGCGCTGGCCTGTCTGGATGCCCTGATCGCCGGCCGGCCGCTGCCGGAGCGCATGCCGCTGTGCTTTTTCGACGCGCGGCACGGGCGGGCCGCCCGGCAGGTCAGCTGGGCGCCTGCTGGGGGTGTCGTCCGCAACATCGCCGTGTGCGCAGCGGACGCGGTCCGCTTGGCGGAGGGCCCGGGCCTGATCACTCCGCGGCCGGGCCCGGTCAGCGGACTCCCTGGCGCACAGCCGCACGGGGCCAGGTTTCGTACGTCGACGCCGTTGAGCGCCCCGCAGTCGCAGGTCAGCGGGAAGGGAAGCAGCGGCGAGCAGACACATCAGCTGGCAATGCCGTCGTACCGCCCGGCCGTCATGGTGTTCTCGACGAACGCGCAGGCACGGGTCAACCTGCGCTTTGAGGGCATGAAGGGGCGCTCCTCACGCCTCTACCGGCTGTCCGGCGACGGCACCCGTATCACCGCCCGGATTCCGCTGCCGGAAGGGAAGAAAGCAGTCGCCTTCCGAGTGTTTGCTGCCGGCGGCCGGGAGGCGTGGACGGTGACTGCGGCACCGCTTCGAGAAGTCCCCCGCTTCCACGACGGGTTGGACGGCACCGGGTCCGATGTCGTGCACTACCGAGGGGGACCGGGTCCGGGCGTTCTGCAGTACGAAGGACCGAGCCTGATCCAGCTGGAGGCTCTGGACGACCGCCTCGCCTACTGGGTGACGGTGGCCGAGGGCAGTGCCGGGGAGCATACGTTCCAGTGGCCGGGCCGCGGCTACTACCAGGTGCGCTCGGCCGGGCCATGGAGTCTGTCCGCCACGTGACGGAACGCGGACCGCTGGGTTGAACCGGGAGTCCGGTGCCCGAGCTCTGCGGCGGACACGAATCGAAACTGATCGCTGATGTGGCCTTCGACGATGCCGAAGCGGTCCAGTTGCAGGCGGCGGCCGATGACGCTGAGGGACAGCCATGCGGCAGCTGATTCGTTGACGTCCCTGTGGCGTTGGCGCACGCGGTCCAGGGGGGCGTTGCCGGGAATGTCGACGGCGCTCCGGCGTCCGTGGCGGCAGGTCGGCGCAGACATGCGCGGTGCCGACGGCACGTCCTTCCGCAGCCGACGAGAGGCTCTGGAGGAAATACCGGCGATCAGCGACTTCCCGGACGTCAGGCGCAACCTGCCTGATGGCCTTGGTGAAAGCCATCAGACGATCACGGCACACGATCTCGGCGCCGGGTGCTCGTGCAGCCAGGCGGCAACCGAGCCCGTCTCACGGTCGCGTAGGACGTCGCGGCTCGGTCAGGCCGTCCCTCTGTTTCACGCACGTCCGGCGCCGGCAGTGGCTCTGATCGCAGAAGAACCGGCGCACACGCAGACGGAGGATCAGATCCGCCGGCACGCTCCTGCAGTCAACCGCCAGGTGCCGCCGTGGCGGGGCCTTGGCTCACTACCGCCGCCCGCCGAACTCCCAGTCATGGACTTCGATGTCGGCATACCGGTCCGGCGTCAGGACGGCGCGTGCCGTGTCCGGGTCGGAGGCCCTGAGCAGCACCGCCGTGCCCAGCCAGGTGGCGCCGTCGTCGGACAGCAGCGGCCCGTACGCGATCAGCTCGTCCCGGTCGGGCGGCACGGTGAGGTCGGCGGCCTGCCCCGAGCCGAGGCCGAGCACCAGGTACCGGGTGCCACCGGTCCGCCCACCAGGGAAGTCCCACATGGTGCGCCCCAGTAGGTTGCGCCACCTGCGCAGCAGCACGTCCCGGTAGGCGCCGGCCTGGTAGTTGGGCTCGTCGAAGGCGAATGCGCGGGCGGTGGCGAGATCGGGCAGGTCGACGATGTGCACGCTACCCGTGGGTGTTTCGCCGTCTTCGGCGAAGGTCGGGCCGCGAGCGATCAACTCCTTCGCGTACCGGTCCATGTAGGACCAGTGCTCTTCCAGTAACTCCTCGCGCAACGTGAGGGAGCCGGGCCGATCGCGGTGGTAGCAGAGGAACTCCATGGTCACAGACTCTGTCCGACGTACGGGGGCATCTCAACAGGATTTGGCGACGATGACCGCACGCTCCCAACGCGGCGGCGATCCGTCAGACGGCCGTCGCGGAAGCGTGGCCACAACCAACGGGCGTGCTCCGTCACTTCGGATCGTGGTCCTGTGTCGGGTGCCGCTCGGCCACGGCCGTCGCAGGCGCCCTCTCTCATTTGACTTGGCCTTCACGGCTACTCCGCTGGCACCGTGGGCGCGTCGGCAGGGCTCGAGAGAACCGCCGCTGCCGTCTCCGACGCGCGGCACCCAGACCCTGCGCACCGTCGCCGATGTGCGCAGCCTTGCTTCCATGACTCCCGTCCGGCAATCTAGGTAGACCTACCTATCTACCTATCTACCTATCTACCTATCTACCTATCTAGTTTGGGCCGTGATGAGCGAGACCGATGTGAGTACGACGGGGAGCGGACGACGGCGCCCGGCCCGGGAGCGGCTGCTGGAGGCGGCGGCACGCCGCTTCTATGCCGACGGCGTGGCGGCGACCGGCATCGACACGATCACCGCCGAGGCCGGCGTGGCGAAGATGAGCCTGTACAACAATTTCTCCTCCAAGGCCGACCTGGTCAGGGCCTACCTGGACGCGCGGCACGAGGAGTGGCTCGGCCTGTACCGGGCCCGACTGGAGCAGGCCCAGGGTCCGCGCGAGGGTGTTCTGGCGGTCTTCGACGCGTACGCCGATCACGCGGCGTTCGCCTACGAGCACGGATTTCGGGGCTGTGGCCTGCTCAACGCCGCTGCCGAACTGCCGGCCGGAGACGAGGGCCGGGCCGTGGTCCGCGCCCACAAGGAGGAGGTCGAGCGGCTGATCGCCGGCCACGTGGAGCAGCTGCTGCCCGACCGCCCCGAGGAGGCGCAGGCGATGGCCGAACACCTCTCCTTCCTCCTGGAGGGCGCCATGGCCCGCGCCGGCCTGGAAGGCGACGGCGACCGCGTCCAGCACGCCCGCTCGCTCGCGGCCACCCTGCTGGACCGGCTGTGAAGGGCATCGACCGCGGCCGGTCCGCGGGAATCGGAGCGCTGTGCGTGCTGGCCGCCTCGGTCCTGTGGGGTACGACGGGCACGGCAGCCACCCTCGCTCCGGGTGTGGGCCCGCTCGCCATCGGCGCCGTCGCTATGGGTTTGGGCGGACTGCTCCAGGCGATCGTTGCCGCGCCGCAGATCACCCGTCAGGCGCCCCGCCTGCGCGATCAGCGCGGCACGGTACTGCTGGGTGCCGCCTCGGTGGCGGTCTATCCCCTGGCGTTCTACAGCTCCATGCACCTGGCCGGGGTCGCCGTGGGCACCGTCGTGTCGATCGGCACCGCCCCGCTGGCCTCAGCCCTGATCGAACGCGTCATCGACAATCGTCGGCTCACCCGCCGCTGGGCGCTCGCAGCCACCCTCGGCCTGCTCGGCACCGTCCTGTTGTGCGTCGCCGAAGCCACTCACGCCGCCGACGACGCAGGCGAAGCGTCCGTGGCTGCCACGCTGCTCGGCGTGGCCCTCGGCATCGTGGCCGCGGCGACGTACGCCCTCTACTCCTGGGCCGCGCACCGGCTCATCATCGAGATCCCCTCCCGCGCCGCGATGGGCGCCGTCTTCGGGCTCGGCGGACTGCTCCTGGTGCCCGTCCTGCTGGTCACCGGTGCCCCGCTCATCAGCTCCTGGTCCAATGCCGCGGTCGGCACCTACATGGCGTTGGTCCCCATGTTCGCCGGCTACGTCCTCTTCGGCTGGGGCCTCGCCCACGTGCCCGCCAGCACCGCCACCACACTCTCCCTGCTCGAACCGGTCGTCGCGGCCGTACTCGCCGTCCTGGTCGTCGGCGAACGCCTCCCTGCCACCGGCTGGGTGGGCATCGCACTCGTCATCGCGTGCCTCGCCGTCCTCACTGCCCCTACACCCGCCACCCGCCGACAGCAGCAGCCCCCGAACCCGGCTGCGGAAGACGATGCGGGCGATCCGCAGAAGGACGCTCTCCTGCCCGCGGCAGGCTCCGTGCGGTGGGACGGCGTAGCCCTGGCCGACGCCGACGTAGCCAGTGCGCCACGCACCGCGGACCCTTCTGAGCTGTTGTAGCCCAGCACCTCCTAAGAAATGCCGGCCGCCACCCTGGAGGCTGAAGTCAACGCTCATATAGCCGAGTTGGCCGATCAACGTGACGAGCACGGGCGCCGCCTGGTGGTCCGCAACGGCTATCACCAGCCAAGTCAGGTCACTACTGCGGCCGGGGTGGGTCGAGGTGAAGGCGCCGCGGCTGAACGACAAGGCGTCGACGAGCCACCGGTGAGCGTTAGCGGCCTTCTCGACGATCCTGCCGCCCTGGTGTCGCAAGTCTCCGAAGATCAGCGAAGTACCGCCCCTGCTCCGTCCGCACGGTCTGTCGTCGGAAGACTTCGTGCGCGCGCGGGAGCAGTTCCTCGGCTCCACGGCGAAGGCGCGGGCCTTCGATGCACCCTGGCCGAGACCCTTGGTGCCTGCGCAGACCCGAGAGGGCCGCCCCGCTCCTGGAACAGGCCGCCGAGACATCAGGCGTCTCAACAACAGGTCTGGAAAGGCGTCACGGCGGCACGGGCACGGTCCGGGTTCGCCCGGGCGTACTCGACCGCGATCAGTCCGCCGAGGGAATGGCCCACCACAACGGCCTCCCGCACGCCATGCGCAGCGAGCGCATCTGCGATGTGCCGCACCACGGTGGGGATGGTCCAAGGGGAGATGCCGGGAGAGCGGCCGTGCCCGGGAAGGTCGACGGCGAGAACATGGTGCCCGGCGGTGAGCAGGGCGGCCGAGGCGTCCCAGTCGGCGAGCGACCGTGCGTAACCGTGCAGGAGAACCAGTTGAGGGCCATCGCCCCCATGGTCATGAACATGTAGGAGTGTCATTGGGCTTCACTGTAGGGGCACACAGCATTTCGAACACCGAATTAATGATCTACGAGGCGCGTCGGATTGGATGACGGCGTTGTACGTCGCGGAGGCGATGAGCCGGAATCTCAACTCCCGGCCGGATCCCGTCGCGCCCTGCCCGTCGCCCTACTGCGGCTCTCTACTGACAACTTGGTATGGTGCGCAGGTTCACCGCTTTGAGAGTTGGGGCAGCACTCAAGGGGAGAGGGGCCAGGCGACGATGCAGGCGTCAGAGGCCTCGTGTGCGGTGGCCGCGGCCATGTCGACCGCCTCATCACTTGGCCTGACAGTCGACGACGTGATCGTTCTTCATGATTCGAACAAGCTCACTCTGCGTCTGCTGCCTTGTGACGTCCTGGCCCGGGTGGCACCGGCAGCGCATCAGGTCGCACAGTTCGAAGTCGAGCTTGCTCAGCGGCTTGCCGAATCCGGGTGCCCTGTGGCTGCTCTCGAGCCTCGAGTGGAGCCACGCGTCTATGAGCGTGATGGCTTCGTGGTCACGCTATGGACCTACTACGAACCTGTGACACCTCGAAAGGTCTCACCAGCCGACTACGCCGATGGGCTCGGGCTGTTGCACGCCGGCATGCGCAAGCTCGATGTCCCGACGCCGCACTTCACGGATCGAGTCGAGCAGGCTCAACAACTCGTGGCGAACCGCGACCAGACTCCGGCGCTCGCCGACGCGGACCGGGAGCTGCTCGGCGACACGTTACGAAGCCTGAGACGAGTGATCGGCGAGCGCGGCGGCGCCGAGCAGCTGCTGCACGGCGAGCCGCACCCGGGCAACGTGCTCACCACGAAGAACGGGTTGCTGTTCATAGACCTTGAGACGTGTTGCCGTGGGCCCGTCGAATTCGACCTCGCCCATGCCCCCGAAGAAGTCAGCGAGCACTATCCGGGTATCAATCAAGACTTGCTGCGCGAGTGCCGGCTCCTCGTGCTGGCGATGATCACAACGTGGCGCTGGGATCGAGGCGACCAACTCCCAAACGGGCGCCAGCTGGGCACAGAGTGGCTCAGCCAGATCCGAGCAATACTCGATCACAACGGCTTTGATACCCATGGCTGATGGCGGTCGCCAGGGCGGGCGAGGAGGCTGCGTCGTGCTTCGCGGCCGATGCGGACAATTGGCCGTGGACTTTGCGCAGGGTGGCGGCTATTTGCGCAGTGACCAGCGGGTGAAGAGCTGGCCGAGCCTGACTGGTCGAGTGGTGGCCGTCCGGATGGCGAAGTCCTCGCCGTCAGGGCTGACCACACGGCGACGGCTTTCCGCCCACTGAAAGTCCAGGCAGGCCAGGCCGATCTCGTTGCACCGGTGGTTCACATCCCGGACGGTGTCCTCGTTGGCCTGCACCAGCTGGGCGATCACCGGTCTCGGCCCTGGCACGGCCTCGGTCAGTTTCAGAATGCCCAAGCCCAGGGGTCCGCCTTCGACGATGAGCTGAACATCAAAGCGCTATGGCGAACTGCACCCCGCGTGCGCCAGCCAGGACCTGGCGAGCACTTGGGGATCAAACAAGGGGAGTTGGACACCACGGCGACGGAAACGGCAGCCGGCCTGGTGGGCTGTGCCGGCGTACAGGCCTCTGCCCGCCCGAGCAGTGCTGGGCGGGCAGAGGCGCGGGCTGCTCAGTGCGCCCGTACGGATGCGCCGTAGTCGTCACTTTGGCGAAGCACCGTCGCCGGTGCAGCGGCCGCTGGCCACGCCTGGATGAGGTACCACTCGGTTACCTCATCGGGAGCGAGGTCGATTGCGGTGTCCCGGCCACGGGCGTGAATGCGCAGCCGGTAGTCGCCGGGGCCGCTGAAGGACAGGCTGGGGAGTTCTTCGTCCAGGTCGTCCATCAGGCCGCGGACCATGAGATCGCCCGACGTGGAGTGTGCGGAGACCTCCACGATCTCCTGCCAGGCACCGCTGTCAGGCGCGGGTTCGGCCTCGTGGAGCGTGACGGTGACGTCCACGTTGCCGGTGTGGATACCGGTGAGCACGATGGTGACGCCGTCAGTGACCTGCACGAGTCCGTTGTGCTTGCGACCCAGGTCAAGGCCGGTCGGCCCCTCCTCGTCGCTGATGTTGAACTGGTGATATTGGACTGGGACCGGTCCGCTGCCCCGTTCGGCCTCGTCGCTCATCTCGCCGTCCTCATGCCGGCTGGTGCGGGTCTACTCGACCCACACCAGCCGACCGGTCCTTCTCGCGATAGAAGGTGGCGCGGACCTTGCCCGCTCGCTCCAGTCGGCCGAAGACAGGGGCTTGGGCGCCGTATGCGTCCGCCCCATATGTTCGCAGTTTCTCGGTCACCGTCAGCGGGATGGTGTGCAGGGCGGGCCGTGAGTGCAGGAAGTCTCCGGCTCGGGCGAGGAAGTCGTCGACGTCTTCGGTGAGGTGCCAGTCATTCGGGCGCATGCTTCATGATCCTCAGCCCTCATTCTGTAGGTGTGCTGTTCCGTCACCAACGGGTGCTTCGACACGCTCGACGCTCGCCGGAAGACTTCGAAGAATTCCGTCGAGCGTTTTCGCAGGCAGGGTTCGAGCTCGGAATTCCGTTACCCCAGCTCCCGGCCGAACTCCGCCTTCGCGTACGGTGCGCCGATCGCCTTCGGCCCGATGACGGTCGCTGCATCCGTCACGATGCCCGTCGGTCGGCCGCGCAGCACCCAGACCGCTCCGTTCCCGCCGTCCTCGCCCAAAGCCGCCGCGGCCAGGTCGGCGTACCCGTTGCGGTTGATGTCGAGGAGTGCGACCTGCGCGCCGAAGGCGTCGCCCGGCTCGGCCGTGCCCGGTATGCCGGCCGTGTCCTGGGTGAAGGCCTGAGCGCTCCGGCCCGTCAGCCCGGTCCGGCTGCCGCGCAGGACGACGACGGCGCCCGCGCCGTCGTCGTAACCGAGTTCCTTGCCGGGGACGCCGACCGCGAGGTCGTCGATGCCGTCGCCGGTGATGTCGCCGGCGGACAGAGCCGTGCCGAAGCGGTCGTTGGTCTCGTTCGCTCCGGGCACGCCCGGCGTGTCCTGGGTGTACGACTTCCACGTGCCGCGGGGACGGACCCCGGAGGCCGAGCCATAGGCCACCGTGACCGTCGAGTCGGTGGCGGAGCCGACAGCCACGTCGTCGTGGCCGTCGCCGTTGAGGTCGCCCAGGGCGACGCCGCCGTCACCGCTGGGGATGGTGTCGCGCCGGTACTTCAGGCCCGAGGCGGAGCCGGTGTAGAAGTCCGTGCAGTAGCTGCCTTCCCCGCAGTAGACGCCGAGCGCGAGCTCGTCCCGGCCGTCGCCGTTCACGTCCCCCGTGGCGCCGTCCTTGACGTCGACGTACTGGAGGCGGCCGGGGTCAAGGGCGCTGGTGCGGGCGGGGGTGCCGGAGCGGCCGACAGGGCCGGTCCACACCGTGGCGGTGGTGCCGAGCGGGTCGTCGCCCGGTGAGTCGCCGGTGCGGAACAGGGCGAGGTCGAGCCGGCCGTCGCCGTCGAAGTCGCCGGTCAGCGCGCGTGAGGCGGGGATGGAAACCCCGCCGCCTGACAGGCCCCGCGGCCCGCCCCACACCACGACCGCGTCGCCCGTCCGGGTCGCGACCCCGACGACCAGGTCCGCGTACCCGTCTCCGTTCAGGTCGCCCTTGGCGATCTGAGTGCCGAAGCCCTGGCCCTTGACCGGACTGCCCGGAATGCCGCCCGTGGCCCGGCTGATGACGGCCCGTCGGCTGCTGGAGACCCCGTGCGGTCCGCCGTACGTCACCGCCACGTAGCC
Organism: Streptomyces sp. NPDC002888; assembly: GCF_042888465.1. Lineage (NCBI taxonomy): Bacteria > Bacillati > Actinomycetota > Actinomycetes > Kitasatosporales > Streptomycetaceae > Streptomyces > Streptomyces sp. NPDC002888. Next base: position 16,536 of record NZ_JBIAPU010000041.1, on the reverse strand, counting down.
CGCCTTGCTCTGCCCACCGACGGTGGCTCCCGGGGCGCCGACGGCGAGGTCGGCGTACCCGTCGCCGTTGAAGTCGTCGCGGACCGGGACCCGGGGCGCGGCCTGCGCGCCGCCCAACAAGTCCGCCGGGACCGCGCCCAGCGCGAGCAGACCCGCCACCAGCGGCACGGCCCAACGGGATGACGAACGCATGGACAACACGCGGAGACCCCCTCGTTACGCCTACACCATCACCCCACAAGACTCCTCACCGTGCCCAGGGGTTGCAGCCGTCAGAGCAGGGACGCCCACAGCTCCTCGGTCGCCCCTCTTTGATCAGTTGTCCCCGGGTTGCTCGGCCTCCAAGGCCGACGGCGTCGCGCGTGGAAACGTGTGGGCATGGATACGTTCACAGTCCGGCTGGACGGCGCATGGGAGTGTTGGTCAGCCGCCATCGAAGAGGCGCAGGAAGGGCGCTGGGTCCGTGATGCCGTGGAACGGCAGGTGATGGCGGACATCGGGGCGGCCACCAATTGCCGGGCGTCAGGCGGAGCCGTCCGCCTGCCCCCCGGGGGGCACGCTGAATGTCCCACCTTCATGACCCGCACTCCCGCACCCCCGAGGCCTCGATCGCCTTCCAGCAGCACGTCATCCGAGCATCCCCACCACATGACCGATAACCGTGTGCTTCTGCTGGACATCCGACCACCGCGGGGTCTGACTCCACACCCCGTCGCCGTTGCAGCTGCGCGAGTCGGCTCACTGCCATGCGGTCTGGAACAGCGCGCATTCGAGCAGGTCGGTGGACGTGTAGGACGGTCAGCAGTCTGTTGCCGCCACCTGCCGACGGCTGCGTGCATGAAGGAGAGGCAGACCGCGTAGCGTTGGGGCGACCAGCCCCCATCCCCCCGTACCCGGCCAGCGACCGAGCCGTCGGGATCGTGGCCGGTCTCCCGGCCGACCACAGCAGCCAAAGACCGCAGACGCCGGGACAGCAAGCCGCATTACGGTGTCGGTATGAAGGATGAGGAATCCGGCAACCGGCTCGGCAGCTACCTTCGCGCCCGGCGTGAGCTGGTCTCCCCGGCGCAGGCAGGGATCCCGCCTGGCGGTAACCGCCGCGTGCCCGGTCTGCGCCGTGAGGAAGTCGCCCTGCTCGCCGGAATCAGCCCCGACACTACCTGCGACTGGAACGCGGCCGCGACAAGAATCCCTCACCGCAGGTCCTCGAATCACTCGCGCGCGTCCTGTGTCTCGACGACATCGAGCGGACGTATCTGCTCGGCCTCACGGCAGCACGCCCCAGGGCACCGCGCCGCAAGCGGCCCGAGCACGTACCGGCACGGGTGCACCAGTTTCTCGCCCACCTCCAGATCCCCGCGTTCGTCGAAGGGCGCGCTTTCGACGTCCTGGCCTCCAACCCCATGGCCGTCGCGCTCTCCCCGCGCCTGCGGCCTGGCCAGAACCGGCTTCGTTCCCTCTTTCTCGATCCCGAGGAACAAGCCTTTCACCAGGACTGGGCCAAAGCCGCCGCCAGCTTCGTCGCCGCTCCTCGCACCACCATCGGGGACGACACCGACAACCCCCGGTTCGTCGAACTCGTCGGAGAACTCGCACTGTCCAGTCAGCGGTTCCGCATCCTGTGGGCCCGACACGACGTCCGCAGTCTCGACGGAGGCACCACCACCGTCCACCACCCCGTCGTCGGTGAACTACGCCTCCACCGCGACAAACTCCCCATCGACGACGTCATCCTCGTCGTCTACTACCCCGACAAGGACAGCGACAGCGACGAGAAGCTGCAACTCCTCGCCGCACTCTCACAGACCGAACTCACCGGCACAGTACACAGCAGGGCAACAGACGCCCCCCACTCGAAGACACCCTGACGAACACCGGCCGCCCGGCAGTACGGCCAGAACGGCCGCGCCACGATTTCCGCCATCCGCGGACCGCCTCGGCGCCCGGTCATTAGTCGTCGGTGGCGTCCAGGGCGCGCAGGGGCCGCAGGCCGCCTGGGGCCCGAAGTTGGAGCCGGTGCTGCTGTCTGATGACGAGCGGGCTGAGTTGGAGCGGTGGACGCGGCGGGCGACATCGGCCCAGGCCCTGGCTCTGCGGGCGCCGGATCGTGCTGGCGTGTGCGGGCCGGAAGTACCGCCGAGCGTCGCGGTTGCCCGGGATCTGCGGGTGACCAGCGGACACCGTCCGCAAGTGGCGGCGACGCTTCCTTGCCGAGCGGCTGGACGGACTGGTCGACGAGCCCCGGCCGGGCCGGCCGCCCACCATCAGCGTTGATCAGGTGGAGGTGGTGGTAGTCACCACGCTGGAACAGCTGCCGAAAAACGCCACTACTGGTCGCGAACGTCGATGGCGCAGCACAGTGGCCTGTCGAAGTCGACCGTGGGCCGGATCTGGCGGCAGTTCCAGCTCAAGCCGCATCTGGCGGACTCGGCGCTACCCCCTTACGGTCGGGTGAGAATTTCGGCTCCGCTGTCGGTGATGGCGATGGTGTGCTCGCTGTGCGCGGTCCGGCAGCCTGTCGCGCTGCGCAGCGTCCAACCGTCGGCGTCGGTGACGAGTGTGGCAGTGTCGGCCATGACCCAGGGCTCCAGGGCGAGCAGCAGTCCGGGGCGCAGCTTGTATCCGCGGCCGGGCCGTCCGGTGTTCGCGACGTGTGGGTCCTGGTGCATGGTCGAGCCGATGCCGTGGCCTCCGAACTCGGTGTTGATCGGGTAGCCCGCCTTGCTGAGGACCGTGCCGATGGCGTGGGAGAGGTCGCCGATGCGCGCCCCAGGCTTGGCGGCGGCGATGCCGGCGGCGAGTGCACGTTCGGTCGTCTCGATCATCGCGACGCTCTCCGCTGGCCTGGCCTTGCCCACCAGAAAGCTGATCGCGGCATCCGCGGCCACCCCGCCCCTGGCTACGGCGAGGTCGAGAGTCAGCAGATCCCCGTCTGCCAGCGTGTAGTTGTGAGGCCGCCCATGGAGCACTCCGTCGTTGACGGCCGTGCAGATGTAGTGCCCGAACGGGCCGCGCCCGAACGAAGGCGCGTAGTCGACGTAGCAGGACTGCGCTCCCGCCTCGGTGATCATCTCCTTGGCCCACTGGTCGATGTCCAGCAGGTTCGTCCCGACCGTGCTGCGCTGCTTCAGCGTGTGCAGGATGTTTCCGACCAAGGCGCCGGTGTCCCTCGCCCGCTCGAGCCGCGAGGAGTTCAGGATCTCAATCATGGGGGACCTCTCATGTATGTCCAATAACTATCCCGGTCTAACTGTACCGGTATTAGAATGGGGTCATGGTCAGGTTGCCGCTCACCCCCGCCGAGGTAGAACGCGGACAGCGCCTTGGCGCCCTGCTCCGCCGAGCCCGGGGTTGCCGCTCGATGCTGGACGTGGCGCTCGCTTCGCACATCTCGCCGGAAACTCTTCGGAAGATCGAATCCGGCCGTGTGGCTACCCCCGCCTTCCCGACCATCGCAGCGATCGCCGACGCCCTCGGCCTGTCTCTCGACGCCGTCTGGGCCGAGATTAGCCAGGCGGAGCGAACCGTCGAGGATCAGTCGGTCCTGCCTGTCACACAGCATCCATTGCTGGTTTCGTAACGCCGCACTCAGAGAGTCAGCGGTTCACTGACCGTGCTGTGCCGGTACGCCTGCGCGCACGCTGATCACCTCGTCGACCAGCCCGAGCACCGCCTAGCCTCGATCGTTCATGAGTCCCCGTCAGTAAACCGACGGGGACTCATGAACGATCGAGGCTAGGGGCCTCCTCTTGATGGGCCAGGGCAGGACGCACCTCTACGGCGTAGCTGACCGCCACGGATATCCCCTACCTGAAGGGACGTACATCAAATGCGGGACGGCTCCGCAGGCCCGAGGCTGGGATGCGGGACCCGAGCGCAGGCCAGTTCCCGGCAGTCGGTGGCCATGACATGCGAGTCTCCGGCCCGCCGCCGTCCACCCTGTAGTCAGCCTGGAGGCTCACGAGATGAAAATCGCTCCCATCGACAAGTCGAAGCTCGCAAAAAACGGCGAAGGGTACCGCGCCCTGGTCGAGAGTGATGCGGATTGGATCGTTCGGTCGAAGGATGACCTATATGAGCTTCGAGCCAACGAAAAGGATGGAGTTTTCGCCAAACTCCCCGAGCCCGACTTTCAAGCGTTTGTCGGCTCCCTTGAGTTTCAGGGGGGAGGTGTTAGCACCGGATACTATAAGTCTTTGATGTCTTCCCTGACGTTGACCGAGATCCACCAGGTATTTGCACACTTCGGAATCGGTCAGGAATACCTCAATAGCGACATGCTGGAAACGGGGGCGTGTTCTAGGCCGTTTGTCGCTCCGGCGAAGTGTCAGACGCGGCGCCCACGACTCGCCGAGTGGAGATCACCAAGGCGCCCTATCTGGAGGGGTGGTCGGGACAATGTCACGATCTCCGCGTGAACTTCGGCGGAGCGTGTTCTGTATCGACCCGGTAGTTCGTGAGCATTTCCCTCAGATGTTCGAATATCTCTTCATCCTTCATACCGTCCCCAGGAGCTTCCGGTATGTCAGAACCGCTAATTTCCGTGCAGTACTGACCTGACTTCATCTCCGTTCGCGGTGACGATGAACCATCGCTACTAGCGACTAGGGTTTCGATGTTTCCGTGACGGTCGTGAATGGCAGTAAACTTCATCGCGGAGGCCCGCCTCCTTCACTAGGATTCATCTCTCCGTGCTATTCTTTCAGTGCGCGGACCGACCCTCTTAATCTTCACGGGTGGCCCGAGATCAGCGGGTGGATGCTTTGCTGAACTAGCTGACGCGAGTCTGGACTGTGTACCAAGCCGAAATTGGCCGACTTCCGGTATTGTTGAAGTTTGCCCCGACGTAGACGTCAACGGCTTGAACGTCGCCCACCTTGTAGGTGTGCCGAGTAACATGGACCTCCCGAACCGACATTGTGTAGTCCCCGGATGGGAAGTCGGCAGGAGTCCCGGTCATGGTCCATGTGCCTATGGCGGAGGAGTCGGATACTGTCCAACCGAGCCAGTATGCACTTCCGGGAAGAATGGAAGGAGATGTCACCCAGTAGTCTTTCTGCTGATGGATTGTGGCCATAGCTGAAGTCTCCTACAGGAGCGGGTTTCCCATGAGTAGCTTCAGTTTGGAACTTGTCTTCCTGGCCTGCAACTGGAGTATTGGGTCGCGCCCTTGCTGCGTTAGCTGAATGTATTCGGCTGGTTGCATGGCTGTGCAGCGCGGTTCCGTCGACGTCGAACACCAGTGGCAGGTTCCGCCAACTGTGGCGCTTTAGCACGTACAGCGAGTCGCGCTGGGTACCGGCCCGTCGCCTTCTGGCGGGGCTCCGAACGAGGCTCGTACTTGCCTCATTTGGCTCATAGGCATGCACGCCAACTACCAGCGGGTTTGCTTGACAACCCTAGATAATGAGCGGTCGAAGGGTCGTGACGTAGTAGATGACGCGGACCCCGTCGACGTCGTCGACGTAGTCGCGCAGCAGGGTGTCGGGCACCGGGGTGCCCAGCTCGGGGTTGACGCTGATCGCGACGATCGCGCGGTCCAGGCCGGTGCGTCTCGCTCATGAACTGAATGTGCCCAGTCCTCCACATACCTGACGGCCCCGCCGCGCTCGACCCGCTCAAAAGTTCGCTGGGAACGGTCAACCTTCAGTGAGACGAGACAGACGCGTGACGATCACGCTGGGTCAACCAGCTCCGGGCGCCCGAGGCTCGGTGGAACGCCCGCCGTTGGCGATGCCGGCCTGCTCCTCCCACGCCTGCCCCCAGGTGGTGAGTTCCCTTATTTATGTCGAGCCCGGCGCAGCGTTCATAGATTCTCCTTCGGGGTGACGTCCGCAGGACCTCCGGCTTGCTGATTGGGATACGCGGCTTCATCGCTTCGTAGGACATCTCCGGCGAGGCCGTCTGCGGGCTGATCAGGACGGGCGGCTGTACGAAGCCCGCCGCCCCCGTGGAGCTTCCCAAGGCCGCGGATGGCCCGCAGACCGTAGTCCCGGGCAAACGCCGCCGTGTCAGCCATGAGACGAGTGTCTGCCCATTCCGGCCACCACGGTAGGCCATTGGGGTCGCCCTACGTCACCGAAGAATCCGCGCAGCACGCGGATCACACCCGCCACCGCAGTGAACGGCGCCGCCAGCGTGATGGCCAACAGAGCGCACCATGTGACATTCACGGTGTTGACCAACCAATCGCTCAGCAGTTCTTCCTCGGCAGCGTCGCCCACCCCCATGACCCAGAACATGGTCTGCGGCACCATGACCGACCACAACAGCCAGAACCCGCCGGTGGCCGCGGTCCAGGTCCGGATGCCGTCCACGGAACAGCGCTCGAGTCGTGCACGGAAGTACTGCAGCGCTACCAGGGCGACGATGAGGACCACCGTCCATGGCACCCGCCACCCGTCGTCGTCCATCGCCCAGTGGTGCAGTTCCTGCCACCAACGACTGTCCTTGTCTGTCGTCGGATGCTCGCGGGCCTGCGCCTTGAGGCCAGGTCCCGCTACCAACAGGACGGACATCGGCAGCAAGCCGAACAGGCTCAGCAGCGGGTGGCCCAGCGCCCAGCTGCGCACCCAGGGCGCTATCCAAACCTGCTCTTCTGGGCCACTGGCTGGTGCCGTGCCTGTCGACACCCTCGCTCCTTCGACGGACGGCCTGGAGGACGGCGCTCGCGAGGGCGGCGGTGGGCTTGAGTGCGTCGGGGCGGTGAAGCCGGGCCGACTGCCGAAGCCCGCTGGTGGGGCGGGGCCAGCTGGTGGGGCGATGGCGGTCAGTGGTTCAACCGTGGCCGGTGGGTCGAGGGTGACCGATGCGTCGCTCGGTGCACTTGGGGTTGCTGTGGCTGTTGGCAGGTCGACGATCGTGGAATCTTCCATGACCGGTGGCGGAACGGGTACCGCCGGGACCGCTGTGGCCGTTGGCAGGTCGGCGGTCGGGGGGACGACGGTGGTCGGGGGAACGGCCTCGGTGGGGGGAACAGCCGCAGTGCTTGGTGGTACCCGGCCTCCGTCATGTCCCGGCCCCGCGTCGCGATCGGCGGCCTCCAGGCTGAGCAGTTGCTCGCTCCTTCGGGCAATCTCCGACGCGATGGAGGCGGGCGGCCAGTGTGCGGTGTCGGTGCCGTGCTCCTCCGTCCATGCACGCAGTTCCTCGAGGGAGGGACGGTGCCCGGGATCCTTGGCCAGGCACTCGCGCACAACCGCCGCGAGGTCGTCCGGCACACCGCTCAGGTCCGGCTCCTCGTGCACGATCCGATAGTCCACCCCCGCTCCAGAGCCGAACGGATTACGCCCAGTAGCTGAGAACGCCAGGACCACGCCGAGCGAGAAGACGTCGCTGGCGCCCCCTATCTCCCACCCTCGCCCCCGCCCCCGCCACTGCTCCGGCGACATGTAGCCGGGCGTACCGATGGGGAAACCTGTTCTTGTGAGTGCTGCGTCTTCGGCGGCGCGGGCGATCCCGAAGTCGATCAGCAGCGGTCCGTCGGAGGACAGCAACACGTTCGCCGGCTTGAGGTCGCGGTGAACCAGCCCGCACGCGTGCACCGTGCCCAGGGCCTCGGCAAGCCCCGACAGCAGCCGCCACAAAGCGGGTCCGGGCAGCGGACCATGCCCGCGCACAGCCTCGTCGAGGGAGGGCCCCGGGACGTAGTCGGAGGCCAGCCAGGGCACGGGCGCGGCCGGGTCGCTGGTCAGCGCCTGCACCGTGCCCGGCCCGGAAACCGCCAGCGACGCACGGACCTCGCGCTCGAACCGTTGCCGGAAACCCGGAGTGTCGGCCCACTCTGCTTTCACCATCTTGACCGCGATCCACTGACCGGTCGGCGACCGCCCGAGATACACACGGCCCATGCCGCCCACACCCAAGCGGCGTACCAGCTCGTACTCGCCCACCTGCCGCGGATCGTCTTCGGCCAACGCCTGCACTCTCAACACCCCCGGTACAAAGCGCACTTGGACGATCTGCGAATCGTGACACCGCCGCGTCACTTGCGCCACCGCCCAGGCGGCCCGAGCGCACGTGAGGGAGCCGGGCCTGGTCGGCGTCGCCCATCGCGACGCGGTCCCCGGAGCGAAGGCCGGCGTCGGCCTGGTGCGCGCGGGCCAGCAGGGCGTTGACGGCGAGCGCGGCCGCGGGGTCGGAGTCGGGCAGCGGCTTGACGGCGGCCCGCTCGTCCTCGCTCAGCGAGCCCAGGAGGCCGGTGCGGGTCAGGGTGCGCAGCAGGGCGTGGCGCAGGACGTCGGGGGCGAGCGCGGCACGGCGGGCGGCTTCGGCTTCCTCCTCCTGGAGGCCCTTCTCCTCCTCCAGCTGCTTCTCGCGCTCGCGTTCGGCGTCTGCCGCGAGCTCGTCCTGGACCACGGCGTCGGCGTCCGGGGCGTACACGCCGCCGGAGTTGGCGAGCAGCTGCACGATGCGCGCCCACTCCGCACGTTCGGCCGGGCCGCGCTCATCGTCGGCCAGGTCCTCGCGGTCGCGTTCGAGGTGCCGCTGCAGCCGGGCTTCCTCGAGGGCGGCCGCCGCCTCCGGGTGGGTCATGCCGTGGGCACGCCGGCGGACCGAGCGACGCCCGACCTTCGCCCAGTCGACCGGCTCGCGGGGCGCGGCCGCGCGGTGGGCGGTTGTAGCGTTGCGGGCGCCGCAGGTTCCCGCTGATCTTGCCGGAGTCACGCGGGACCGGTGCGACGCCGCCGAAGCCAGCAAGGCGGTCGGGAGTTCGGGGCCGCTGCATCGGATGCGACGGACATCTGATCGTCTCCCAGATCACAGTCCAGGTGACCGGGCGTTCGGCTCGCTGGTGTTCCCAACGATGCCGAGAGGCAGCCCGCCTGCGACGCGATCCCAGGCGGGCACCCGAACTCTGGCCGCCCAGCACGTCCAACTGCCAGCAACGCGGTGAACACCTCGGCTCGGACAACGACCTTCGATGGTGCTCAAGTATCTGCCGGAACGCCTTCTTCAGAGGGTTCCGCCGACAAGACTGCGGGATCTGTGGTGGTCCACTCCTCACAGCTTCCCTGGGACGTCCACTGAAATGGTGCTCAAGCCACTGCCGCCGGGCGGCCTACGAACAACGCCGGGTCGAACAACGGCAGCTCCGCATCAGCGCGCCCCTGGGCGCCGCACTGCCCTGTCCGGGGCTCCCCACCACGCGTTGAGTCACGGATGGAACCGCCACCGGCCTTCAGAAATGACATCCACCTTGCCGTCCCTGACACGAACGGCCGTCTCGTCGTCGATGAAGTAGATCGGGAAGTCCGTTCGCGCAGCGATGCGATCAGCCCAGGCGTCGTCCCGCTCGGGGAAATCCGGCGAGTACAGGTGAGGCTTGAGATACCAGTCGAAGAGGCCGAACGGCGGCTCCACGGTCGTCGCGCCGAGCACGTGGAGGTCCCTGGTGTCCCCGATGACGTCGGCAGAGTGTCCGGTGAGATTACGGCTGAAGATCATTGATCCGGCGCTGAACCCCACATAGACCCGGCTCTCCAGCGCCTCCAGGAAGCCGTCGGCCAGGCCGTTGCCGGTGATGCTGCGCGCGAGGTGGTAATGGCTGCCGCCCCCAACATAGATGACGTCGGCGTGGAGCAGCCGGTCGAGCACCATCTGCCGGGGCAGGCCATTCAGCTCCAGGACGTCGAACTCTCGCCAGCCGAGGCCGTGCAGCCGGTTCATGTCCGCGACGAACCACCCATGGTCCCCGGGCTCGGCGACTGATGCCGTGGGAACGTACACGACGTTCGCCGATCCGAACGGCTTTCCCAGCATGTCCCGCAGCGCATCCCTCAGCGACTCGTTACGCAGGCCACTCGCCGTCAACAGAAAGTTCATCGAGCGAGCCAAGCACGACTCACGGGCCCGCGCAACAAACCCAGGATCCACCAATACCGTCATGGCATGGCCGCATCAGGAACAGGCATTCAACTTGTTCTTTAACCTCCGTCCCTACTCTGACGCTCCCCCTTAATGGGGTGATCATGACGAGCTGATCCGACACACTGGTTCGATGCGGCACGATGATGAACAGCCTTTGGCCGGTGGCAACGTCAGTGATGGTGTCGTTCGCGTCGGGGACACCGTTCGCCGTCCGACCGGACCATGGACTCCCGCTGTGCATGCCCTGCTTGCCCACCTGCACGAGGTGGGATTCGGCGCGGCGCCTCGTCCGCTCGGCATTGACGATCAGGGGCGTGAGGTCCTGACCTTCATGCCGGGAGATGTGGTCTGGCCCGACCGGTTCTCGCTGATGGAACCCGCTCGACAACTGGCTCGCGTGGCACGGCTGATCCGGGACTTCCACGACGCCGTGCAGGACTTCACGGCGCCCTCCGATGCGCGGTGGCAGACGCTGATCCCCGCTGAGGGCAGTGACATCATCGCCCATAACGACCTGGCCCCCTGGAACCTCGTGGTCGCAGACGAGGCGCGGTGGGCCTTCATCGACTGGGACGCTGCAGGTCCCGGCTCGCGCCTGTGCGATGTCGCATACGCCATTCACGGGTTCATCCCGCTGTCCGCGCATCCGGACTGGCAGAGCCCGGACGCGGCGGACCGACTGCGAGTCTTCGCCGACGCCTACGGGCTGGCTGAGTCCGAACGCCGTCGGTTGGTGCCTCTACTGGGGCGCCGTACGCGTTCCATGCACGACTTCCTGCGCGACCAGGCAGCCCAAGGAGCCCAGCCCTGGGCAAGGCTGTGGGCTGAAGGCCACGGCGACGCTTGGCGAAACGACGCCGAATACATCGAGCAACGCGAAGACCAGTGGATGCAGGCCCTGCTCGCTAGCTGAGGCATCAGCGCCCGTGCCTGGCATCGAACGACATCTCGAACTGGATCACTCACCTGGGCATTCGCCGGACATTGAAGCGGCCTTCGCCTGATCATGTGCTCCGACCAAGGTGCACCGATCGAGACGAAGGCCGTGAGGGTGAGTCTGCTGCCTGCCACCGGTCCCGGGGAGGCGTTCGCGCAAGCGTCACGCTTCCGGGAGGACTTATTCGACTGCCTGACCGCGCGCGGGGACGAACTGTTCGACCTCGTGGACGCGTTGTTGTGCGCGGACGGTCCGGTGACCTCGCCGGTGGGACCTGACGCTGGTGGCCGAGCACCGGCGCGGGCACGGCGCGATGTATGAGGCGTTGAACTGCGGGAGTGTGGACGTGCCCCGGTTGCGGCAGGTGCTGGCCGGTCTGCCGATGCCGCGGGCCGCCGACGGGCGCCTGGTCCTGGCGGCCGACGTCAGCAACTGGCTGCGCCCGGACGCGCCGACCAGCGCGGACCGTCTGTTCTGTCACGTCTACGGCCGCAGCGGACGCTCCTCGGACCAGTTCATCCCCGGCTGGCCGTACTCCTTCGTCGCCGCCTTCGAATCGGGCCGCACATCCTGGTGCCAGCTCCTGGACGCCGTGCGTCTCGGACCCGAGGACGACGTCGCCGAGGTCACTGCCGCCCCGCTCCGCCGGGTGGTCGAGGACCTGATCGAGATGGGCCGCTGGCAACTTGGGCGACCGCGACATCCTCATCGTCTTCGACGCCGGCTACGACGCCCCGCGCATGGCCCACCTCCTGACCGGCCTCCCGGTCGAGGTACTGGGACGGATGCGCTCCGACCGCGTCATGCGACGGCCGACGCCCTCGCTCAAGGAGTACGCCCCGGCCTATCCCCAGGGCGGGCGACCGCCGAAGCACGGCAAGGAGTTCCGCTTCGCCAGGCCGGAGACCTGGGGCGAGCCGGACGCGGCAACCGTGCAGGTCACCGACCGGTACGGCACCGCCCGCGCGATGGCCTGGGACCGCATCCACCCCCGCCTGACCACCCGCTCCGCATGGATCGACCACACCGGCGAACTCCCCATCATCGAAGGCACGCTGATCCGCCTCCAGGTCGACCGCCTGCCCGGCGGAGGCGATCCCCTCCCGCTCTGGCTCTGTTCGTCCGCCACCGGCCTGAACAGCGAGGACGCCGACGTGCGCTGGCAGGCGTTCCTGAGGAGGTTCGACATCGAGCATCTCTTCAGGCTGATGAAACAGACCCTCGGGTGGACCCGTCCGAAGCTGCGCACCCCCGAAGCCGGCGAGCGCTGGACCTGGCTGATCATCGCCGCGCACACCCAGATCCGCCTTCTGCGCGGCGCGGCCGCCGACCTGCGGCGGCCGTGGGAGAAGCCGGCCGAGCCCGGCCGACTCACCCCGGCCCGCGTCCGCCGGGGGTTTCGGAACCTCCGGCCGCACCTGTCCTGCCCCGCCCGTGCACCGAAACCCTCAACACCCGGCCCGGGAAGGCCACCTGGCTCGAAGAACCGGCGGCCCGCCACCCGCTACGACGTGGGCAAGACCGTGAAACGACCCGAGAGCATCACCGAACGAAACCGACTCAGACCATAAAGAACAAGCTGAGTAACTGTTTCTGATCTGGGACCGGTGACGAGCTGGTGGACGACTCGTTGAGCCGACATGATCGATGGTGTGCCGGATCTAGGTGATCGATTCCAAGGGGTTCAGTGGTCGTAGACGGTCAGTGCGCGCATGACCGGCTGGCCGCGCATGAACCTGGCTCCACTCATCGGGCCTCTTGGAATCGATCATCTAGGCTGGCGCGGTGACTGATGAGCAGGAGCGGGTGCAGCCGTCGGGAGTGTGGGCCACGGCGGTGGGGGTGGCCAGGGTGCGGGCGCTGGAGACCGAGCGGGAGAACGCGCTGTTCCGCGACCCACTGGCACAGGCCTTCGCCACCGCCGGCGGCCTGTGGCCTTCCTCGCCGCCGCTGCCCGATGACGAGGCCGCGCGACGCCGCCGACTGGCCGTGTCGTACTCCATCGTCATCAGGACGAAGTTCCTCGACGACCTGTTGCAGCAGGCCTCCGCGTCCGGGGTCCGGCAGGTCGTGCTGCTCGGCGCCGGCATGGACAGCCGGGCCTTCCGGATCGACTGGCCCGAGGGCACCCGGCTGTTCGAGGTCGACACCGCCGCGCCACTGGACTTCAAGGCTTCGGTGCTGCGCCAGGAGCGGGCCGTCGCACGCTGCGAGCGGATCACCGTCGCGGTGGATCTGCGTGAGGACTGGCCAGGCGCGCTGGCCGCCGCAGGGCACGACCCGGCGGTGCCGACCGTGTGGATCGCCGAAGGACTGCTGATCTATCTGCCCGAGGACGCGGTGGAGCTGCTGCTGGCCCGGATCAGCGCGCAGTCGGCGGCAGGCAGTCGGATGGGGCTGACGTTGGGCTCGCGCGGCGTGATCGAGCGCTTCGGCGTGGACGCCGTGCCGGGATCGGCGGCGTCCATGTGGGTCTCGGAGATGCCCGACGACCCGGTGGGTTGGCTGGCCGGGCACGGCTGGGAGGCCGGCAGCCACACCCTGTGCGAGCGCGCTGCCGCCTACGGCCGCCCGATCAGCACCCCGCCGCAGCGCGAGGAGCGGCCCGGCGGACTGATCTCGGCGGTCCGCCGGTAGAGCGCCTCCCGGTTCCCTAACGAGCTCGTGCATGGTTGGCGGTGGCGCGTTGAAGACGGTGATCGTTGATCATGGTCTGTGTGGCGGGGAACCAGGCGCGTGCAGTGATCATCCATAGCCAGCGGATCACAGGGCTGACGTCCGATGTGATCGCCGAACTCATCATCGAGATCGGCCCGTTGTGGCACGAGCGGCACCAGGCCGTGCTCACGGCACGCCCCCGGCGCCGGGCCGTGGGTGCCGGGGCGAAACATAAACTGGTCTTCGTCGACCGCCTGTTGGCCACGCTCGTCCACCTCCGCCACGGCGCCACTCACGACGTACTGGCCTGCTGGTTCGGCGTCGACCGCTCCACCATCACGCGCGCAATCGGTGAAGTACGGCCCCTGCTGGCGGGCCGCGGCTGCACCGTCGCGCCCGGCATCCGACTGCGCACGCTCGCCGAGGTCGTCGGCCATCTCGGTGCGAGTGGACGGACCGGGATCATCGACGGCACCGAGATCCGGGTCCGCCGCCCGGCCGCAGGACGCAAGGACCGGGAGAAGTTCATCTCCGGGAAGAACAAGCAGAACGCCGTCAAGTCCATGGTCGTCACGGATGCCGACGGCCGGGTGTTGTTCTGCAGCCCGGCCGAGCCGGCCAGCTGCGCGGGCATCACCCATGCCCGGCAACTGGGCCTGGTCACGCTCCTGGCCAACGGGCCAGCGGTGGAGATCCTCGCCGACGCCGGCTCCAGCAGGCCGCCACCACTCCCGGCGATCCGCACATGTGAACCCCGAGGGCAAACCGCGCTCCTCGACGCGCCACCGCCAACCATGCACGAGCTCGTTAGGCTAGAGTCCGACTTCAAACGGATCTTGCCCAGAGCAGGAATGACGCGAGTGTGACCGCCGCTTCGTAGGAGGTGGCGGTCTTTTCGTATCGGGTTGCGATGCCGCGGAAGCCCTTGAGCCGGTTGAATCAGCGTTCAACGATGTTGAGTTGGCGGTAGGTGTGCCGGTCGAACGCTGGTGGTCGGCCGCCGCGGCGGCCGCGGTTGTGCCTGTGTCGCTGCTGGTCAGTCTTCTTCGGGATGGTCTGCTCGATGCCGCGTCGGCGCAGGTAACCACGGGAGCTCTAAGGGCCTGTCCCCGAGTGGTGGACACCTCTGAGCCCGGCCCCACCAGGGGCCGGGGAGGAGAGATCTCTTATGGTGATGAAGGTCTACTCGCCCGAGTTCAGGGCGGACGCGGTCGCGCTGTACCTGTCGGACCCGAGCCATACCTTCGAGGGCATCGGCAAGGACCTGGGGATCAGCCGGGAGACGCTGCGCAATCGGGTGCGGGCCGAGCGGGCCCGCCGCGGTCCAAGCGGCGCCACGAGCACGAACACGAAGGACGTCCCGGTGAGCGAGGCCACGAGGCAGGAGCTGGAGGCCGAGATAGCGGCCCTGCGTACGGAACTGAAGACCGTGCGCAAGGAGAACCAGAAACTGGCCACCGAACGGGACATCCTGCGCAAGGCGACGAAGTTTTTCGCACAAGAGACGACCTGGTGAACCGCTGCCAGTTCATTGATCTATTTCATTGTGAATTCGCAGGTCGGGCCGCTGGCGAAGGTGTCTCCTCAGCCTGTACCTGGGCCTGCATCATCCGCCGGGTTCGGGCGTGGTCTTCTTTCTTGTCCACCGGAGCCAGCACCTCGCCGACCCGCGAGCGGGCGATGGCCCACTCCTTCCAATCCCGTTCGGCCATGGCCAGTTCGGCCTGGAGCCGGTCGGCTTCCTCCCGCAGCTCGTCCACCCGACGGCGGGCAGCGAGCTCACGCTGTTCCAGCAACCCCACGACCGACGGCATCCACGGACTCTCCAGAAACGATGACACGACAGGCCACCACTCCCACGGAATCACCGGGCCTATGCCTGAACAGCGAAAACGCCGTCCTCAGGTTCGGTACGACAACAGCACTGAGAACTGACAGACAACTTGTCAGGTTCCCCGATGCGTCCCCGCTCCGTAGGGTCGGACCTGCGGAATGTGGCTCTGGAAGGGGGCGGCAGGCGCCGGATAGGCTCCCGACATGGACGTCCGAGTAGAGATCATCCGGGAGGCGAGTCAAGGGCTCGTCGACGCTTTCAGCAGGTTGCTTCCGCAGCTGTCTTCGACCGCCAAGCCTCTTGACCACGATGCCATCGACCGGATGGTGAACTGTGATGCCAATACGTTGCTGGTCGCCCGAACGCCTGACGCGATCGTCGGCACTCTGACACTGGTGTTGTTGCCGTTGCCGTCCGGCTTGCGGGCCCGCGTCGAAGATGTGGTCGTTGACATTGCGGCGCGAGGACAGGGAGTCGCCGGCCTTCTCACTCAAGAGGCTCTGCGGATCGCCCGGGAAGCAGGTGCCCGGACGGTTGATCTCACCTCCCGACAGGATCGTGCGGCGGCGAACCGACTGTATGAACGTCTTGGATTTCAGGCCCGACAGTCCACGGTCTACCGCTTCCAGATCGACAGCTGACTGCTGATAGAGCCGTAAGCGGCCCCCTATCTCCTGCTCCGGGGTGTGGGCGTGTCGGCGTCGGCTGAATCGTGGTTCCGTCGCCCGTCGCCCGTCGCCCGTCGCCCGTCGCCCGTCGCCCGTCGCCTGTTCGAGGAAGTCCGCGAGTGCGGCTACCCCGGCGGCGAGAACGTCGTGAAGGTCTACGTGGCCAGGCTCCGCGAGACCTTCCCGCACGGCCCGCCCCGCAAGGCGCCGTCAGTGAGGAACGTGACCAGCTGGCTCACCCGCCATCCCGACCGCCTCACCGACGACCAGGCCCAGCAGCTCAAGGTGATCCTGGCCCGTTGTCCCGCCCTCAACCGCACTGCCCACCACGTCCGCGCGTTCGCCGAGTTGATGAACAACCGGCAGGGACGGCACCTTAATCAGTGGATCAGAAGTGTCCCAGGCCGACGATCTTCCCGCCCTGCACTCCTTCGTCACCGGCCTCGGCCAGTACCTCGACGCCGTCGTCGCCGGCCTTAGAGGTCGTCTCATTTGGTCCGGTAGATAGTGTGTCTTCGTGGGGATCGTTGAGCGCCTGGTGCCGGATGAGATGTGGGAGCTGTTCGAGC